>NZ_JBYVYM010000004.1:0-319095 GCF_058148225.1 Pseudomonas sp. DF5
TCTTTAGCCTGGATCATGGCTATATCTTTTTTATCGAGTATCGCAATATATAAAAATATACAGCGAGAATTCGTACAAAAGGAATGATCGATGACAACGGCTCTGAGCGGTAAAGAAGCAGTAGGCGAGCGTTACACGCTGGAAACGATGCGCCATGCGCAGCAGATGACCTGGAAGGCCATCGAACAGATTGCCCGGGTTGTTTCTCCCGGCATGCGCGAGTCCAAAGCCCAGTCACTGGGTAAACAGGTTCTGTCGGAACTTGGCATGGATCGCATCTGGCACCCGCTGCTGATCCGCTTTGGCGCCAATACGCTCAAGACGTTCAAACAGCGCTCCGATGGCGATCCTGTGCTGGGTGACGAAGATATTTTTTTCGTCGACATGGGCGCGGTCTGGCAAGGGCACGAAGGTGATGCAGGGGCGACTTTCACCACCGGTTCCGACCCGGAAATGATCGCCTGTGCTGCGGCCTCTCGGGAGCTTTTCAATCGGGTCGACGGCTTTTGGCGTAGCGAGCGGGTTTCCGGCATGGAGCTTTACCGCTATGCGGCTGACCAGGCGCAAGCCATGGGATGGAAGCTCAACCTCGACATCAAAGGCCATAGAGTCAGCGATTTCCCTCATGCGATTCACCGTGGTGGCGACCTCGGGGATTTAGACAAGTGCCCGACAACCGGCCTGTGGATTCTGGAAATCCAGATCGCCCACCCTGAGCGCCCTTTCGGAGCGTTCTACGAAGACTTGCTTATCTGATCAAGGAAACCTCATGCCAAACCAAACAGAGCAACCGGTTCTGCTGTTCTCCTACGGTACTTTGCAGGACCGGGCCGTTCAGCTGTCCACCTTCGGGCGCGAGTTGAAAGGGCGCCTGGACAGCCTGCCAGGTTACAAGCAGAACCTGGTCGAGATAATCGATCCGGCGGTGTTGGCCGCTAGTGGGAAAACCCATCATCCGATCGTGCAGGAGAGTGGCGACGTGTCGGACGAGATCGCCGGCACTGTTTTCGAAATCACGGCCCAAGAGCTGGTCGCGGCCGACGAATACGAGGTGGCGGACTACAAACGCATCAGTGTGACCCTCAAGTCCGGCATCAGCGCTTGGGTCTATGTGCGAGCCTGATTGCTGGTAAGGGCGGCAGTAACTATGCGAGGGCAGACAGATTTCTCTCAGTTTCGCTGTAGGCTTCGCAGGGGATGACGACCGGAAGACTACCATCCTCCGTATCATCCCCCTGAAATCAAGACAGTGACTGACTATCAGCTCGCGTGACCTCCACCTCGCCATTGGCCACGAGCCAGCGCAACAGTTCGGCTACTGACACCGTATGGCTACGCTCGATCCAACGCACCACTGCCTGGCCGTAGTGTTCGGTGTAGCGACTGAGCACCAGTTGGCGACAGTCCGCTGACAGGCGCAGGGTGATTTCCCGACAATGCAGATTGGCTGGATCTTGCTGGATTACCCGTTTCTGCAGAGTCAGGCTATTGCTTTCAGAACCCATCGGCCGCTGCTCCTGTGCACTGTGGGGTGGTGTGCTCTGGCGAGCCTTGTTTGCCATCGGCTACGTAAGCGGCACGACGCTCGGCAACCACGTTACGCAGAGCGCTGTAGTAGTCCGGCAGTTTTTGCAGGCTGTCGGTCAGTGGTAAGGCTTCTGCCCGACCATCGATGATGCCGCCGACAGTGCTGATAGTGGACAGCGTATCCACGGTATCGCTGTTACTGCCGAACGGATCGATCACAAAGTCGAGCACGCGGCCGGCGGCGTCGCGACTGTTGGAGGTTCCAAGCAATGGCAGCTCGACGATCGGACCGTTGCCGATGCCCCACACGCCGAAGGTTTGGCCGAAGTCCGCATTGTGACGCGGGATTTCGGCCATGCCGGAAACGTCGATCAAACCCACCACCCCGACTGTGGTGTTGAGCACGAAACGCCCCATGGTATTGACTGAGCGCATCGGGTTGCCTTGCAGCAGGTCATTGATAAAGACCTTGGGCTCGCCGAAGTTCGCCACAAAATTATGCACACCGGTCTGGAAAAAGTCCGGCATGTAACGATAGCCGCGAGCGACCGGCGCCAGAGCGTAGTCATCGAGCACCCGGTTAAACGCGAAGACCCCGCGATTGAATGGCTCCGCCGGGTCGTACACCGAATAGGCGACGTCGGCGCAGCTCACGTTGGTGGTAGACGGCGGTTGGCTGCTGCAACCCGTCAACCCAGCGGTCAGCACAGCAATCGAAGTATTACGGGCCAGCCGGGGAGCACACTTGAAAGGCATCATGGAGGGGGCTCGGGAGGAATTCGCCGAGATACTGAGCCCCATGCCTTGCGAGAAGATGTCTGGTTTATTGCGGCGATGACGTTTTGTTGCAAGATTGAAATATATGACTCGCTGCCTTGAATGGTTTTAGATGGCGGTTCCATTCGCCCCCTTAAGTGACCTTCGGTGAACAGCCTTTTAATTGTGGACGACGATCTTGAAGTCCTCGATCTACTGAAAAAATTCTTCGTGCAGCACGGCTACAGTGTCGAGGTCGCCACAGACGGTGCGTCGCTGTGGGCGGCCATAGAGCGCCAGGCACCGGACCTGATCATTCTGGACGTGATGTTGCCCGGCGACAGCGGGCTGATCCTGTGTCAGCAACTGCGGATTCGATATGCAATGCCGGTGATCATGCTTACGGCCATGAGCGAGCTCAGTGACCGGGTGGTCGGGCTGGAGCTGGGCGCCGATGATTATCTGACCAAACCCTTCGATGCCCGTGAACTGCTGGCCAGAGTGCGCGCTGTGTTGCGGCGTGTGGACGAGCGTCGTCCGGTGCCGCAGGAACGGCCACGGCCGCTGATTGATTTCGCTGACTGGCACCTGGACGTCACTCGCCGTGAGTTGCGCTCGCCGGACAACGTGATGATCCCCCTATCGGCCGGTGAGTTTGACTTGCTGTTGGTCTTCGTCGAGCACCCGCAGCGCATTCTCACCCGCGAGCAGTTGCTGGACCTGGCGCGCGGGCATTGCCATGAAGCGTTCGATCGCAGCATCGACGTTCAAGTCAGCCGCTTGCGCCGCAAGCTCGAGTCCGATACCAAGCGCCCGGCAATGATTCGCACCGTGCGCAATGGTGGTTACCTGTTCACGCCCAGCGTGACGCGGCGATGAGCTGGCTGAAGCGGGACTGGCCGCAAGATACGGTGGCGCGCTGGATCGCGTTGACGATCATTCTGGCCATGCTCATTTCACTGGCGCTCAACGGATTATTTATCCAACTGGCCGGCGTGTGGGCGCGTCCGCCGCTGACCGAAATCGGCCTGCTGGAAAAAGCCGCCGCCATCACCCGTGTCATCGAGGCCGCTCCGACGGCTCTGCGCCCCTCATTGGCGCAAGCCGCCAACGAGAGCGGCTTCACAATCACTTGGCACCCTGATCGGCACGATCTCAATCTGCCAACAGTGGAAGATCCGAAGTCCGACATCGGGTCGAGCATCCTGCAGCCGATGCTCAGAGCCCCTGACCGGCGCATCGAAGCCTATGAACCGGCCGACTGGAAGGAGCATACGGCGGACGCACATTACGCGCTGCTGATCGAGTTGTCCGACGCATCGTGGCTGATGTTCTCCGCGCCCTCGCGCAGTTGGGGGCTCGACGAAACGCCACGCTACCTGATCGTGATCCTGCTGGTGCTGATCTCCACCGCCCTGGTCGCGCTGATCGCCACCCGGCGCCTCGCCACACCTTTGCAGCGCTTTGCCGAAGGCGCCCGCCGCTTCGGCGTGGACTTCCGCGCACCGCCGATCGAACCACTCGGTCCCCACGAAATCCGTCAGGCGATTCTCGCGTTCAATGCCATGCAGGCCCAGTTGCAGCACTTCATTCGCGACCGCACGCAAATGCTTGCCGCCATCTCTCACGACCTGCGCGCCCCTCTGACGCGGATGCGCCTGCGTGGCGAGTTCATCGAAGATACCGAGCAACAGCAGCGGCTGTTTCGTGACGTGGATGAAATGCAGGCGATGATCAACTCGGCGCTGGAATTCTTCCGCGACGACGCCAGGCTTGAACCGGCCACCCAGTTTGATCTGGCGGAACTGCTGCAAACCCTGCTCGATGATTACCGCGATCAGCGTATCGAGATTGCCTTCAGCGGGCCGCTGCGGCTGGTGTATTTTGGTCGACCGTTGGGGCTCAAACGGGTGATCACCAACTTGCTTGATAACGCCATTAAGTACGGTAGTGAGCCGGAGATTGAACTGATTCCCGGTACTGGAGAGGTGCGGATCAAAATACTGGACCGTGGACCGGGTATTCCAGATGCCTGCCTTGAACAAGTGTTCGCACCGTTCTTTCGCATGGAAGGCTCGCGCAACAAAAGCACCGGGGGTGTTGGTTTGGGGTTATCGGCGGCGCGAGCGATTGTGCTGGAACACGGAGGTGAGCTGACCCTGAGTAATCGGTCGATGGGCGGTTTGGAGGCGTTGGTGGTGTTGCCGGTGCATTAGTCCCGAAAGACTCGCAACACATGCTCACATGTGGCGAGGGAGCTTGCTCCCTCGCCACAGTTTTCAGCCAACAGGCCAAGGGGCAATCTTCCCCAAGGATCGTGTAAACCTAAGCCTCCCAGCCCGCCCCACTGACCGCTGCCTGCGCCAGCGGGTGCAAGTCTGCTCCCTGATGCGCCGTCTGCCAGGCCAGCAACTCCTTGCGCATGCCGGGCGTCCAGTACATCTGCAGATGATTGCGCACGCCGAGCACGGCCTGTTGCTGATCCGGTTCGCTGGCAAAGTATTGGGCGATCTGGTTGACCATCTTGATCAGGTTTTCCGTACTCATCGGCGTACCTCGGCTTTTGTCCCGGCGCCGCGTTCATGGCGACGTTCGTTGAGCAGGCGTTGTTGTTCGTCGCTGAATGCCTGATAGCGTTTTTGCCACTCGGAAGGGTGATAGACGCGGCTGACCTCCACGGCGGTGACCTTGTACTCCGGACAGTTGGTAGCCCAGTCGGAGTTGTCGGTGGTGATCACGTTGGCACCCGACTCAGGGAAGTGGAAGGTGGTGTACACCACGCCTGGGGCAACCCGTTCGGTGACTCGTGCCCGCAGTACGGTCTGGCCGGCGCGGCTGCCGATGCCGACCCAATCGCCTTCGTTGATCCCACGGCTCTCGGCGTCGGTCGGGTGGATTTCCAGGCGGTCTTCGTCGTGCCAGGCGACGTTTTCAGTGCGGCGGGTCTGGGCGCCGACGTTGTACTGGCTGAGGATGCGCCCGGTGGTCAGTAGTAGCGGATAGCGACTGTTGACCTTCTCCTCGGTCGGCACGTAGCCGGTGAGCATGAAGCGCCCCTTGCCACGCACGAATTCCTCAATGTGCATGGTTGGCGTGCCGTCTGGTGCCGCGGCGTTGCATGGCCATTGCAGGCTGCCGTGACTATCCAGTGCGGCGTAGCTGACGTTGGTGAAGGTCGGCGTCAGGCTGGCGATCTCATCCATGATTTCCGATGGATGCTTGTAATTCATCGGATAGCCCAGGGCGTTAGCCAGAGCCACGGTGCCTTCCCAGTCGGCCTTGCCGCCCAGAGGCTCCATGACCTTGCGTACCCGGGAGATGCGCCGCTCGGCGTTGGTGAAGGTGCCGTCTTTTTCCAGGAACGAGGCGCCCGGCAGGAACACATGGGCGAACTTGGCGGTTTCGTTGAGGAAAATGTCCTGCACCACGATGCATTCCATGGCCGACAGCGCCGCGGTGACGTGTTGGGTGTTGGGGTCGCTCTGGGCGATGTCTTCGCCCTGGCAGTACAGGCCCTTGAAGCTGCCGGCCAGTGCAGACTCGAACATGTTGGGAATGCGCAGGCCCGGATCGGGTTGCAGGGTAACATTCCAGGCCTGTTCGAACTGCGTCCGTACCACCTCGTTGGAGACGTGACGGTAACCGGGTAGTTCGTGGGGGAAGGAGCCCATGTCGCAGGAGCCCTGAACGTTGTTCTGCCCACGCAACGGGTTCACGCCCACGCCTTCGCGACCGATGTTGCCGGTGGCCATGGCCAGGTTGGCAATGCCCATGACCGCGGTACTGCCCTGGCTGTGCTCGGTGACGCCCAGGCCGTAATAGATCGCCGCGTTACCGCCGGTGGCATACAAGCGTGCAGCGGCACGGATATCGGCAGGTTCTACGCCGCAGACAGGGCCAAGGGCTTCCGGCGAGTTTTCCGCTCGGCTGACGAACTCTTTCCAGTGAGCGAAATCGTTGCCCTCGCAACGGGCGTCAATAAAGGCCTGGTTGAGCAAGCCTTCGGTGACGATGACGTGGGCCAGGGCGTTGAGCATGGCGACGTTGGTGCCCGGACGCAGGGCCAGGTGCAGTTCGGCGCGAGCATGCACCGTGTCCACCAGGTCAATACGGCGTGGGTCGATGACGATCAGTCGCGCGCCTTCACGCAGACGGCGCTTGAGCTGGGAGGCGAACACCGGGTGAGCGTCGCTGGGGTTGGCGCCCATCACCAGGATCACGTCAGCCTGCATCACCGAGTCGAAACTCTGTGTGCCGGCGGACTCGCCCAGGGTTTGTTTCAGGCCATAGCCGGTCGGTGAGTGGCAGACCCGCGCACAGGTGTCGACGTTGTTGTTGCCGAACGCGGCGCGCACCAGTTTTTGCACCAGGTAGGTTTCTTCATTGGTGCAGCGGCTGGAGGTGATGCCACCAATGGAATCGCGGCCGTATTTTTGCTGCAACCGGCGGAATTCGCTGGCGGCGTAAGTCACCGCTTCATCCCAGCTGACTTCCTGCCAAGGGTCGTTAATGGACTTGCGGATCATCGGCTTGGTGATGCGATCCGGGTGGGTCGCGTAGCCCCAGGCAAAGCGCCCCTTGACGCAGGAGTGGCCGTGGTTGGCCTGGCCGTTCTTGTCTGGAACCATGCGCACCAGTTGGTCGCCTTTCATCTCGGCGCGGAACGAACAGCCCACACCGCAATAGGCGCAGGTGGTGATGACGCTATGTTCGGGCTGACCCAGTTCGACCACACTTTTTTCCATCAGTGTCGCGGTCGGGCAGGCTTGCACACAGGCGCCGCAGGACACGCATTCCGAGTCGAGGAAGTCCTCGCCACCGGCGGCCGCGACCCGGGATTCGAACCCGCGCCCGGTAATGGTCAGGGCAAACGTACCCTGGGTCTCTTCGCAGGCGCGCACACAGCGGTTGCAGACGATGCACTTGCTCGGGTCGTAGTCGAAGTACGGGTTGGACGTGTCCTTCACGTCGTCCAGATGGTTCTCGCCCTCATATCCGTAACGCACTTCCCGCAGGCCGACCTGGCCGGCGACGGTTTGCAGCTCGCAGTTGCCGTTGGCCGAGCAGGTCAGGCAATCCAGCGGGTGATCGGAGATGTACAGCTCCATGACGTTGCGGCGCAGGGTCGCGAGCTTCGGCGTCTGGGTGTGCACGGTCATGCCTTCGCTGACCGGCGTGGTGCAGGATGCGGGGTAGCCGCGCATGCCGTCGATCTCCACCAGGCACATGCGGCAGGAGCCGAAGGCTTCCAGGCTGTCGGTGGCACACAGTTTGGGGATGGTGGTGCCCAGTAACGCGGCAGCGCGCATCACCGAGGTGCCTTCGGGCACGCTGATGCTTTGGCCGTCGATGTTCAGGGTGACTTGCACCTGGCTTTCGCGGGCCGGGGTACCCAGATCCATATCGGTTTTCGGGTCGAATACAGTAATCATTGCTCGGCCTCCGAGGCTTGCAGACCGAAGTCGGCGGGGAAGTGCTTGAGGGCGCTGACGACCGGATAAGAGGTCATGCCGCCCAACGCGCACAGCGAACCGTATTGCATTGTGTCGCACAGGTCCTTGAGGATGATCGCCTGTTCATCGCGACCGCTCTGGTCAGGCGCGGCCAGCAGGCGGTCTATCACCTCAACGCCCCGGGTCGAGCCGATACGGCACGGTGTGCATTTGCCACAGGATTCTTCGGCGCAGAACTGCATGGCGAAGCGCGCCATGTGGGCCATGTCCAACGTGTCATCTGCCACCACCACACCACCGTGGCCGAGCATCGCGCCCATGGCGGCGAAGGCTTCGTAATCCAGCGGCGTATCGAATTGCGACGGCGGCACCCAGGCGCCGAGAGGGCCGCCAACCTGCGCGGCCTTCAGCGGCCGGCCACTGGCGGTCCCGCCGCCGTAGTCTTCCACCAATTCGCGCAGGGTCAGGCCAAAGGCCCGTTCCACCAAACCGCCGTGACGAATATTGCCCGCCAGCTGGAAGGGCATGGTGCCCAGGGAACGGCCCATGCCGTAGTCGCGATAGAACTGCGCGCCCTTGGCCATAATCATTGGCACCGAGGCCAGGGTCAGCACGTTGTGCACCAGGGTCGGCAGGCCGAACAGGCCCTGCAAGGCCGGGATCGGCGGCTTGGCGCGGACGATCCCGCGCTTGCCTTCGAGGGAGTCCAGCAGTGCGGTTTCCTCACCGCAGATGTAAGCGCCGGCACCGACCCGCACTTCCATGTCGAAGGCCAATCCGCTGCCGCCGACATTGGCGCCGAGGTAACCGGCGGCCCGGGCGATGTCCAGCGCCTCGCGCAGGGTGGCCACGGCCTGTGGATATTCCGAGCGCACATAGATGTAGCCGTAGCTGGCGCCGACGGTGATGCCGGCAATGGCCATGCCTTCGATCAGCAGG
The DNA here is from genome assembly GCF_058148225.1 of Pseudomonas sp. DF5. Classification (NCBI taxonomy): domain Bacteria; kingdom Pseudomonadati; phylum Pseudomonadota; class Gammaproteobacteria; order Pseudomonadales; family Pseudomonadaceae; genus Pseudomonas; species Pseudomonas sp. DF5. The sequence continues at coordinate 8,676 of NZ_JBYVYM010000004.1, forward strand.
AAGGGGTCGCCTTCCATCAACATGCGGTCGGCAAAGGTGCCGGAGTCGCCTTCGTCGGCGTTGCACACAATGTATTTCTGCGTCGCTTGGGTAGCGCGCACCGTGCGCCATTTGATCCCGGCCGGGAAAGCCGCGCCGCCACGGCCACGCAGGCCGGAATCGAATACTGCAGTCGCGGTCTGCTCGCCGCCCAGAGCGATGGCCTGGGTCAAGCCCTCGAAGCCGCCATGAGCCCGGTAATCCTCCAACGACAGCGGCCGGGTAATGCCGGCGCGGGCGAACAACAGGCGTTGTTGGGTTTTCAGATAAGACAACTCCTCCACCAGCCCCAAGGCCAACGGATGAGCGGACGGCTCGCCTTGCAGCGCATCGAGCACGGACGGCACATCGGCAGCGGTCAGCGGGCCGAAGCCGATACGACCTTGCGGGCTGTCCATTTCCAGTAGCGGTTCCAGCCAGTACAGGCCGCGCGAGCTGGTGCGTTGCAAGTCCAACGACAGACCGCGCTCCCGGGCCTGAGTGGTCAGGGCCACGGCCACCTCATCGGCGCCTACGGCACGGGCAAGAGAATCACAGGGCAGATAAAGCGTCGGCATCATGCGTCCTCCTGGCAAGCGTTGAGCAGGGCATCCAGGCGTTCGGCAGTGAGCCGCGCATGCACCTGACCATCCAGCTCCAGGGCAGGTGAGCAGGCGCAGGCGCCGAGGCAATACACCGGGCGCAGACTGATGTTGCCGTCGGCACTGCTGCCGTGGTCGTCCAGTTGCAGGCGGTCGCGCAATTGCGCCGCGAGCTGCTCGGCGCCACGGCTCTGGCAGGACTCGGCCCGGCACAGACGCAGGATATGTCGGGCAGGAGGCGCGGTGCGGAAGTCATGGTAGAAGCTGATCACCCCGCGAACCTCGGCCTGACTCAGGTTGAGGGCGTGGGCAATCTCGGGAACGGCGGCATCGGGGATATAACCGATGCCCTCCTGAATATCATGAAGGATCGGTAACAATGCGCCGGGTAAACCCTTGTGGCGCTCCAGCAGGCTGTTGACCATAGGCAGGTGCAACATCTCATCAGACATACAGCATTCCTCACGGTCACGGACAAACCAGGCGGTTGTCGGTCGTCCGAAAGTGTCGGCTGCGGCGTTCACACCACGTCACGGTTTCGTGGCATTTTCAGACCGTTGGCCAGGGCACCCTGAGTGGGCATCTTGTTGTGCCCGGCGCGGTCTTTGCCGCACCTCTTCAGGCATATCACGCAGCTTGCCACGCCGCCTTTGAATCATCCGCACCAAAGCGACGTGTTCGGTTCTGCCTACGACTATCCATTAAGTCTAGATGAGCGGGGCGTGGGGCGCTCACGCACTGGCTCAATGCTTTGAGGGCTTGTCGATGGAGGATGTATAGCAAGCATTACGGGTGAGAAACAGCATCAGATCCGTGGGCAATTCCAGGGAGCAGATGCGTTGATTTATTGCGCTGTAAACCAAAGGCCCTATAAACATTCACGCTGGATAAAAAGCCCCGCTTTGATCTGATCAACTAAAAGCCCCGAAAAGCTCGGGGCTAACAATCCCTGTCAGACAACCGCAACCCCTGTAGGAGCGAAGCTTGCTCGCGAAAGCGCCAGCTCAGCCAACATCAATACTGATGCCCGGCCACCATCCCAAGCAGCTCACTCCCACAGGCGTCATACCGGTCACCCACCGGCATCAAAACCATCCCGCCATTCTCCAGCCACTACCCTTCAGATGTCGCCGCCCGCTCAGGTGCTTGCGCAGAATCTCGATCCCGCGCAAGCACCTTCACCGCATCATCAACCACCGCCTTACTCATCGCGGTCAAGTAATGCGCGGTCCAAGCATGGCGGTCGGTATCTCTGGCGTAGGCGGCATCTTCGGTCAGCTTCTTGGCGAGAAACAGAAAATCAGAAGCCATGGCTAATGCATCGCCGAGGGGGACGCCGTGAGAGACGTGGAAGAGGGGTTGATCGGAGCAGTAGATGGCGGGGGTTAGGCCGATGGTTTTGAGGTCTGATTGATCGGTCATTGACCACCTCCGATGATGGAGAGGCAATGAGGGAGGGTGTTACGCGATTGGGAATTGCCTAGAGGGGAAAGCCAAATTTCAAACGGATTTATCTTGGTCATGGTCAACATCCTTGATTTGAGGAGCTGCCACGAGCCTTCTCACGAGCTTGGGTGACAGCCGTGCGCGGGGTGAGAAACCGGCAATCAAGGCAACCGGTAGACCCGAAGGTCTCCCACGCACAGCCGCCATAAAGCCATATCGCAGACGAAAAAAACGCCACGATTGGTTTTGGGGCGCTTTGCGCCTTGATTGTTGCGGGCTCTCACACCCGGTCGCTGAATTTGCAGCGACGGTGGGAGGGTATCGTGCAGACCCTTTTCCTGCAACCTTCGAAAGCCCCAACGTCAAGCTTCTTGCTGAATAACAAGTAAAAAAGCTGTTCTAAACTATGATCCTGGTGTTATCTATAGCAATGCATGTCGAAGAAATAACGTTGGAAGCAGATCACATCTATCATTTGTAAATGATAGATGTGATCTGCTTCCAACGCTTTTTTTTCTTGTGGTTTAAACTAGTCGTGAATAGTCGCTATGTCATCAATTTCTTTTCTGAGTGACGAGATTTCATCTCTTTTTGTTAGTATTAAATTCATTTTTTCTTGGCATTTTTTTGCTACTTTGTTCTGTTGTGATTTATCTGCTACTGGAATAGATAATGATAGAAAATCGACTTCAGATAGGCGGGCATGTCTTTTTCCTGATTGCAAGCAGCGATAAACCTCTAGCATCTCAGGTGTTAACAATAGAAAGCGGATATAATCTAAGCTGTAGACTTTTGGTGACGCTTTGTAGGTCAACCACTCAGGGCTACCGATCCACTCCTCTTCAGGGATATTCACGACGACTTTCCCTAGGTATGGCTCTAGTTTCGAGATTGCGATATCAGAATCCGAGAACTCAATTTTATCTGACCCTAACTCATCAACTTCATCCGCGCCAGATACAATAGACATTTTAGACTCTACATTGGCTAGGTCTATAAGTTTTCGCGGTGATTGGAGCGGGCCTTTTGGTAATTTGTTAGGCTTAAAAGGTATTAAGAGGTCTCTAATTTTTATTTGCGGTGAAGAACTATTAAAGGCTTCGCCATTTCGTTTGACCCATAGGTGTACGTATTTCGGGTCGGCGCGAAGGCTAGGTCTGATTGCTAAATCAAGTAATTGAGCTTTAAATCCAAACCTTAAGCTTTCATGGGAGCCGCTTTTATAGTTTTGCAGTACGCTCTCACGATTTTCGTCAGCGAACAGATCATTAGGTTGTTCAAGATCAGGAAGCCCCTTTCTGCGTCTGTATCCCACATGAAGTGGTTCCGCAAAGAAGATCTCATAATTCTCAATTTTAGCGTCCGATACAGTTCTTCTGAATATCCAGGAACTGCTATCCTTAATTGCCTGCTCTAAATTGTTAGTGTGTTCTGGTGACAATTCGCCATCGATTTCGCTATTTGTATCTAATAGTCTCTGTTGAGCTGATTTTTTATTTTTTTCGTTATCGGATTTTGCATCTTTTACTAAGCGTTTATGCTCTTTTTCATATTGATTCCAGGCTGATGACCAGTTTTGTGCTTGCTCGTCAGTTTTTTTCTCCGCAAATAAGATGCAAGTCTTTGTGCTGGTGAACGGTTTAAAAGCGACGTATGGCAGAGAAATCACGGCCCTAATTTTGAAGTAATTGAATAAAAATAGTCGAATGTCCGAGCTGCTAGAGGAGTCTAGTATGGTTTCTGGAATTACAGCTACGAATTTTCCGCCAGGCTTTAGTAGCTGATACCAACGTTCAATAAACAGATTTTCGCTCGCGCTGTCGCTGCCGAGAATGAAGTCTCTATTTAGTTGTTTTTTTTCGTCTCCACTTAAAGATATGGAGAATGGTGGATTAGTGAAAACAAAATCAAACTCTTCGTTGCACAAACGTTTATATGGGGAGTCTGGTTCTTTTCGTTTGTTGATAGCAAGCCCATGAGAGCGGTCATCTAAAGTATATTCACTGAATGCTTCGAGGCCGCTTTTAACAAAAATATTAGTGCTGCCATCTCCATGAAGTATCATGTTGACTTTTGAGGCGAGTCCAAGATCGGAGTTGGGCTCAATTCCGTATAGAAACTCTCTAGCCCAGCTATTTTGACTGTCTTCACCAAACCAAATTGAAGCATATTCTTTAAGCCTCTTTGGTAGTACACCAACAGACCTCAGTGGGGATAAGGCCTTCGTTCCTTCTTTCATAGCTGCAATCAAGAAAGCTCCAGACCCACATGAGGGATCGATAATTTTTGGGATTCTTGGTCGCCCTTGAATGTCTCGCTCAGTCAAAAAGGTGTTATAGACTTCGTCTTTGAAATTGCAAAGTTCTAAGCAGAATTTTATAAGGTTTGTATGTGTAAAAAATTGACCTTTCGTTTGCGTGAAATCTTGAGAGACAATTCCTTCAAAAAAGTCTCCGAGTAAGTCGCCATCCCCTCTATGTGTATTTTTGGTTAAAGATTTGTCTTGAAGTTGTTCAACTATAAATGCAACTTTTGCAGCTGATATTTTTTTTGCTTCAAATGGTGTCGTTTCGTCGATTTCTGATTTTGTATAACCCAGATAGGTTTGTGCAGCCTCTCTGAATAATTGGCTCATTTTAAGTACGACCTCCTCAGGGCTTTCTACCAACCCATTGGAGTATGCCGCTCTTTGAAAACGATATTTGCTATTGGGGGGGGTTTCTAATTCATCGAATACGCGGCATAAAAAAAGTCTGACAAGGATGACAAAAACATCATTGTTGTTGGTGCCGCCGCCACCCCATATAACATCATGAAGTTCCTTTCGGAGTCTGTCAAACTCAAGTTTAGTTACGTCTGTTCTTAAGTTTCGTTGATCCTTGTTTGGGGTGTCAATGTTGGCGTATTGGATGTTTTTAGGTGTGTTAAATTTATCAGGTATTATGGAGTTTGCGGCCTGACCGGCTTTATCCCATATATCCCAAGAGGAGTATTCATTGAGGTTGATTATCGTGCATTTGTCTAGCAGGTTATTATTTGTGCCAGTAATCGTATAATATATTGCTAGTTCTGGTGTGGGTGTTTCCTGTTTTGATAGATCGAAAATTTGTCCTTTCAGGAAATCTTTGTCTGTCTCATATTTTTCTGGTGATTTGCATTCGATGAACAAGAATGTATTATTCCTGTCGTTTGTAGGCCAGTCTGAAGGGTAGCGAACAAGTATATCAATCCGAGCTGATTTTCTATTTGGGCGGCCTATGCTATAGTTTTTTTCGAGCTCGATAATTCTTTCTCGAGAGTTATATCCTAACTCTTTGGTTAGTCTTACTACCAAATAGGCGCGGACATATTCCTCGTCGCCCAAGAAAGATATGCTTCGATGTAGTACGACTTTGGATTCGTTGTATTCTATTGTGCCGCCAATAAAGTCTTTGTTGGGTGTGATAGACTTTACTAGCTCGCCGTTCTTGTCATGCTTTTTTATGTAGCTGATGATCAGTTTTTTCTGTTCGATATTCATGGTTTTTTAGCCGGAATAAGTGGTTTCTATTATAGCTATAGTCATCCATTGGAGGGTAGCTTGCCCTTGATGAATACGCGTTTTAGGATGCCTTTTTATGTCATGCCTATGGAGATATCAGAGGCGGGCTAGGCTTTCATTATGGATTGATCGGGAATCTCTTTGCGCTCGATCTGTCCGCGAGAGTCAGCAGGCATAAGGGTGTATCCCGTTGTACAGCCTGATCACTCTCTGAATGTCCTTCAAATAATCCTTGCGCGCTATGCGCTGTGTATGAGGCTTCTCCATCGTCCTGGCGGTGCTGAAGTCCGCCGTCAACCTTCGGGGAAAGGGCATGGATTTATTATTGGACTTATTATTGGATAAGACGTGGCGACCAGTCTTTGGCCCGTCTATCGGCATTCCCGCTTTTTAGGCCGCCCGCCTTCATTCATTGAATATCTTTCAGATAATCTTTGAGCGCAACGAGCGGACCATCAAGCTGCCCCATCGTCTGAATACCGGCAAATTCACCCGCCAACCTCTGCAACTCCCGCCCCAACGGCTTATCCACGCCGCCGATAGCTTCCAACGCCAACCCCACACACTCATCCACCTTCACCTGAATCGCCTCAACATCCCCCCGCCGCACCAGCAACTCAAACACATCCCGCTGGTAGTCACCCATAACCAGATCGTCACGCAAAATCGGACTTGAATCTTCCGTCTCATAAGCCAGTTTGAGAGAGAAGAGGGCAACAGTTTCCAGCTGCAATTCCATGGTGGGAATCCTTGTGAAATGTTCCACCGGTGCGGGACGTGCGTAAGAGAAGCAAGATCAAAAGATCGCAACCTTCGGCGGCCCCTACACGACAGCGGTGCGGACAATGGCTTTTCTACAGACGAAAAAAAAGGCCTTGCAAAGCAAGACCTTTCTTAATTTTGGTGCCCGAGGGAGACTGTAGGGCGCCATATAAGCCGTGGCTTGTAGCAAGATTTTATGGTCAGGGATACATGCAGGGATACAGCCTGATGGATGCTGGCTCATTTCCCATTATGGAATAATGCCTTCACCACTTAAAGGAGTATGTCTTCGATGGCTCGAGCTAAGCCCCCAGCGATGCCAACTGCTACAAAGCCTCAACTGTCCCGTCAAAATATTGAGCGAGGAATCGATCGACTCCAAGATCGAATCGATGAGCTTGAAGCATTTGATGTGAACACAGTTCGTCGCGGTAATACGCCCGAGCTTGAAGGGCTGGAGGTGGCCGTCAAGGACACACTGGCACGATGCTTTGGCGAAAACACATCCACCTACAATCATTTTCAAGGTGCTGCTCAACTCACGTACTACCCAAGGTTTTGGGCGGGGGACGCCTCACCGAATTACATCGGACCCATTGAGAAGCACATCAAGACAGCTATCGCTCTCTTAAATCAAGCTCAGCGGACATTGAGAGAGGATCTCGCAGACGTTGAGCACGAATCTGAGATCACGATTTCCACAGTGGCTGGTCCTGATGCGCTTTCGCGTCGCGTTTTCGTGGTTCATGGCCATGATGATGGTTCACGCGAAATGGTTGCTCGGTTTCTAGAAAGAATTGGGTTTGAAGCAGTCATCTTGCATGAGCAAGCTAATCAAGGACGAACGGTCATTGAGAAGGTAGAGGCATACGGCGATGTGGGTTTTGCAGTGGTGCTACTTACTCCTGATGATGAGGGTTGCGTTCGTGGGGGAACCCCTGAGCCACGTGCACGGCAAAATGTGATCCTGGAGCTTGGATATTTCATCGGTCGACTTGGACGAGGAAAAGTCTGCGCGCTTAAACGAGGGGCGTTGGAAATACCGAGTGATTATGCCGGGGTGGTGTATGAGTCGATGGATGGCAACTGGCAGCAAGCTCTGGGTCGGGAGCTTCAGGAAGCTGGACACGAGATCGATTGGAATAAGGTGATGAGGTAAGGCCGTAGTTCCTTTCCCGTGGGCAGGGCAAGGAATTTGACCTTGGAACTGCCGGGGGCCCCTGAGGATTTCGGTCTTATACGGGGTCGGAAACCCGCGACATCTTGCTAGCGACAGACATCCCACCTTACTGAAATTTCAACGTTGAAATTGAAAGGATCCTGACGAAAAAGTGGCATCGTTACCGCGATGGTAAAGATGCCCCTTTGTGTTGCTGATCGGCAGAGAACGGCCAGTAGAGGACGCTGGACAGTCTACCGCGGGATGAGTAGCGTGCACTCGAAACATCGTCTAATTAGAGTTGGCTCATGGTTTCTATCGTTGTTCAAGAAGAGGTTCGAGACCGGCTACGTCGTGCTGAGAACGAGCATGACGTGAAAGTTCTTTTAGCTATTGAGTCTGGCAGTCGTGCCTGGGGATTTGCCTCTCCCAACAGCGACTACGACGCACGCTTCATCTACGTAAATAAACCCGAGTGGTATCTCTCTGTCGGCCTCGAGGAGCAACGCGACGTCATCGAGTATCCGATCATTGACGACATGGATATCAATGGCTGGGATCTACGTAAGGCACTCAGGCTATTTTGGAAGTCCAATCCAGGCTTTGTGGAGTGGATACAGTCGACCATCATTTACGAGCATGCTGGCTGTTTCCACGAGCGGGCAAAGGAGTTATTGCCGCAGGTGTATTCGGTGGAGAGTGGCATCTACCACTATCGCAGCATGGCCAAAACCAACTATAGGGGATATTTGCAGGCCCCTCAGGTACCGCTGAAAAAATACTTCTACGTTCTGCGCCCGCTGTTATCGGTGCGGTGGCTTGAGCAGTTTGGTACACCTGCCCCCATAGAGTTTGAGAAGCTGCGCGGTGTCATCGAGCGAGAGTCCGGGCTCCAGCAGGCCATTGATGAATTGCTTGCGATCAAGCGCGCGTCTCCGGAGATGGGGTTATCACCTCAGATCACTCCCATTCAACAATTCATTGAGCGTGAACTGAATCGACTTGAGTCCATTAAGCCGATACGCACCGAGCGCAAAGACGTTGAGCCATTACTTTCGGAACTGTTTCGAACTGTACTCAAAGAAACTTGGGGATGAGGTGCCCAATGGAATAAAGCGTTTGAAAGGCCGATGACGGATCGTCAAAGCAATGCGCACGCGTTCACTTTGACCGTCCGCTTTGGGTCGTTCTCTGCCGGTCATGTCGAGCTCGTACTGGTCAAATCCGATGCAAATGACTGGTCAGGTCGAATGCAAATGGGTGGGCAAGTCTGTGTAATTACCCTATTGCACTGGTGAACTGTGAGTTCACCCGGTTCACCTGTTCACTAAGATGGGTACCTTTTCGCTAGCACAGTCCCGCGGGTTTCCGACCCCGTGTCCTAATGAACTCCTCAGGGACCCCGGCGTACTTTCGACCATGCACGTGACATTCGCTGGAGGGAATGATGCTTCCGGGGAGTGGGGGGGACGTTTCCCTCTAAAAGCTGTGTTACCCATGTTACTGGTGTAACGGTGTTATCTAACTGACTGTATTTATTGAATATTTGTTGAGTAACACTGTCGTTGTGCGTCAGCGGTAGGGAGTGTTACTAGGCTAACAGGTGTAACGCTTTAGAAGAATGAATGAGCGCTTTGATGTAGGCCCTTCGGATCGTCATCTGCCCAGTAGCATTATCAGTAGCCCTTCTAGTGCGGCCAGCAGGCTAGCAGCCAGCAGCCAGCAGCTAGCAGCTCCCTTTTGTGACAAGTAGCTATCGGCCAAAAAAGCAGACATTCAAAGCGTCTACTAAGCTGGGGTCGATACAGAACGTAGGGCGCATCAGAAAGCGAGGAGGAAATATTGGATTTTACTGTCGTCACTTATTCTTTTCGTAAAGGGCTTGAAGCACAAAAATTACGAGGCCAGCTCCCGACACACCTGCAGACATTCCCCCGGGGCTGTTGTGGTGTCGTTTCGGAGCTGCTTGGGGACTATCTCAATACCCAGCTAGGTTTGCGGGTTGAATACGTGTGCGGCGAGCGTGGCGGCGGCTCCCATGCGTGGCTTGAGCTCGACGGTGTAGTTATTGACATTACCAGCGACCAGTTCGATGGCCGCCCCCCAGTATTCATCGCTGTAAAAGATGATTGGTATGCGTCCTGGGATGAGTCAGCGCGGCACATTGCAATTCATCATCCAAGTGCCTGGACCTACAGCGAGGAGCGCAACATCCTTCGAGCAGTGCTCAGCGAGGCCGGCCTCCCGAATTTAACGACGTAGAAAAAATTGCAGAGGTCAAAATGGGACGTTCGGCCGACTACACAATACAAGGGTTCTTGTACCAATTTAATCAGACGCTCGCTGAACTACTAAAGGCGGCGGACGAGGCGGAAGTTACTATCGAAGGTATTGTCGAAGATATTGAAGTAGCAACATTTTCGGGTACCAAGGCGATTCAGTGTAAATATCACGAGACTCAGGATAAGTATTCGCCGAGTATTCTGTATGATCCTTTGCTTCAGATGATGAAACACTTTAAGTCTAATCCAGTCGCGAAAATAAAATATCATCTATTTGCACACTTTCCAAATAATCCAGTAGTCGTCATCTCCGCTGTAGAGTTGAAAGCTGCGCTCAGCTCTAGAAATAAAGACTTAAAAACTTTGGTTGCAGAGGTTGCTGGTGTTGATGTTGATGAATTCCTGAAAGTATTTGCAATTACGGTAACACCAAAGTACGACGATTTGGTGGGGGAAAATGCAAAGCTGCTTAAGGCTCTTGGTTTCAATGAGGGTGAAGTTGAAACACTTTTTTATCCAAACGCTATTCAAATTATTGCTGATCTAAGTATCAAACATCAGGAAAAGCTTAGAAAAATCACCAAGAGAGATTTTTTGGAGGCATTACGCCGGATTAGATCTACTGCGGTTTCTCAATGGACGCTTGCGTTAAAGACGCGACAGAAAATTTTGGAGACACGACGTAAACAGCTAAAAGAAAATTTGAGTGCAAACGTTCGTCTGCGCTTCTTTGTTGTATTTCCTGTATTCCTAGATCAATTCGATGAGCAGATTGTCCTGTTTATAAAGTCATTTATTGATAAGTACCATTTTAAACAGGTGCATGCACACACACCTCTTTTTGCGCTGGACGTTCCTCAAAATTTATTTGATGAAATTGCGGAACGATTAATCGGGAAGGATGTGGTGCCAAACCTCGGGCGACCAGTAAAGGCATTTTCCGAGATCAGTTTTTTTCGTGAGCCGATGGTTCTAAAGGATAAAAAAGAGTTTGTTCTGCGGTTTGTTCGTTGGGATGATTACAAAAAACTTCAGCTTAAAATTAAGGCGGATGATTTTTTTGTAATTGGAGATGGAGATGTTACAAGTCTAGACCTTCAGGATGTAAATCTTGAAGTTTTAGGTGCCGAAAAATTTGATGAAATCAAATATATGATGGGGATGAGTAATGCCTATTAAAATTGGAGCTGTGCTTTCGTGTGCACCAGAAGCCGTCATCGTTGCGGTGGATAGTCTCGAAGCCTTCGAAAAAAATAAGGAAGGGCTTCAAGTAGGCCGCTTTCTGAAGATTGCACAAGGCAACCATGATTTCACGATTGCCACCATCCGAAACATCAAAGGCACAAACACTACCACTCCAGACGGAAAGCCGACCTGGAGCTTCCAGATTGAGTGCCAGGCGATAGGAACCCTGGTAGATGACAAAACGTTTGATCGTAGTAGTCTCCTCTTGCCGGTACCAACCGAACATGCATTCATTGCGGAAAGCGATACTTTAGACAAGATATTTTCGGCAGATGGCGATCACGACTTTCCTCTTGGCAAACTATCAATGAATAAAGCCATTGATCTTATGATCAACGGCAATAGATTCTTCAGTAAGCATATTGCTGTTGTGGGCTCAACAGGCTCTGGTAAATCATGCACTGTAGCGAGCGTGCTACAGGGTATAGTGGGCATATCTAATCGTAAGAACAGTAATAAGGATGTGCAGAATAACTCGCACGTGGTTATATTTGATATTCACGATGAATATACCGCTGCATTTACTTTGCATGCGGAAGAGTCTTTTACTCTGAGTCGTCTAGATATAGATTGTCTTCAGCTTCCCTACTGGTTGATGAATTCGGAGGAGCTCGAAAGCATGTTTATCGAGAGTAACGAATCCAACTCTCACAACCAAGTTAGTCAATTTAAGCATGCTGTTGTTTTGAACAAGGAGATGCACAATCCAGATGTTCCGGAAGTGACTTATGATACCCCAGTTTATTTCGCGATTAAGGAGGTTTACAACTTTATCGAGAATCTGAATCGAGAGGTCATTGGTCGGTTGCCTGGAGAAGACAAACCTAAGCTAGCCAATGGTGATTTGGTGTCTGACCGGAGAATTTATTTCGAAAAAATCCACGATTTTGCAGCCAACTCGGCTGCGGCAGCGACCAAGGCGACCAATGGGCCATTCAACGGAGAGTTCAATAGGTTCGTTTCGCGGTTGGAGGCGAAATTGGCTGACAAGCGCCTCCGGTTTCTCTTGAATTCAAAGAAAACTGATGGGCAGGCGCATGTTACTGATGACTTTGAGGCGTTGATGAAGCAATTCATCGGCTACCTCCATAAGGCGAACGTTACCATTGTGGACTTGAGCGGAGTTCCGTTCGAAGTTCTTAGCGTCACGGTTAGCCTGATCTCTCGCCTTATCTTTGACTTTTGCTTTCATTATTCCAAACTGCAGCATGCTGAAGACAAGCTCAATGACATCCCTGTCATGCTCGTGTGCGAAGAGGCTCACAACTATGTACCGCGAGACGGTCATGCAGCCTATCGCGCATCCCGAAAATCTATCGAACGCATCGCAAAGGAAGGGCGGAAATACGGCTTGAGCCTGATGGTGGTTAGCCAACGACCCTCGGAAGTATCGGAAACAATATTCGCTCAGTGCAACAACTTCATTTCCTTGCGCCTGACGAACGACGCAGATCAGACCTATGTGCGACGGCTATTCCCCGATAACGCCAATGCGATCACAGAGATCCTTCCTAACCTAGCTCCTGGCGAGTGCGTTGTGGTCGGTGACGCCGTGTTGCTACCAGCTGTGATTAAGATGCCGCTACCGGTTCCAGAACCACATTCACAAAGCGTCAAGGTTCATAGTGAATGGAAAACGCCATGGCGCGATGTTGTCTTTGCTCAGGTCATTGAGCGTTGGAGAAAATAAGAAGTTGAGTTGTTCTTGATTTAATTGTTTCTACGATAGGGGCGCTTTAGGGCAGTTTAATGGTATCCCGCCCCTGACCTTGAATGGCCATGTTCGTCAGGTTAAGAAAGTGGAATTAAATTTTTAATGGAATTTTGGGGTATGATGTGAAAAACATAAACATCCTGTCTTTAGTTCAAGCTAATACTTCACTGGCGTCTCCTGTGTTTAATCAGTTTTTAACTCATTATGATATAAAAATAAAGCCAGCAGAAATCGAAGATCTGAAAGGGCTAGTTGGCGGATTGTATGATTTATCAGATAATGCTAGTGTTTTTTCTGCGTTTTACGTTGGTTATCAAATTCCCCAAATAGGTAAGGAGTTCGACTTATTAAGATTCGGGAGGGATAAAATTATTAATGTTGAACTTAAAAAAACCTGCCCAGAAGAAAAAATAAAAGATCAGTTGGTGCGAAATAGATATTATTTGTCCTGTGTTGGTAGATATGTATATTGTTTTACCTATGTTTCGGATGTGATGACACTCTATTATCTACAGGAGGACGGCTGCCTAGTAAAGGTCGATTTTGGTTTTTTGAGAGATTTGCTTGTTTCTCAGGAAATAAGCCACGAAGAAGTTGTTGATGATCTTTTTGATCCATCTGATTACTTGGTTTCACCTTTCAACTCTACTCAGAAGTTTTTGCGTGATGAGTATTTTTTAACTCATCAGCAGGAGGAGATTAGGAGCCGAATTATACAGTATTTAACTCTTCCGAAAATGGTGAGATTTATTTCTGTGATAGGCAGTGCTGGTACTGGCAAGACTCTGCTTGTATATGATATTTCGAAACAACTTACGAAAATTAAGAAAACTAATCTTATTATCCATTGTGGGCAGTTAAATGATGGGCAGATTGCGTTAAGGGGAGCGGGCTGGGATATTATTCCCATAAAAAGCTACTTGTCTTATGATTTGGCGAAATATGATTTGGTTATCGTTGATGAGGCTCAGCGTGTTCGCCCTCATCAGTTAAAGGATATTGTAGATAAGGTTCAGGCTTCGAACGGAAGCTGTATTTTCTCTTATGACAAGCTTCAGACGTTAGCTAGTTGGGAAGAGAGAAGCGATATAGATGCATCAATAAGTAGTATAAGAAATCTGGTGGTATACAAGTTGTCCGAAAAAATTCGTACAAACAAAGAAATTGCAAACTTCATAAGGGTTCTTTTTAATAGTGGAAGAAATATCCCGTTGTCAGGTACAAACAATATCGAGCTTAGCTATTTTAATAATTTAGAGGATGCAAAATACTATCTTGATACATTGGAAGAGAGTAGGTGGGAAGTGCTGCGCTTTACTCCGTCTCAATACGGAAATGAACATCACGAAAAGTATTGTGCCGTCGCCAAAAAGACATCGCATCGGGTTATCGGGCAAGAGTTTGACGGTGTTGCGATACCAATCGATCAGTATTTTTCGTATGGTGCAGATGGTGGGTTATATTATAGGGGGTCGGCCTATTATAATATGACCAAAATGCTTTTCCAGAACATTACCCGCGCTAGGAAAAGGTTGAATGTTGTGATCATAGGCAATGAAGAAGTATTAGGCAGGTGCATGTCTGTCCTACGATAATCCATCAGAAAGGGCCCTTTGGCCCTTTCTGATGGATCGTGGTTACATTTTCAACCAGCTTTCCACCTCGGTGGAGCCGTGCTTGATTTTCCATTCTTTTAGTGTCTTGTGATTACCGCCTTTGGTCTCCACGACTTCACCAGTATGAGGATTTTTGTAAGTCTTGAGTTGGCGAGGTTTAAGAGTACCCGGTGTCGCAGGGGAAGCCTGGGCGCGCTTGCCGCCTTGCGGATCTAGCAAATTGATGATGTGTTTCAGGCTGAAACCATATTGATCCAGCAGCCCACGCAGCTTGGTTTCGAACTCGATCTCTTTCTTCAGCGCGGAGTTGTCCCTCAGTGTTTCCAATGCCTGAAGCTGTTCGGCCAAGTGTTTTTCTAGCTGACGGTATTCGGCAAGTTTTGACATGAACATTTCCTGTTTTGTGTTTTGAAGATGTCTATCTGGATTGTATTACAGCATGGAGTTCAGCTTACTTTCGAGCCTTTAACTGGTCTTCAATGAAGCTCATTTCGTTCTTGATCAAGTTGACCGTTAGTGTTTGAACCTTCGAGGCCTTGTCAGTTTTGATGTCCACGACTTTCATCAGCGCGGTTAAGTGGTTCTTGCGCGCCTTCAAGGTGTCGGTCCAGTTGGCACTGCTTTGTATTGGAGTGATCATTATCTTTGTCCTGATGGAGTTTTAAACAGCCTACGTTTGTAGGCTGTTTCGGATGGCTCGGCGGGTTACAACGACAGAACATCTTGCAGGGTGTACTTGCGAGAACGCTCCGCCAAATCACTGCTAGTCCAGTTACCGAATCTTTCACCTTCTTCAGGAAGCACCAGTTTCCTCAGACTAATTTGATCGCCGCCAACCAAGTCAATGGCGGTCCAGAGCTTCCCTCCCATGTCCAGCAACGCTTGAGCTTTTTCATTCCACTGTTCCTCCAAAACCGTCCGCGCCAGATACAGTGCTTTTCTTTCGATGGCTTTATGTTCCTTTTGAGCCTCGGCGATGTATTGGTCGACGGTGGCCAGCTCGTGCTCCAGTGCGGTCATGATTAGGTGTTGACGACGATTGTGCTCGGTCGCGGTCGCGAGGTTTTTCGCAGCCTTCTGTGCTTCTGCGTTGGCGTTCTTTTCGCCCTCGGTGTCGCCCCATGCCACGGCTTGTGCATAAGCGGTTGCGGCATCGGTTTCGGCTTGCCGTGCTTTCGCCATGTCGTCGGCTGCTTGCTGCCGGATCTGTTCCAAACGGGCATGGAGGCTATCCCGTTTTTCGTTGAGTTCTTGCTCGTCTGCTTTCCAATTCGCCATCGAGTCGGTGTAACCGGCAATCAAGGTTTCGTGATTGGCGAGATTCTCGCGTCGAGCAATCTTATTGCTCATGATGCTGGCGTGATGCATTCGAGAGTCGTAAGGGATTTTCAGGGTGTTGTACTGTTTCCGTATTTCATATGCTCGATCTGTATCCATGACCTCGTCGCCCTCCAATAGCGCTTCCAGTGGAGCTATCTCGGCATACAGGTGTTCAGCTTCATTCAGGTATTTATCCCGCTCGACTTTCAGTTTTTCGATCTCGTTCAGCAGCTGCTGTTTCTTCTCGCAATGGCCGATCGTTTCACTGCTGTCCGGCACAACCTCTGAAAGTCCAGCGACTTCAAGGCCTTCCAGTTCATTGGTTAGCGGTTCGCGTTGCTCTGTCGGTGCTTGAAACTCGTTCATCTGTCTTGTTCCTTTGAAATTTGATTTGGGTTGAATGAGCGGCTGGCGAGGCCGGGAATGAGCCGGCGCTACCTCGATCAGCAGAGATGCCCTCAGGCAGCCCGAGCCTCGCTCTCATCCGTTCCCGGAATCGTCTTCACGATGTAACAGCGTTGCGGACCGAGGCCGGGCAACCGGACCAGACTCGACGCCTTACCGTCGCTGCCTGGCTCCAGCACGCCGCGCTGCAACAGTTCCTTGTTCACTGCGTTGATGTTCATGCCCCGGAAGATCTCGGAGCGCCATGCCTCGGGCAACACGTAGTAGGTGTTGGTGGTGTGCATGGTGTCGCCCATGCCGTGCTCCAGCGTCTTGCGAAAGCCGAGGCGGTCGATGGTGCGCGGGCCGTGCTCGTCGATCTTCGCCGCCGCCGATTCCCAGCGGGTGAAGCGGCTTTCGCCGAAGCGCTCAATGACCTGGCGCAGCCGTGCCAAGATCGCATCGCCCTCGAAGTTGCCGGCGCCGCCGCGTTCGTTTAACCACGCGTTCAAACACACACGGGCGGCGGTAGTGGCGGTCCCGTCCGGCCAGCCGGTGATGCCCATCGCGGTGGCCAGCTCGCCAGCTGCAGCCGCGAGGCCGAAGCGAGCAGCAGCACGGTGTGCCTGTCCGCTGGCGGACGCCGGGAGCGACTTGGCGATAAAACCTTCCAGCGTGTGGCGCAGGATGGACGACCAGCCGTGACGCTTGCCGGGTTCGCACAGCGCCGTCAGGAAGGCAGTGAGTGGTGTGCCGTAGTAGTTCGCCACCCGTGCCTTGAGCGCGTCGGACAGTGCTGCGGCGTCTTCAAAGCCGTTGAGCGTGTCGAACATGCCGAGGCCTTTGCTGGCATCGGCCGGTACGGCGAGCATGCGCACCTCCATACCCGCTTTCAGCTCCTTGTTCGCTTCGGCCATGTGCTGGGCCAGCGTCTTCTCGCCAGTGGAGAGAAACAGCAGCCGCCACTCCTGCACCTGTCGGCCTGCTTGGCCCCGGTCGTTGGCGCGGGCCTTGCCGGTGCCGTTACCGAGCATGTACACCGTCTCGCCGATGATGCGCGCATCGCACATGCCGATTTCGTCCAGTACCAGGAGACCGTCGGAATGCGCAGCGGCGATGGATTCCAGTGCGTTGTCGGTGGAGCGCCACGAACGCACCAGACGCGGTCCGCCGTAGATCGAGGCGGCAACTTGCAGGTGAGTGGTCTTGCCGCCGGAGCTGTCGCCGTACAGGTGAAAGCCGCCCGACTCATGGCCGAGCATGTGCAGCAGCGGGCCTGCGAACGCCACGCCGACGACAAACGCCAAACGATGGTTGCCGATACACAGCGCGCCGATCTGCTGTTGCCATTGTTCGAGCGTGCCCGCTTCGCTGATGGGGGGAAGCTGCGCACCAGCCTCATAGAAATGCAAGTGTTCGCTGTGCGTGCCGACCTGCAGCTCGGGCAGTAGAAAGGCGCTGTCATGCCAACCCAAGCGGGTGACCAGCCGCGCCCGTTGCGCACTGTCGAAGCCGCCGAGGTAACTCTGCAGGTCGTTGCGCGCATTGCGTCCTGAGCGGCTACCGGCGAGGCGTAGGCCCATGTCCACCAACGGGCCGAGAACGTCCTTGCCGAAGTCGCCGGTCATAGTGCGCGCCGGGATGTTCCAGCGCTTCTTGGTGCCGTCTGGATCGTCGAATTCGACCAACAGACCCCAGTTGTGGCCTTTCTCATCACGGGTACGAGCGAGGATTTCCAGAGGCGAACACACCGGGCGCGCCTCGCCGTCGTCGCCGGCATAAAACACCCCTTCGGGAGTCAGGCGAAAGCCACCGGGCATCAAGTCATTTTTCGATTTCGTCGGGCGCTTGGCCGCTGGTTTCGTCTTCGCTTCCGGCTTGGCTTCGGTCGGTTCCGTCGCCGACTTTTCCACAGGCAAACTGAACAGTTCGCCGTTGCTTTCCAGCTCGGCGATATGAGCGGCTGTCCAGCCTTTGGCGAGCGCATCGGCCGCATCGTCGCCGTCGTCCCATTGACCACCTTTGGCGAAGACGGCGCGCTCGTTCTTCAGCGTGGGCTTGCGTGTGAACACGTCCAACGCGATGACCCGAACAGAGGCGGCGCCGATTTCGCGCAGCTTGTCGGCCACAGTCTCCATGCAGGCTTTGCCGCTGTTGTCGTTGTCCGGCCACACCAGCACGTCGCGCCCTTGGAGTGGTGTCAGGTTGGCTTTGTGCCAGGAGTTGGAACCATTCGGCCAGCAGGTGGCCACGTAACCGGGCAACAGTTCGGCGGCGGCGTCGGCAGCCTTCTCGCCTTCGCAGAGAACAACCGGTGCATCACCGCGCTGAGTCAGCTCATCAAGGCGCAGCACAGGGCGCGGCTCTGGTAGACCCTGCCAGCGCCATTGCTTGGTTTGGCTGTCGGCGCGCTGACACCACGTCAGTGGTGCAAAGACCTTCTTCGGCTTGCCGTCTTCATCGGGGCCGAGGTCGAAGCGGTAGAGCGCCATGAGTGGCTGGCCCTGTGCATCGCGGTAGATCCACACTTTGGACGGAGCGCCGTGTTCCCGGTGCTTGGCCGGGCACTTATTCATGGCCTCGGGCGGGATCGGCTGGATGGCGTTCCACTGCGGTGTTTTGGTCTTGCTGGGAGCTGCCTTCGACTGAGCGGCGCCGGGCGAGACATTCAGTAAGTCAGCCAGTTTGTTGCAGGCTTCGACGTCAGTGCCGCCGTCCAGATAGCGCACCAGATCGATCAGGTCACCGCCCTTGTCGCCGGTGGCGAAGTCGGACCACGTGCCCTTGCTCAAACTGACCTTGAGCGAACCGGCGCGCTTGTCGCTGCGAGTCGGATTCGGGGCGGTGTATTCCTTGCCACCGTCCACGCGCTTGCCGTTCGGCAGCCAGTGCGACAGGACACGATCAATGTCTTTCAGCGCGGCGGCCTTCACGTCGGCAAAGCTTGGACGTTTTGCGGTGCTGTTCGGTCGTTGGCTCATGCGTCAGCCCTCGGCAGAAACAGCGCGTCGTTGATGTCATCGATCAGCGCCTTGGCCATTTCACCGAGGTACAGGGCTGGCCAACTGAAACGCTCGCCGTGGTCGCTCATGGCGGCGTCGAGGTTGAGCTGATTGGCGTGATGCTGAAGCTGCGAAACCATCTCCAGTGCATCCTCGACCGGAACACCGGCATTGACCCGAAACAGCTTCAGGTCGGTAGTGTTGACGCGTGAAAAGGTGGCGTGGCCCAGCGTGGTGGACGTACTCATCGTGCACCGCCTTTATGCGCAGCAGGGGTCGAGGTGGTGTCGCCGTGCAATGCGAGCGTCTTGATCAGGCCGAGGGTGCCTCGCACGTCCCAAAGAACGGCGGCAATGATGTGATTGGCGAGGCGCGAGGATTCGTTTTCGAAGTGATCCTCGAGCAGCGTCAGTACGGAGTCGGCGCGGTCAATGGCGCAAGTGATGGCGTCGATGGGCACACCGGCTTCCGCGGTTGGATTAACGCAGAGCAGATCTTCGGGCAGGGCAAAACTCAGGGCATTGTTCATTGGGCACCGCCTGCGGTTTCGAGCGCGCGGGCTTTGGCCATGTGAGCGTTGTAGCGGGAGAGACGTGTAGCGAGACTGGAATTGGCGTGTAAAGCGGCGAGAGCCATTGCACGGTGTGCAGCGGCGCGAATTTTGGACGGATTGAGGGCGTGCATAGGTGGAGCTCCTTCTTAAGTAGGAACTGCCACGATTCGTCGCCAAACGAATTGGGGTGGCAGCTGTGCGCAGGTTGGCGAACCGGGTAAGAAGGAACCCGGCAGACCCGAAGGTCTCCCACGCACAGCCGCCATAAAGCAGGAATGCGGGCACAAAAAAAGCGCCTGCAATCGAGATGGGGGCGCCTGTGCGCCTTCTTAAACTCGGGTCGCCAAACCCGGTCGCTGATTTTGCAGCGACGGCCAGAGAGTAACGTCCGTTTTTTGAAAGTGCAACTGCGCTGATGGCTTGCGGATTTTTCAGGTGCGGCATAAATTGTTCGTGCATGTAGATTTACCTCAGCGCCTCCGGATCGCCCCCGGAGGCGTTTTCGTTTCAGGCATGGGCTTCCCAGCGCAGGGAAAGGAGGGGCAGGAAGCCACCGCTGAGCATGGAGTGGGCGTCTTCGTAGGCTTGCGTTTGCTGGCCTTCGTCGACGACCACGGCTCCGATCTTTTCGCAGTGGAGGGAGAGGGCGCACCAGGTGCCATCGGCCCAGCTGAGTACGCTGACGACACGCCCTTGTTTGTCCTGCTGGCTGCGGTAGCGCTCAAGGCGCTGCATGAGGCGAGGTGAAAACCCGATCCGGCGTAGCACTGAAAACGGGTGCATCAAAGCTTTCTCTGCGATCTGGCGATTCATGCTGCCTCCTGCACGTTGGCAAAAAGTGGCATCGGTGTTTCGCCTTTGAGCCAGGTCAAAATCTTGCTGTCTTCGGCGCAGCGTCGGCGGTGTTTTACAGCCAACAGCTCACGGCGCTGTGCGAGGCATTCATCTACATAGCCGGTCAGATCGGAGGTCAATCGCATGTCACGGTGAAGGCGTTCGGTAGCGGCCTTTTCCACAGCGAGATCCTCTTCAGTGATGCGTTGCCATACCGCCGGATCGTTCGCGTAACCAGCCGATTGATCAACCAGCCAGTAGGTGACCCAGTCGCTCATACCAAGGGACTTCAGCGAGGTCAGGCGACCCGCTTTCATGGCGAAATGACCGGTGCCATGAACGCTGGAAAACTCTCTGCGTACTGCGTTTCGGCGAATCAGCTCTGGCAGTTCCCATGGATTAGCTTTCAGCGGTAGGGCAAAGCCATCAGGACTGAGAAAGAACGCTTCCTGATCATTTCCGTTCCAGCTTACGCCCGCGATAGTGCGGTGCCGCCAGTTGATCGCGCCGGAGAGATAGAGACGGAACCCGATGGCGTAGGTGTCGTGAAAGGGGTCTTTGAACGGGTTGTAATTGCGCTTCATGCTGCCACCTGATCACGCGCCTCGATGCGGCTGCGTGCCCACGCTTGAACTTCAGAAAGAACCCAGGCAACAGGAGCGCCACGGGCATTGCTGTTGCTCAGTTTGACGGGCTGGGGGAAGCCGCAGTCGGTGCGCTGCATCAGTTTGTAGATGGTCGAGCGCTTCATGCCCACGATGCCCTCCACCTCGCGCATGCGGATTAAGGTCGAAGCGGCATCAAAAAGTGAAGGGGAGGTGGAGGGTGTCTTGCGGGAAAAATCGGTGACAGAGGTGTTCATAGGTATTGCTCTCGATTGATTTGGACAACGAGAGCAATGGTCTAGAGATTGGTCGGCGGTGAGCAGTTCACTTCCAATTGAAATTTTGGTTTACAGCACGAAATTTCGTTTGAGGATGGTGTCAACGGATTTACGCGATAGCGCCTTTTCTGTTTCGAGTGTGATCCAGCCAAGGCGCTGCTTTGGCGGTTTAGCCACTTCCCGTTTTAGCCAGGCATGCACCGCTGTGGCAATGTTCCTTTCAGGCATTCCGCTCGCCAAGTAGTGCCGCCCCTGATGAATGATTGCAGCGTCGCGGGCAACGATGTCTTTATTGCGCTCCATGCCGCTGATGATGCCCCCTTTGCAACGGATGGCGTTCTTGATTGCGCTGTCCGCGATGGGGAGTAGCTCATCGTTGATCAAGCAAGGCAGGGAAGTGATGGGCTCCAGATAAAGAACATACTGGTCTAGTGCCTGGATACGTTCGTTGGGATCGACCTGCATCTCCACACACTGACGATAGAGATCCCATGGCCAGTCGGTCGGAGGTTCAGCAACATGCGACCAAGCCGCCTTATCGGCGTCACGCATCCAATCGGCCAAAGCTCCCAGCGCCTTCACTGCGCAGGCCATGATGTAGGCGGCATGCGCCTCGCGTTCCGAAGCCGAGTGGCACTTGCTGTACTGGCGAACCCAATGTGCAAGACGGGCTCTGTTGTCAGTTGAGGCGTATTGAAAAATTGTCTCTTCGTGCATTGTTGTCTGGATGCACATACTGCTGAGATCGCCGTCGATGTCGCCGGTCTGAATGCGCAAGCAACACTGATTGATCAGCTCGCACACGTCAGTGAGCTGTTCATTGCAGAACTCGTAGAGCGGTTGCCCTGAGAGATACTGGATCAGGCCAGCGGTTAACGCTGAGTGCAGGATTGGGTGATTATCAATCATTGCCAATAGCTCTCAACGTGTAACGCTTTATCCCACGCCCTGCGTCGTGCAGGCGAAGCCAGCGAGATTTGCGCTCTCGCCAAGTGTGCCGAGCGTCGGCCCGCAGCAAGCGAGGGGATTGTTCTGGCGTTACACATCAGAGGTGCGTTACATCGAGTGTACGGAAGGTCGCGCAGGGGTGTAACGGGCGCTAAAGCCAATGAATTCGGGCGTTTTGGGGCGGTCGTTACACGAGTAACACCGGTAACATGGATTTTGAAGGGGGTACGGATATGCGCAGTCATACCGCTTTCCCGAACTTGCCATTGATCACTTTTTCACTTGCTAACGCATCAAGGTGATCTGCATACCACTGCATCATTTTCACCCTGTGCTCAAGGTATTGAGCCTTGTTGTAAATCCCAGAGATTCCCTCTTCTTTATGAGCCAGCTGCGCTTCGACATGCTCTTTAGGCCAGCCGTGTTCTCTAAGGAGAGTGCTAGCAGTATGGCGAGTGCCATGGCCAACCAAGCGACCTTTGTAGCCAATCGTCGCGAAGACTTTGTTGATGGTGTTTTCGCTAATGGTTGGATTCTTAGAACCAACTCCGGGAAAAAGCCATCTACTGCGCCCGGTTAGGCAATGGAGCTCTTTGAGAGCGGCAAGCGCTTGCTTAGGGAGCGGACACACAAAATCTCTACGCATCTTCATCTTGGCGGCAGGTGTCGTCCAAATCGCTTTATCAAGGTCGAACTCTTTCCATTCAGCTAAGCGAACCATGCCCGGTCGAGATGCGGTCCAAATGCAGAGCCATGCTGCAGTCCGGGCCGTTAACCTGCTGGGGGTGTTTTTGAGTGCCTGGAGGAACTCTGCCAGCTCAGGCTCCAGCAAATGTGGATGCTGCTGAGTCTTCGGGGCTTGAGCTGCAATATCGCGCAGGCGGCTGCCCGGGTCGTTTTCGGTGAGACCTAAACCGATTGCTCGGCCGAAGATCTGATTGATCCAAGTGCGGCATTTTTCCGCCACGTTGTGTGCATCTCGGGCTTCAAGGGATGCTTGGAGTTCTGCGCAGTCGGTACGGGTAATTTCGTCGAGGGGCTTATCCCCCAGCGCCGGGAGTATGTCTTTATCGAGGTAAGTGCGGATTTTGTTAAGAGTGGAAGGGGCGAGGCCCTTTTCTTCTTTGGCCTTGAGCCAAGCTTCAGCCGCCGCTCGAAAGGTCCGAGTCCTGGCAGCATCAATGGCTGCTTTGGCAGAGCGCTTCTGTTCAAGAGGGTCGGCGCCACTGCTAACTATCTTGCGTAGTTCGGCAGCTTTGTCCCGTGCCAACGCACCACTTACTTCCGGGTAACCCCCCAGCCCCATCCAAGCCCAATTGCCCGCCGGACGTTTGTAGCGAAGCTGCCAGGATTTACCACCATCAGGTTTAACCCTGAAGTAGAGGCCGTTTCCGTCCAGCTCCCGGTATTCCTTTGATTCCGGCTCCAATCCCGCAAGTGTCGTGTCAGCGAGAGGGCGGCGCTTGATGTCTGCGCGCTTCATCCTTGTATCCCAAAGTTCGGTATTTTTCTCAGGATACAAGCAGGGATACAGGGATACAACGGATAAGGGGAGACAGGGGTAGACAGACAGGCACAAAAAAACCGGCCAAGTGGCCGGTTTCTCTGGGTCTGAGAGGCTGGTAGAGACTCTCAGATACTGCTATGTGGTGCCCCGAGGGAGACTCGAACTCCCACTCCTTTCGAAAACGGATTTTGAATCCGCCGCGTCTACCAATTCCGCCATCAGGGCTCAATGGCGGCGAAGTATAGAGAGGTGAATACCGCTGGTCAATCAGGTACATGGAGAATTTTTGATATTTCCGCTAGACTTCCCGGCCCTGCTAGACGAACCCCATCATGCGCGTTGCTGACTTTACCTTCGAGCTCCCTGATTCGCTGATTGCTCGCCATCCTTTGGCCGAGCGTCGCGGTAGTCGCCTGTTGACCCTGGATGGGGTCAGCGGCGCCCTGGCACACCGTCAATTCACTGATTTGCTTGAGCATTTGCGCCCAGGCGATTTGATGGTGTTCAACAATACCCGGGTGATTCCGGCGCGGCTGTTTGGCCAGAAAGCTTCCGGCGGCAAGCTGGAAATTCTGGTGGAGCGGGTGCTCGACAGTCATCGCGTGCTGGCCCATGTGCGCTCCAGCAAGTCGCCCAAGCCCGGCTCGAAGATTTTGATCGACGGCGGTGGCGAGGCCGAGATGTTGGCGCGTCACGATGCGTTGTTCGAGCTTAAGTTTGCCGAAGAGGTGTTGCCGCTGCTCGACCGTGTCGGGCACATGCCGTTGCCTCCTTATATAGACCGCCCGGATGAAGGCTCGGACCGCGAGCGTTATCAGACGGTGTACGCCCAGCGCCTGGGCGCGGTGGCGGCGCCGACGGCGGGGCTGCATTTTGATCAGCCGCTGATGGAGGCGATTGCCGCCAAGGGCATCGAGACCGCATTCGTGACCTTGCACGTCGGCGCGGGCACGTTCCAGCCGGTGCGCGTGGAGAAGATCGAAGATCACCACATGCACAGCGAATGGCTGGAAGTCGGCCAGGACGTGGTCGATGCCGTTGCGGCCTGCCGCGCTCGCGGCGGTCGTGTGGTGGCCGTGGGGACCACCAGCGTGCGTTCCCTGGAAAGCGCCGCGCGTGATGGCGTGCTCAAGCCGTTCAGTGGCGACACCGATATCTTTATCTACCCGGGCCGGCCGTTTCATGTGGTCGATGCCCTGGTCACCAACTTCCATCTGCCTGAATCCACGCTGTTGATGCTGGTTTCGGCGTTCGCCGGTTATCCCGAGACCATGGCCGCCTATAAAGCCGCCGTCGACAACGAATACCGCTTTTTCAGCTACGGTGATGCGATGTTTATCACCCGTAATCCCGCACCACGTGGCCCCGAGGACAAAGAATGAGTCGCCAAAGTCGTATGTCGTTTGAGTTGCTTGCTACTGACGGCAAGGCGCGTCGTGGTCGCCTGACCTTCCCACGCGGTACCGTCGAGACCCCGGCGTTCATGCCGGTGGGCACGTACGGTACTGTCAAGGGCATGCTGCCGCGGGATATCGTCGCCACCGGCGCGGAAATCATTCTGGGCAACACTTTCCACTTGTGGCTGCGTCCTGGCACCGAAGTGATCAAGAAGCACGGCGACCTGCACGATTTCATGCAGTGGAAAGGCCCGATCCTGACCGACTCCGGCGGTTTCCAGGTGTTCAGCCTGGGCGCCATGCGCAAGATCAAGGAGGAGGGCGTGACCTTCGCCTCTCCGGTCGACGGCGCCAAAGTGTTCATGGGCCCGGAAGAGTCGATGCAGGTCCAGCGTGACCTGGGCTCCGACATTGTGATGATTTTCGACGAATGCACCCCGTACCCGGCCGACGAAGACGTCGCTCGCGTATCGATGGAGCTGTCGTTGCGCTGGGCTCAGCGTTCGAAAAACGCCCATGGCGACAACACCGCGGCGTTGTTCGGCATCGTGCAGGGCGGCATGCACCAGGATCTGCGCATGCGTTCGCTGGAAGGCCTCGACAAGATCGGCTTCGACGGCCTGGCCATCGGCGGTCTGTCGGTGGGCGAGCCCAAGCACGAGATGATCAAGGTGCTCGATTACCTGCCGGGTCAGATGCCGGCTGACAAACCTCGTTACCTTATGGGCGTTGGCAAACCGGAAGATCTGGTTGAGGGTGTGCGCCGCGGTGTGGACATGTTCGATTGCGTGATGCCAACCCGTAATGCCCGCAACGGGCATCTGTTCATTGATACAGGCGTGCTGAAGATCCGTAACGCGTTCCATCGCCATGATGATTCGCCGCTGGATCCGACCTGCGATTGCTATACCTGCCAGAACTTCTCCCGCGCTTATCTGCATCACCTGGACAAGTGCGGCGAAATGCTGGGAAGCATGCTCAATACCATCCATAACTTGCGCCATTATCAAGTGCTTATGGCTGGTTTGCGCGAGGCTATTCAACAGGGTACATTGGCCGCCTTTGTCGATGCCTTCTACGCCAAACGCGGGTTGCCTGTTCCGCCTTTGGACTGAGTTTTCTGACCCCAAGATTCAACATTTGCAACTGGAGTGCTAAATGAGCTTTTTTATCTCTAATGCCATGGCTGACGCTGCTGCACCTGCGGCAGGCCCGATGGGCGGCGGCTTTGAGTGGATTTTCCTGGTCGGTTTCCTGGTCATCTTCTACCTGATGATCTGGCGTCCACAGGCCAAGCGCGCCAAAGAGCAGAAGAACCTGCTGAGCAGCCTGCAAAAAGGTGACGAAGTTGTGACCACCGGTGGTATCGCCGGCAAAATCACCAAAGTGTCCGACGACTTCGTGGTTCTGGAAGTGTCCGATACCGTTGAAATGAAGTTCCAGAAAGGCGCCATCGCCGCCACGCTGCCAAAAGGCACGCTCAAAGCGATCTAAGTTACAACTTCTACTCAATCGACGGGGCGCGCAAGGCGCCCCGCGTCATAAGCGGGCGGCGTGATGCTGAACAAATACCCTCTGTGGAAATACATTCTGATCCTGGCGGTGCTGGCGGTCGGTCTGATTTATTCCGCTCCCAATCTATATCCTGACGACCCGGCCATTCAGGTCAGCGGTGCAAGCACTGCGCTGCAAGTCAATCAGGCTGATCTGGACCGTGTGAGCACCGCGCTCAAGGAATCCGGGATCAACGTCAAGGCGGCCACGCTGGCGGCAAACGGCAAGGGCGGTCTGATTCGCCTGGTCAAGGCTGAAGACCAGTTGCCAGCCAAAGACGTTGTGCGCAAGGCATTGGGCGATGACTACGTCGTTGCACTGAACCTGGCGCAAACCACCCCGCAATGGCTGCGCAGCCTGGGCGCGCACCCGATGAAGCTGGGTCTGGACTTGTCCGGTGGTGTGCACTTCCTGCTGGAAGTGGACATGGACAAAGCCCTCGACGCACGCCTGAAAGTCTACGAAGGCGATGTGAAGAGCCTGTTGCGCAAAGAGAAACTGCGCTATCGCAGCCTGCCGCAACTGGGCGGTGCCATTCAGCTGGGCTTCACAGATGAAGACTCCCGCGAACAGGCCCGTGCGCTGATCCGCAAGAACTTCAACGATTTCGACATTGTTCCGGCCGACCTCAATGGCCAACCGGTACTGCGTCTGGCGATGACCCCGGCCAAGCTGGCGGAAATCCGCGAATACTCCATCAAGCAGAACTTGACCACGGTACGTAACCGCGTCAACGAGCTGGGTGTTGCCGAACCTATCGTTCAGCGCCAGGGCGCCAACCGCATCGTGGTTGAGCTGCCGGGCGTGCAAGACACCGCAGAAGCCAAGCGTATCCTCGGCAAGACGGCCAACCTGGAGTTCCGTCTGGCGGCTGAGCCTGGCGCTTCGAAAGCCACTTCCGAGGAATTCGAGTTCCGTGAAGGCAAGCGTCCTCCGGCTCTGATCGAGCGTGGCCTGATCATCACCGGTGACCAGGTGACTGACGCCAAGGCCGGCTTCGGCGAGCACGGTACGCCAGAAGTGAACATCCGTCTGGATGGTCACGGTGGCGAGCTGATGAGTCGTGCGACTCGCAGCAACGTCGGTCGCAGCATGGCGGTGATCTTCATCGAACAGCGTCCGGTCACCACTTACGTCAAGCAAGTGGTCAACGGCGTTGAGAAAGACGTGCCGGTCCAGACGTTCAAGGAAGAGAAGAAGATCATCAGCCTGGCGACCATCCAGTCGCCGCTGGGTGCCCAGTTCCGTATCACTGGCCTGAACGGCCAGGGCGAATCGTCCGAGCTGGCGCTGCTGCTGCGTGCCGGTGGTCTGGCGGCTCCAATGTACTTCGCTGAAGAGCGCACCATTGGCCCAAGCCTGGGTGCCGACAACATCACCAAAGGTATCGATGCATCGTTGTGGGGCATGCTGTTTGTCTCGCTGTTCATCATGGCCATCTACCGCTTCTTCGGCCTCATCGCCACCGTTGCGCTGGCAGTGAACATGGTGATGCTGCTGGCCTTGATGTCGCTGCTGGGTGCAACGCTGACCCTGCCAGGTATCGCCGGTATCGTATTGACCATGGGTATGGCGGTCGACGCCAACGTACTGATCTTCTCGCGGATACGTGAAGAGATCGCGGCCGGCATGACTGTACAACGGGCAATCAACGAAGGCTTCGGCCGGGCATTCACCGCGATTCTCGACGCCAACCTGACAACCTTGTTGGTGGGCGGGATTCTCTTTGCCATGGGCACCGGCCCGGTCAAAGGTTTCGCCGTGACCATGTCCCTCGGGATCTTTACCTCGATGTTCACGGCCATCATGGTGACCCGCGCGATGGTCAACCTGATCTTCGGCGGTCGTGACTTCAAGAAGTTGTGGATTTAAGGGGCTGCCATGTTACGTACAATCAACTTCATGGGCGTTCGCAACTTTGCGTTCGGCGTCACATTGTTCCTTACCGCGCTGGCAATGTTCAGTGTCTTTCATAAGGGCATGAACTGGGGCCTGGACTTCACCGGCGGTACGCTCATCGAGCTGACCTACGAGCGTCCGGCCGATGTCACCAAGGTGCGTGAGCAACTGGCTACAGCCGGTTATCACGAAGCCATCGTGCAGAACTTCGGTGCGACCACCGATCTTCTGGTGCGCATGCCTGGCGAAGACCCGCAACTGGGTCACCAGGTGGCTGAAGCGCTGCAGAAAGTCGGCGGCGACAACCCGGCTCAGGTCAAGCGTGTCGAGTTCGTCGGCCCGCAGGTCGGTGAAGAGCTGCGCGATCAGGGCGGCCTCGGCATGCTGATGGCGCTGGGCGGCATCCTGATCTACCTGGCTTTCCGCTTTCAGTGGAAGTTTGCGGTCGGCGCGATCGTGTCCTTGATCCACGACGTGATCGTGACCGTCGGTATCCTGTCGTTTTTCCAGATCACCTTCGACCTGACGGTGCTGGCGGCGGTGCTGGCGATCATCGGTTACTCGCTCAACGACACCATCGTGGTATTCGACCGGGTTCGTGAGAACTTCCGCGTCCTGCGCAAGGCCAGCCTGATCGAGAACATCAACATCTCGACCACGCAAACCCTGCTGCGGACCATGGCGACGTCGATCTCCACCTTGCTGGCGATCGCGGCCCTGTTGTTCTTCGGTGGCGACAACCTGTTCGGTTTCTCCATTGCCCTGTTCATCGGTGTTCTGGCGGGTACTTACTCCTCGATCTACATCGCGAACGTGGTGCTGATCTGGCTGAACCTGAACAGCGAAGACCTGATTCCTGTGGCAACGAGCGAGAAGGAAGTCGACGACCGTCCATAACGGTTATCGTTTTCCTGCTGCAAGCCGAGAAGGCGCGAGTGTTGAACTCGCGCCTTTTTTTATGCTCCAAGGCTGGGAGAAGCGCGGGTTTGTCCCGTCTGTTATAGCCAGGAGGTTCATGTGAACAAGTCGTTGCTGGTTGGTGCGGTATTGGGTGCTGTCGGTGTGACTGCCGGTGGTGCTGTTGCCACCTACAAACTGGTTAAAAGCGGCCCTGAGTATGCACAAGTGCTGGCCGTTGAACCGGTCAAGACACAAATCAAGACTCCACGTGAAGTGTGCAAGGACGTTACGGTGACCCGGCAAGCGCCGGTGAAAGACCAACACCAGATCGCCGGTACGGTGGTCGGCGCCCTGGCTGGTGGCCTGTTGGGCAACCAGATCGGCGGCGGTACAGGCAAGAAAATCGCCACAGTGGCCGGTGCGGTCGGCGGCGGTTATGCGGGTAACAAGGTGCAGGAAGGCATGCAGGAGCGTGACACCTACACCACGACTCAGACTCGCTGTAACACGGTCAATGACATCAGCGACAAGGTCGTAGGCTACGACGTTCGTTATTCGCTGGACGGCAAGGAAGGCAAAGTGCGGATGGATCGCGATCCGGGCAATCAGATTCCGGTCGACAAGGATGGCAAGCTGATCCTGGGGCAGAACGAACCGGCCCGGTAATGAGCTGAGCGTCTACTCAAAAAAAAGCATCCCGTAAGGGATGCTTTTTTTGTGCCCGAATTTCATGTGTCACCTTCAACGTGTTATGCAAGACTCTTCATTTTTGCGGCCTTTTGTCCGCCAGTTCTGAGCTCCCATGCCTGCCATCGATCATCCCCTGATAGACCAGTTCCTCGACGCCCTGTGGCTGGAGAAAGGCCTTTCCGATAACACCCGCGATGCCTATCGCAGCGACCTGGCTTTGTTTAACGGCTGGTTGCAGGAGAAGGGCCTGGAGCTGATCAACGCCGGGCGCGAGTTGATCCTCGATCACCTGGCCTGGCGCCTGGAGCAAAACTACAAACCCCGTTCTACGGCGCGATTCCTTTCCGGTGTGCGTGGTTTTTATCGCTATTTACTGCGGGAAAAGCTGATTGCCGTCGATCCGACCCTGCGCGTGGATATGCCGCAGCTGGGTAGGCCATTGCCTAAATCCTTGTCGGAAGCCGATGTGGAAGCCTTGCTGGCCGCTCCGGACCTGAGCGAGGCCATCGGTCAGCGTGATCGCGCCATGCTTGAGGTGCTTTATGCGTGTGGCTTGCGGGTGACGGAGCTGATCAGCCTGACGCTGGAGCAGGTCAACCTGCGCCAAGGCGTGCTGCGGGTGATGGGCAAGGGCAGCAAGGAGCGGCTGGTGCCGATGGGCGAGGAGGCGATTGTCTGGGTCGAGCGCTACATGCGCGATGCCCGTGGCGAGTTGCTGGGCGGGCGTCCCAGCGATGTGCTGTTCCCCAGCCAGCGCGGTGAGCAGATGACCCGCCAGACCTTCTGGCACCGCATCAAGCACCAGGCCAAGGTTGCCGGGATTGGCAAGTCGCTGTCGCCGCATACCCTGCGTCATGCCTTCGCCACGCACCTGCTCAACCACGGCGCCGACCTTCGAGTGGTGCAAATGTTGCTCGGCCACAGCGATCTCTCCACCACCCAGATCTATACTCACGTCGCCCGGGCGCGCTTGCAGGATCTGCATGCCAAGCATCACCCCAGAGGCTAGCACAAACCCTGTGGCGAGGGAGCTTGCTCCCGCTGGGTTGCGCAGCAACCCCAAAACCAGGCTGCATTTATTCAGGAAATGCCCAACAAGCCTATTTGCGACTGCTACGCAGCCGAGCGGGAGCAAGCTCCCTCGCCACGGAGTTATCGCCAGTCATGCTCGCGGGGTGTCTCGTGTCAGCCGCATTCGGCCACAGGGGCCTTATGTGGTAGGCTTTGCCGGTTTGCACGATGGGCGGTTATGACCCGGTGTTTCGGCACGGGCGTTCTGATCGTCCCATTTGTCCGCCTTCAGGAGTTCTCATGCGTCTGACCCAGATTTTCGCCGCTGCAGCCATTGCGTTGGTCAGCACCTTTGCCGTCGCCGATGACGCGGCCGACAAAGCCATTCGTAAAAGCCTGGAAAACCTCCAGCTCGACGTGCCGGTCGAAACCATCACCGCCAGCCCGCTGCCAGGTCTGTACGAAGTCAAGCTCAAGGGCAGCCGCGTGCTTTACGCCAGCGCCGACGGCCAATACGTTGTTCAGGGCTACCTGTTCCAGCTCAAGGACGGTAAACCGGTCAACCTGACCGAGAAGACCGAACGCCTGGGCATTGCCAAACTGATCAACGACATTCCGGTGGCGGAAACCGTGGTCTACCCGGCCATCGGCGAAACCAAGTCGCACATCACCGTGTTCACCGACACCACTTGCCCGTATTGCCACAAGCTGCACGCCGAAGTGCCTGAGCTGAACAAACGCGGCATCGAAGTGCGTTATGTTGCGTTCCCGCGCCAGGGCCTGGGCTCGCCGGGTGACGAGCAACTGCAAGCCGTGTGGTGCTCCAAAGACAAGAAAGCCGCCATGGACAAAATGGTCGATGGCAAGGAAATCAAGGCCGCCAAGTGCGATAACCCGGTGTCCAAGCAGTTTGCCCTTGGTCAGTCGATTGGCGTGAACGGTACACCGGCCATCGTTTTGGCTGACGGTCAGGTCATTCCGGGCTACCAGCCTGCGCCACAAGTCGCCAAACTGGCACTGGGCGCGAAGTAAATTCGCATCGTCACGGCCAGCCTTTGACGAGCGTGGTCCGGCGGCAGCATTTGCCGGGCCATCAATAGAGAGCCGCGAACCTGCGGCTGTTTTCACGGCCGGCCTCGAGTCGGCCGTTTTATGGGGAGTTCACAGTGAAACCGGTCAAAGTAGGCATCTGTGGGTTAGGGACCGTCGGTGGCGGTACCTTCAACGTACTTCAGCGCAACGCCGAGGAAATTGCTCGTCGTGCCGGGCGTGGAATCGAAGTGGCACAAATTGCCATGCGCACGCCAAAGCCTCAGTTCCAGACGACCGGTATTGCGATTACCAACGATGTCTTCGAAGTGGCCACGAACCCTGAGATCGACATCGTCATAGAGCTGATGGGCGGCTATACCGTTGCCCGCGAGCTGGTACTCAAGGCCATCGAGAATGGCAAGCATGTGGTCACCGCGAACAAGGCACTGATTGCCGTTCACGGTAATGAAATTTTCGCCAAGGCTCGCGAGAAGGGCGTGATCGTTGCGTTCGAAGCGGCCGTGGCCGGCGGCATCCCGGTGATCAAGGCGATCCGTGAAGGCCTGTCCGCCAACCGTATCAATTGGGTGGCCGGCATCATCAACGGCACCGGTAACTTCATCCTTACCGAAATGCGTGAAAAAGGCCGGACCTTCGAAGACGTGCTGGCTGAAGCGCAAGCCCTGGGTTACGCCGAAGCTGACCCGACGTTCGACGTCGAAGGCATCGACGCCGCTCACAAGCTGACGATCCTGGCGTCCATTGCGTTCGGCATCCCGCTGCAATTCGACAAGGCTTACACCGAAGGCATCACCAAGCTGACCACCGCTGACGTGAACTACGCCGAAGCGCTGGGCTATCGTATCAAGCACTTGGGCGTGGCGCGCAGCACCGCGGCTGGTATCGAGTTGCGCGTGCACCCGACGCTGATCCCGGCCGATCGCCTGATCGCCAACGTCAATGGCGTGATGAACGCGGTGATGGTCAACGGTGATGCTGCCGGTTCGACCCTGTTCTACGGTGCTGGCGCCGGCATGGAGCCGACCGCTTCGTCGGTAATCGCCGACCTGGTGGACGTGGTTCGCGCCATGACCTCCGACCCGGAAAACCGTGTACCGCACCTGGCCTTCCAGCCGGATTCGCTGTCGGCCCACCCGATCCTGCCAATCGAAGCCTGCGAAAGCGCCTACTACCTGCGCATTCAGGCCAAGGACCATCCGGGCGTGTTGGCCCAGGTGGCGAGCATCCTGTCGGAGCGCGGCATCAACATCGAATCGATCATGCAGAAGGAAGTCGAGGAACACGACGGCCTGGTGCCGATGATCCTGCTGACCCACCGCGTACTGGAACAGCACATCAACGATGCGATCGCTGCCCTGGAAGCGCTTGCGGGCGTGGTCGGTCCGGTTGTACGGATCCGCGTCGAGCACCTGAACTAAGTCGTTATCGTTCACCGGGCCTGCGTGCGGGCCCGGGTTTGCGAACACTGTCTATTGGAGCCAGTCATGCGTTATATCAGTACCCGCGGCCAGGCACCGGCCCTGAATTTCGAAGACGTCCTGCTGGCCGGTCTAGCCACCGACGGCGGTCTGTACGTCCCGGAAAACCTGCCACGTTTCACTCAGGAAGAAATCGCTTCCTGGGCCGGCCTGCCGTATCACGAGCTGGCCTTCCGGGTGATGCGCCCGTTCGTTACCGGCAGCATTCCGGATGCCGATTTCAAAAAGATTCTTGAAGAAACCTATGGCGTGTTTTCCCACAGCGCCGTGGCACCGTTGCGTCAGCTGAACAGCAACGAATGGGTGCTGGAGCTGTTCCACGGCCCGACCCTGGCGTTCAAGGACTTCGCCCTGCAACTGCTCGGTCGTCTGCTCGACTACGTGCTGGAAAAACGCGGCGAGCGCGTAGTGATCGTCGGTGCTACCTCCGGCGACACCGGTTCGGCGGCCATCGAAGGCTGCAAGCATTGCGAAAACGTCGACATCTTCATCCTGCACCCGCACAACCGCGTGTCTGAAGTGCAGCGTCGCCAGATGACCACCATCTTTGGCGAGAACATCCATAACATCGCCATCGAAGGCAACTTCGATGACTGCCAGGAAATGGTCAAGGCGAGCTTCGCCGACCAGAGCTTCCTCAAGGGCACCCGTCTGGTAGCGGTGAACTCGATCAACTGGGCGCGGATCATGGCCCAGATCGTTTATTACTTCCACGCAGCCCTGCAGTTGGGCGGCCCGGCGCGTTCGGTGTCGTTCTCGGTGCCGACCGGCAACTTCGGCGATATCTTCGCCGGTTACCTGGCGCGCAACATGGGTCTGCCGATCAACCAGTTGATCGTCGCCACCAACCGCAACGACATCCTGCACCGCTTCATGAGCGGCAATCAGTACGTCAAGGAAACCCTGCACGCCACGCTGTCGCCATCGATGGACATCATGGTCTCGTCGAACTTCGAACGCCTGCTGTTCGACTTGCACGGTCGCAACGGCGCGGCGATTGCCGGTTTGATGGACACCTTCAAGCAGGGTGGCGGTTTCAGTGTCGAACAGGAACGCTGGACCGAGGCGCGCAAGCTGTTCGATTCGCTGGCGGTGGACGACGCCCAAACCTGCGAAACCATTGCTGAAGTCTTCGAGCAAACCGGCGAGGTGCTGGACCCGCACACCGCCATCGGCGTGAAGGCCGCGCGCGAATGCCGTCGCAGCCTGGATATTCCGATGGTGATCCTGGGTACGGCTCATCCGGTCAAATTCCCGGACGCGGTGGAAAAAGCCGGTGTAGGAAAAGCGCTTGAACTACCTGCACATCTTTCTGATTTGTTTGAGCGAGATGAGCGTTGCACCGTGTTGCCGAACGACCTGAAAGCCGTGCAGGCCTTTGTCAGTCAGCATGGCAACCGCGGCAAGCCACTGTAACCGGTAAAAGCTGTCACATTTTGAAGCCCGTCTCCTGACGGGCTTTCTCATTTCTGCATGCCACACTTGTCGGGTTTCGTAAATGAAGAGCCGCCCATGAAGGACGGGCGAGACGATTACCAAGGAAGTGGCAATGCTGTTTTTTAGAGGGTTTAAACCAGCCGCGTGCTGGATATTGTTGGTCGGCGCCATGAGCGTTGCTCAATGGGGGCTGGCGGCGCAATTGGCGACTTATGGACCCCGTGAGTCGGTCGTCGGGGCCGCGATCGGGCTAGACGCTCAGGAGCTGCAATGGATTGCGCAACATCCGACGGTCATCGTCGCGTCGGCGCAGTACCCGTTGTACCTGTTCAAGGATGAACATGGACACTGGAGCGGTTTGAACAACGATGTGCTCAACCGCATCAGCGCCATGACAGGGCTGAAGTTCCTCCACGAAGAGACGTTTTCCACCGATCAATTGCTGGAGCGCCTGGAAAACGGCGCGGCAGACATGAGCACCACACTGGCAATGAGTGAGGAGCGCAAGGAGTTTCTGGATTTCAGTCATGCGTTCGGTGGTGCGGGCTGGGTGTTCGTCGGGCGAGCGGGCGCGCCAGCGGTGCAATCCATGCAGCAGCTGTCGAAAAGAGTACTGGTGCTGCCAGCACGGCATGCGCTGGAGGCGGCTATTCGTCGCGATTATCCGGCCATCGAGTTGCATTCGGTCAAAACCTACGCCGAGGCCAGGGCGTTGGTCGAAAGCGGCGAAGCCTATGCCACCATCGAGAACGAAACCGGGGCGCAGCTCTATCCATCCGGGCAGCTCAAGGTGGGCGATACGGTGGAGGGTAAATGGGAGGCCGATCATCTGGCGGTACGCAAAGGACAGCCGCAATTGTTGAGCATCCTCAACAAGGCGCTCGAAGCGTTTCCGCCTGCCGAGTTACGTGCCATTCGCTTGAAGTGGCTCGATGGCATTGTTCCTGTACAGACGCCTTCGACCTGGCAGCGAATAGCAGAATGGGGCTGTTGGGGCGTTTTTGTCGCCAGTGTTTTTGCGCTGCTATCCCTGTTGTGGAGCCGGCGACTTGCGATGTTGATCCAGCAACGTCGGGACGCCGAAAAAGACCTCAATGACCAGCTCGCCTTCCAGCATGCCTTGATAGACGCCATGCCCGATCCGATGTTCGTGCGTGATCTGGAAGGGCGTTTGATCATGTGCAACAAAAGTTATGAGGAGAGTTTGTCGACTCGTTTCGACCAGATTCAGGGGCGCCGCCTGATCGAACTCGATGTTTTGCCCAAGGAAACCGCCGAGCAACTGCACGCCGAGTTCATGGCCCAGCTCGGTACGCGCAAGACCCGCTTCAGCGAGCGCCAGTTGATGTTCAAGGACGGCGTCAGGGACATCTATCAGTGGACAGTGCCGTTTTACAGCGCGGACGGTCAATTGCGCGGACTGCTGGGCGGATGGACCGATCTGGCCAAGCGGACAAGGCAGGCGTGAAGCGCAATCCCTGTAGCAGCTGCCGAGCCTGCGAGGCTGCGTTCGGCTGCGCAGCAGTCGTGAATCCAGGCCACGCGGTGCTTCAGTCAGACCTTGCAAGCAGGTTTTACGACTGCTGCGCAGCCGAACGCAGCCTCGCAGGCTCGGCAGCTGCTACGGCCGAACGCAGCCTTTGGCAGCTGCTACAAGGAATGTGTCTCGGGTGAAAGGGTTTAAACGCGGCTGTTTTTTTACTGTCATCTTTTCCGGGCATGCTTTATCCACCAGAGGCGCCGGTGCGCCTGCCGTTGGAATCCAGAACTTTCTTCTCGGGCCTGGGGTCATTTACTGTGGATACGCCCCAGGCACTTTGTTTGCGGACTATTGAGTGGTGATCGAGATGGAAAGTATCAGTCTATTGCTCGGCGAGGCTCTGAGCCCGTACCAGGTCAAGTTGACCCCATCGGGTGCCCATGGCGAATGCCTGGTGACGCTCAAGAGTGCGACCGGCGCTATCGTGGTCGAACGGCTGTTCAATCAGGCCCAGTTAACCGATAAACGTCTGCTGACGGATGTCGTCGACGGCTTGCACCGCGACGTGCTGATCGCTGAAGGACGCCTGGAGCCCTGTGTCATCGCGGCGTTGCGCAATGCTGCTCAGGACAAGCGCCTGGTCAGCCGAAATTGAAGTGTTTTTTGTGGGAACCTTCCTGCGCCAAGGTCAGTCAGACCATGTAACGGCAGGATCAAGCATTGTGCTCCGGTGCTTGTAGCTTGCTGCTACGGGTCTGTCATACAGGCCACGTTTAACCCCGAGTTGTCTCCCCACTTCTCGGGGTTTCTTTTTGCCTGCGATTTGTCATTGCGTGGCCTGATGCTCGAAAAAGGCCTTGGTTTCTTCCAGGTAATTCTTGCGTCTTTGCGGGTCGAGCCAGTCGGCATACAACGGGTCCAGGTGCTCGCGGGGCAGGGCGCGCAATAGTCGGTTGATTTCACTGATCGCCTGTCGACCCTGGGGCGTATTCGAGCAACCGATGTACACGGGCATGTAGTTGCCCGTGCCTTTGACCGGGTAGAACTCCAGTTGCTCATCGGCCAGGTTTTCCTGATGGGCCTGATAGCGGATTTCCGGCCAGTAACCCAATACCACCTGCAAACGACCCAGGCGTTGCATCTGCAGCAGGCTGCCGAGGGCGTCATTGCCATAGTGGGGCGTCAGCGCGCCGGCTGGCGCCTGTTGCAGCAGTGTGTCGAGGAACTCACCGTAACGGCGCTCGGCGATCACACCGACTTTCTGTCGACCGCTGGCCAACAGGGCCGCCAGATCGACTTCACCGTTGGAAAGAAACGGCTCCAGCACCGACCGATCTTCACGTCGGATCACCAGCCCATTGCTGACCACCCGGAAGGCCGGAATGGAATACGTGATCCATTGTTCGCGCTCCTTGCTCCAGACCAGCGAGGGGTCGCAGGTAAAGGATTCTTCGTGAAGCATCTGCATGCCGCGGGCGCGATTGACCCGTATCAGGGTGTGTTCGTACTGCGGCATACCGGCGATCAGCAGGGGCATCAGTTGGTCGATAACGCCCTGGCCTTTTTTCGGACCTTCGAAGATTGTCAGTGGCGGCAGGTCGCGCAACAGCCAGAACAAATGCTCCTTAGGTTGCGCCAGGGCCGGGGATATCAGGCCCGACAACAGCCCGAGCGCCGCCAGCAGGCGCCCGATGCCGGCGTAATCGAGGACAGATGAAAGCAGGCGATTCAGCTTAGATGGCCCCGTCTTCACGCAGTCGTGCGATCTGTGCCGGGTCGTAGCCCAGATCGTGGAGGACTTGCGCATTGTGTTCACCCAACTGCGGCCCGACCCATTCCGAGGTGCCGGGTGTCTCGGAAAGCTTCGGTACGATGCCGGGCATCTTGAAGTCCTTGCCGTCGGGCAGCTTGGCTTGCAGGAACATTTCCCGGGCCAGGTATTGCGGATCGCTGAGCATGTCTTCGGCGCTGAAGATCCGGCTGGCGGGAACGTCGGCCTGGTTCAATTGCTCGATCACTGCGTCCAGCGGCAGTGAGTTGACCCAACGATCGATCACCCCGTAAATCTCGTCGCGACGGCTGTCACGCCCGTCGTTGCTGGCCAGCACTGGGTCGTTGGCCAGATCCTCGCGGCCGATGATCAGCATGAATCGCTTGAAGATCGCATCGCCGTTGGCGCCGATCTGCACGTGTTTGCCGTCGGCGCTGGTGTGAATGGAGGAGGGCGTGATGCCCGGCATGATGTTGCCGGTGCGTTCGCGGATGAAGCCGAACACGTCGAACTCCGGGACCATGCTTTCCATCATGGCGAAGATCGCTTCGTACAGCGCCACGTCCACCACTTGGCCCAAGCCACCGTTGACCTCGCGATGACGCAAGGCCATCAGTGCGCCGATCACGCCCCAGAGCGCGGCAATCGAGTCGCCGATGGAAATCCCGGTGCGCACTGGCGGCCGGTCCTCGAACCCGGTGATGTAGCGCAGGCCGCCCATGGACTCACCGACCGCACCGAAGCCCGGCTGATCTTTCATGGGGCCGGTCTGGCCAAAGCCCGAGAGCCGCACCATCACCAGTTTCGGGTTCAGTGCGTGCAAAACTTCCCAACCCAGGCCGAGCTTTTCCAGCACGCCGGGGCGAAAATTCTCGATCAGGATGTCCGCTTCACTGAGCAGCTGTTTCAGGATCGCCAGGCCATCGGGGTGTTTCAGGTTCAGGGTCAGGGATTTCTTGTTGCGCGCCTGAACGAACCACCACAGCGAGGTGCCTTCATACAACTTGCGCCATTTGCGCAACGGATCACCGCCGTCCGGTGACTCGATCTTGATCACTTCGGCGCCGAATTCGCCGCAAATACGCGAGGCAAACGGCCCGGCAATCAACGTACCCAATTCGATGACTTTCAGACCCGAGAGCGGTTTATTGGAGAACGGCATGCGAAATCCTGTAGGACAAAGGCTGAGCGAATGCAGCGTTTTATCATAGGCCGACATCCATCGCCCAAAGTTGATTCGCCTTCAATTCGTTGATTGCCCTCTTGCATCGGTTAGACTTGCCGCCTTTCCCCGTATCAAGAAGCCCGTTCATGGCCCAGCCGTCCACGACCTACAAGTTTGAACTGAACCTCACCGACCTCGACCGCAGCGTCTACGAGAACGTGAAGCAGACCATCGCCCGTCACCCTTCGGAAACCGAAGAGCGCATGACCGTGCGGCTGCTGGCCTACGCCTTCTGGTACAACGAGCAGCTGTCTTTTGGCCGCGGTCTGTCAGACGTGGATGAGCCGGCGCTGTGGGAAAAGAGCCTGGACGACCGTGTCCTGCACTGGATCGAAGTCGGCCAGCCAGACGCCGACCGCCTGACCTGGTGCTCGCGCCGCACCGAACGCACCAGCCTGCTGGCCTACGGCAGCCTGCGTGTCTGGGAAGGCAAAGTGATCCCGGCGATCAAGACCCTGAAAAACGTCAACATCGCCGCCGTGCCCCAGGACGTGCTGGAAACCCTGGCCAAGGACATGCCGCGCGTTATCAAGTGGGACGTGATGATCAGCGAAGGAACGATTTTCGTCACCGACGACCGTGGTCAGCACGAAGTCCAGTTGCAATGGCTGGCCGGCGAACGCGGCTGATTATTCGCCGCTTGGCCGCGTCACCCGGTTTTATCCTACGTATTCAAGAGAAGCACCTGTCACCCCATGCGCATCGAACCTCGCCTGTTGCCCGACACCCTGCCATTCCTCGGTGATATCCCACCGCTGCTGACCCGCCTTTACGCGGCGCGGGGCGTGCAGTCCGAGGCTGAACTGGACAAGAGCCTGGCGCGGCTGATTCCGTTCCAGCAGCTCAAGGGCATCGAGGCGGCGGTGGATTTGCTGGTGACGGCGCTGGAGCAGCGTCAGCGGATTCTGATCGTTGGCGACTTCGATGCCGATGGCGCGACGGCCAGTACCGTGGGCATGTTGGGGTTACGCCTGCTGGGCGCGGCGCATGTCGACTATCTGGTGCCCAACCGCTTCGAGTACGGCTACGGCCTGACCCCGGAAATCGTCGAAGTGGCGCTGACCCGCGAGCCGCAGTTACTGATCACCGTGGACAACGGCATTTCCAGCGTCGAAGGCGTGGCGGCGGCGAAAAAGGCCGGGCTCAAGGTGCTGGTCACCGATCACCACTTGCCCGGCGACGAACTGCCGTTAGCCGATGCCATCGTCAATCCGAACCAGCCGGGTTGCGAATTCCCGAGCAAAGCCCTGGCCGGTGTCGGGGTGATTTTCTATGTATTGATGGCCCTGCGTGCGCGTTTGCGCAGCCTGGGCTGGTACGAGAGCAAGGCGCAGCCGAACATTGGCGAATTGCTCGACCTGGTGGCGCTTGGCAGCGTCGCCGACGTGGTGCCGCTGGATGCCAACAACCGGATTCTGGTGCATCAGGGCCTGGAGCGAATTCGCGCCGGGCGCGCCCGCCCGGGGATCAAGGCGATCCTTGAAGTGGCCAAGCGTGATCATTCGCGCATCACCTCCACTGACCTGGGCTTTATCCTCGGCCCGCGTCTGAACGCGGCAGGGCGGCTGGATGACATGAGCCTGGGCATCGAGTGCCTGCTCACCGAAGACGCTGGCGCCGCCCGTGAAATGGCGGCTCAGCTGGATGGCATGAACCAGGACCGTAAATCCATCGAGCAGGGCATGCAGCGCGAGGCGCTGGCCCAACTCAAGGATCTGCCGGTGGAATCGATGCCGTTCGGCCTGTGCCTGTTCGATCCCGAGTGGCACCAGGGGGTGATCGGTATCCTCGCCTCGCGTATGAAAGAGCGCTATTTCCGTCCGACCATTGCCTTTGCCGATGCTGGCGATGGCCTGCTCAAGGGCTCGGGGCGTTCGGTTCAGGGCTTTCACATTCGCGATGCCTTGAGCGTGGTCGCGGCGCAACATCCGAACCTGATCAGTAAATACGGCGGCCACGCCATGGCGGCCGGCCTGACCTTGCCGGAAGCGAATTTTCCGTTGTTCGCCGAAGCTTTCGACGCCGAAGTGCGCAGGCAAATGCGTGAAGAAGACCTGACCGGGCGACTGCTGTCAGACGGCACCCTGGCGGTTGAGGAGTTTCACCTGGAACTGGCTCGCGCCCTGCGCCACGCCGGGCCTTGGGGCCAACACTTCCCGGAGCCGCTGTTTCACGGGGTGTTCCAGTTGGTCGAGCAGCGCGTGGTTGGCGAGCGGCACCTCAAAGTGGTGCTGAAGAGCGAATGCGGCTCGGTGAAGCTGGATGGCATCGCCTTTGGTATCGACCGGGACATCTGGCCGAATCCGACCATCAAGTGGGTCGAATTGGCCTACAAGCTCGACCTCAACGAGTTTCGTGGGAACGAGACTGTGCAGTTGATGATTGCCCACATCGAACCGCGTTAAGCCCTTCGCGGGCAAGCCCGCTCCCACAGGATTTGCGTAAACCCTGTGGGAGCGAGGCTTGCCCGCGAAAGCGATTTCCCTCACACCGAATCTCTCTGAACCCTCCCTGATCCCGCGATGTCGACTAGGCTCTAAGCACTGCTTGATTATCCTTGTGACGTCTTGTCGAATTTTTTGCCCGCGGGGGCGGGTGCTGCACCTTTTTCCTGTCACTCGTCGACTATTCAAACAGAACCCTGGAGCCTGCCCACTGATTTGAGAGGTGCCCCATGAGTCTGCTGCTTGAACCCTATACCCTTCGTCAATTGACCCTGCTCAACCGCATCGCGGTGTCACCGATGTGCCAGTACTCCAGCGTCGATGGGCTGGCTAATGACTGGCATCTGGTCCATCTCGGCAGCCGCGCGATCGGCGGCGCGGGTCTGGTATTCACTGAAGCCACGGCGGTCACCGCCGACGGGCGTATCACCGCCCAGGACCTTGGTCTCTGGAATGATCAACAGATCGAACCCCTGCAACGTATAACCCGTTTCATCGCCGCCCAAGGCGCTGTCGCCGGCATCCAGTTGGCCCACGCCGGTCGCAAGGCCAGCACGCATCGGCCGTGGCTGGGCAAACATGGCAGCGTCAAGCCGGAAGATGGCGGCTGGACTCCGGTCGGCCCTTCGCCGATCGCCTTCGACCCCCAGCACACACCGCCCAAGCAGCTCAATGAGAGTGAGATCGCCGAGGTCATTCAGGCCTTCGTCGAGTCGGCCAAACGGGCGCTGACCGCCGGTTTCAAAGTGGTCGAAGTGCATGCCGCCCATGGTTACCTGCTGCATCAGTTCCTTTCGCCCCTAAGCAATCAACGGCGCGATCTGTACGGCGGTTCGTTCGAGAATCGCATCCGGCTGGTGCTGCAAGTCACCGAAGCGGTGCGGGCCGTGTGGCCTGAAGAGTTACCGGTGTTTGTGCGGGTATCGGCCACCGACTGGGTGGAAGACGGTTGGAACCCCGACGAAACCGTGGAGCTGGCGCGACGCCTGAAAGACCTGGGTGTGGACCTGATTGACGTTTCGTCGGGCGGTACGGCGGTAAATGCCGAAATTCCTACAGGGCCCGGTTATCAGACCCGTTTCGCCGAGCGGGTACGCAAGGAGTCAGGTATTGCCACCGGCACCGTCGGCATGATCACCGAGCCGGCCCAGGCCGAGCATATTCTGCGCACCTGTCAGGCCGACATCATCTTCCTCGCCCGGGAATTGTTGCGTGATCCGTATTGGCCGCTGCATGCCGATGACGATCTGGGTGGGCACAAGGCGATCTGGCCGGCGCAATACCAACGGGCCACCCATCGTGACCAGCCGATTCATGAATCGGATTTGCGTGATTGAATGCGGCTGTAAGACCAAAAAAGCCCCGGTCGTGTTGACCGGGGCTTTTGCATTTTTGTGTCGAGAGGTTTGTCGGCTGTCCTGCCGCCTTCGCGGGCAAGCCCGCTCCCACAAGGATCGGCGGCGTACACAAATTTTGTGAACAACCCCATCACTGTGGGAGCGGGCTTGCCCGCGAAGGGGCCGGTTCAGGCGCCCACTTACCGTCAGGTGTACTTACGCTTATCAGGCGCAGGCGGGAAATACTGGTACAACCAGGTTTCACTCAACGTGCGGTCATTGGTGCGAATGAACAACCGCAGCTCCACCGGCGCCACGCTGTCATTGGTCGGGTACCAGTCGAAGGTGATTCGGTAGCCCTTGATGTCATCGAGCACCAGCACGTTGAAATCCTTCACCTGACCGTTCGAGCAGGTCACCACCGGTTCGATCCCCGCGCCTTCGGGCAAGCGGTCCAGCCCGCCGCCGGTGAAGTCCACGGCAAAGCGGCGTGCCCAGACTTCGGGGTAATGTTCACCTGGCGCCCAGCCTTCGACGAAGCCACCCATGCCCGAACGGGTCGCATTGACCCGTGCCAGCGGCGTACCCGTCGGTGGCAGGGCGCTCCAGTAGAGTTTGTAGCCGTAGTTCAGGGAGTCACCGGCCGCGACCGGTTTTTTCGGCGTCCAGAACGCGACGATGTTGTCCAGGGTTTCGCCGGTCGTAGGAATTTCCAGCAAATCGATAGAGCCTTCGCCCCACGCGGTTGTAGG
Source organism: Pseudomonas sp. DF5 (assembly GCF_058148225.1). Classification (NCBI taxonomy): domain Bacteria; kingdom Pseudomonadati; phylum Pseudomonadota; class Gammaproteobacteria; order Pseudomonadales; family Pseudomonadaceae; genus Pseudomonas; species Pseudomonas sp. DF5. The sequence continues at coordinate 52,920 of NZ_JBYVYM010000004.1, forward strand.
TTCTACCCACAGGCTCGGACGCTTGCTGTACCAGTCGACGGTGTCCTGATAACTGTCGAATTCATGGTCGGTCTGCACCAGGCCGAAGCCTTTCGGGTCGGTGTCGGCGAAGGCGTTGAATTGCAGGGTGGCCGGGTTGTTCAGCGGACGGCAGATCCACTCGCCGTTGCCGCGCCACATCGCCAGGCGATCGGAGTCGTGGATTTGCGGGTGAATGGTGTCGCACATACGGCGCTCGTGGGTGCCGCAACTGAACATGCTGGTCATCGGTGCGATACCCAGTTGCTCGATGGCGGTGCGGGCATTGACGTGGGCGTCGACTTCCATCACCACGCGTTCGGCCTGGCAATCGATGTCAAAACGGTAGGCCCCGGTGGCGCTCGGCGAATCGAGCAGGGCGTACACCACGAAACGGGTGCTGTCCTTGCCCGGTGTCTCGAACCAGAACTTGGTGAAGTCCGGGAACTCTTCGCGCTTCTTGGCGTAGGTGTCGATCGCCAGGCCGCGGGCCGACAAACCGTACTGGCCGGTGGCGTCTACCGCACGGAAATAGCTGGCGCCGAGGAACGACAAGACGTCGTGCTGATCCAGCTCCGGGGCCTTGAATAGCTTGAACCCGGAAAAGCCCAGGTCGCCCTTGAGCTGCTGGGTATCGACGGTGGTTTTTTCATAATTGAACAGCGACGGGCGGAAATGCACCTCGCGCGCCAGTCGAGTCTTGGGATCGACGCTGTACATGCGCACCGGCTGCTTGAAACCCATGCCGACGTGGAAGAACTGTACGTCCAGCTGACCTTTCAGATCCTTCCACAGTGAGTGATTGCCGTCGTAGCGGATCGCGTTGAAGTTCTGCGGCGTCATGGTTGCCAGCGTCGGCGGCAGCACCTGTTTGGTGTCCTGATACGGCTTGCCGGCGAGCAGTTTGGCCTGGCTCTTCAGCGCTTCGAAGTCGAACGCCTGAGCATCGCCATCGGCAGTGCCGCTACCGGCCCAGGCGTTCGCGGCCAGCAGGCCGGTGGCCGAGAGACCGGTGTAAGCCGCGATGGCCATGGACGCTTTGAGCAAATTCCTGCGGTGCATAAGTACAACCTGTCGTGAACAATCCCGCGCCGTTCCTGGCACGTGCTGGATCAGAAATAACGGTTCGGACATGCCTTCGGCCAAACGCAACGGACTTTAGAGCAGATGCCAATAAGCTTAAACCGTTCAGTTGCAGAGCAAAAATGATTGAAGGCACCGCGACAGCGCGGCAATGAAACAAGACATGTCAGGTAACGTTTCTCACAGCACTTTCTGATTTATAGGGCATATCTGCTTTTTTCGACTAATTACTCTAAAAACCGCTTTTCAGCGCCGATTTAATTTCTATTCTATGGACATGACCGGTTTCGGCCCTTCAGGCCGGTGGGTTCAGCGGGCGTAAGGCGACCCTCTGAAAGTGATAGGGCGATGCGGTTTTGCAGTTTTCTCTGACGTATAGAAGGACATCGTCCATGTCGAAAGTACAAGGCATCACTGAAATGTTGGGACTCTTTCCCTGCCTGGCCACCGGGCGGCGAAGGCGTCGGCTCAGTTCGGAGGAGTTGAAGTTGGTGGAGCGCTATCGCGAGCTGTCGGAGAGTGACCGGATTGCGATGCGCTATCTGGTGGATGCGATGAGGAGTGTTTCGCGGTTTTGAGGTGTAAAGGCTTTGTCCGTTGAGCAAAAGATCGCGGCCTGCGGCAGCGCTTACAGGAGAACTGCCGCAGGCAGCGATCTTTTTGCTTTTAATGCTTGAACATCACATGCCGCACAACCGTGTAATCCTCCAGTCCATACATGGACATGTCCTTGCCATAACCGGACAGTTTCTGACCACCGTGCGGCATTTCGCTGACCAGCATGAAGTGGGTGTTCACCCAAGTGCAGCCGTACTGCAGGCGTGCAGACAGGCGATGGGCGCGGCCGACATCTGCGGTCCAGACTGACGATGCCAGGCCGTAGTCCGAATCGTTGGCCCAGGCCAGGGCCTGCGCTTCATCGGTGAATCGGGTCACCGATACCACCGGCCCGAATACTTCGCGGCGCACGATCTCGTCGTCCTGTTGTGCGTCGGCCAGCACTGTCGGTTCAAAGAAGAAGCCATTGCCTTCCACTGGCTTGCCGCCGGTGATCAAACGAATGTGCGGTTGCGCCATGGCCCGCTCGACAAACCCGGTTACGCGGTCACGATGTTGCGCGCTGATCAATGGGCCAAGCTCCGTCGATGGATCATCCTGCAAGCCGTATTTGAGGCTGCTGACCGCGGCGCCGAGCTTCTCGACGAAGGTGTCATAGATGCCTGCCTGAGCGTAGATGCGGCAAGCGGCAGTGCAGTCCTGCCCGGCGTTGTAGAAACCGAAGGTGCGAATGCCTTCCACGGCGGCGTCGATGTCGGCATCGTCGAAGATGATCACCGGCGCCTTGCCGCCCAGTTCCATGTGCATGCGTTTGACGCTGCCGGCGGTGCTGGAAATGATGTTCGAGCCGGTAGCGATGGAGCCGGTCAGCGATACCATGCGCACTTTCGGGTGGGTGACCAGCGGGGTGCCGACTGTAGGACCACGACCGAACACCAGGTTAAGCACACCAGCCGGGAAAATCTCCGATGCCAGTTCTGCCAGGCGCAGGGCGGTCAGCGGGGTTTGTTCCGATGGCTTGAGCACCACGGTATTACCGGCGGCCAGGGCCGGGGCGACTTTCCAGGCGAGCATCATCAGCGGGTAGTTCCATGGCGCGATGGAGGCAATCACGCCCACCGGGTCGCGGCGGATCATCGAGGTGTGGCCGTGCAAGTATTCACCCCCCAGCGCGCCACCCATGCAACGGCTGGCCCCGGCGAAGAATCGGAACACGTCGGCAATCGCCGGGATCTCGTCGTTCAGCGCGGCGCTGTAGGGTTTGCCGCAGTTGTCCGACTCGAGTTTGGCCAGCTCTTCGCCATGGGTTTCGATGATGTCGGCGAGTTTGAGCAGCAACAGTGAGCGTTCTTTCGGCGTGGTTTGCGACCAGCCTTCGAAGGCGCTATCGGCGGCGCGCACGGCGGCGTCGACCTGGTCTTCGCTGGCTTCGTTGATTTCCACCAGTACGCGACCGAGGGCGGGGTTGAACACGGCTTGGGCGGGGCCGTCGCCGGCGACCAGTTGGCCATTGATCAAGAGTTTGGTTTGCATGGCTTTGTCCTCCGAAGCTGTTGTTTTCCCTCTGTGGAAACCGAATCTCTGTAGGAGCGAGGCTTGCCCGCGAAGCTTTTGACGTTCTTGAGGACGCCTTCGCGGGCAAGCCTCGCTCCTACAGAATCCGCTTCCCACATTGGGAAATGAGTTGTCAGTTATTTTCCGCCACTACCCGCAACACTCTCCCCACCACGGGTCAGGTAATACGCGCCGAGAATCGGCAACATGGTCACCATCATCACCAGCATCGCCACGACATTGGTCACCGGCACGTCCCGAGGGCGGCTGAGCTGGTTGAGCAGCCACAACGGCAAGGTGCGTTCGTGGCCGGCGGTGAAGGTGGTGACGATGATTTCGTCGAACGACAGGGCAAACGCCAGCATGCCGCCAGCCAGCAACGCCGAGCCGAGGTTCGGCAGGACAATGTAGCGGAAGGTCTGCCAGCCGTCGGCGCCGAGGTCCATCGACGCCTCGATCAAGCTATATGACGTGCGGCGTAACCGGGCGATGACGTTGTTGTAGACGATCACCACACAGAAGGTCGCGTGACCGATCACGATGGTGAATACCCCCGGCTCGATCCCCAGCGTCTTGAAGGTCGCAAGCAGCGCGATCCCGGTGATGATCCCCGGCAATGCGATCGGCAGGATCAGCATCAGCGAAATACCTTGCTTGCCGAAGAAGTCCCGCCGGTACAACGCCGCCGAGGCGAGGGTGCCGAGGATCAACGCAATCAGCGTGGCGATGGCGGCGATCTGCAGCGACAGCTTGATCGCCTCCAGTACGTCGGGCCGCGAGAACGCCACGGCGATCCACTTCAGGGTGAAGCCCTTGGGCGGAAAGCTGAACGCCGCGTCTTCGGTGTTGAAGGCATAGAGGAAGATGATCAGGATCGGGAAGTGCAAGAACAGCAACCCGCCCCAGGCGGCGATGCGCAGGCCCAGGGACGCCCGGTCTTGAGAGGAAGAATCAGAGCGCATCGAAGGCTCCCAGACGTTTGACGATGGACAGGTAAATGGCGATCAGCACGATCGGCACCAGCGTGAAGGCTGCCGCCATCGGCATGTTGCCGATCGCCCCTTGCTGGGCGTAGACCATGCTGCCGACGAAGTAGCCCGGCGGGCCCACCAGTTGCGGCACGATGAAGTCGCCCAGCGTCAGTGAAAAGGTGAAGATCGAACCGGCCGCGATGCCCGGAATCGACAACGGCAGAATCACTTGCATGAAGGTCTGACGCGGTTTGGCACCCAGGTCCGCCGAAGCTTGCAGCAAGGACGGCGGCAGGCGTTCCAGTGAGGCCTGGATCGGCAGGATCATGAACGGCAGCCAAATATAGACAAACACCATGAACCGCCCCAGGTGCGAGGTCGACAGGGTGCTGCCACCCACTCCCGGCATCCCGAGTACGAACTGCAACACCGGCTCCAGGTTCAGGTACTGAACGAACCACTGGGCCACGCCGCCCTTGGCCAGCAGCAAGGTCCAGGCATAGGCCTTGACGATGTAACTGGCCCACATCGGCATCATCACCGCGATGTAGAAAAACGCCTTGGTGTTGCCGCTGGTGTAGCGCGCCATGTAGTAGGCGATCGGGAAGGCCACGATTGCACTGGCGATCGACACGACGATGGCCATGCTCAGGGTGCGCAGGATGATGTCGAAGTTCGATGGCTGGAACAGCGCTGCGAAGTTCGCCAGCGTCAGGTCGGGGGTGACCGTCATGGTGAAGTCATCGAAGGTGTAGAAGCCTTGCCACAGCAGGGTCAGCAGCGAGCCGAGGTAGATCGCGCCAAACCACAGCAACGGCGGCACCAGCAGCAGCGACAGATACAGGTTCGGTCGCCGGTACAGCAGGTTGGAAAACCGGCGCAGCGGCGAGCCGTTGGCCGGGGTGCGAGAGATCACGCTGTCCATCTCATACCCCGCCTACAACATTGTCGTGCAGGGGAATCATCGCCTCGCGTGCCCAACGAGCGCTGATACGCTGCCCGGCCTGATGTTGCGCGCTGGCGTCCAGCCACTGGACGTTGGCCTGGCTGATGTTCAGGGTCTGACCGTTTTCCAGTTTCAACTCATAGCGGGTGGAGCTGCCTTGATACTGGATGTCATGCAGCACGCCGCTGACTTCGATTTCATGGCTGGCCAGCGGGCCTTCGGCGAAACGCACATGTTCCGGGCGGATCGAAAACGGTTGTGGATTGCCGCTCAACTGCCGGGCCAGATCACCGCGGATCACGTTGGACGTGCCGACGAATTCGGCGACGAAGGTGGTTGTCGGCTTCATATAGAGCTGACGTGGCGTGTCGACCTGTTCGATGCGCCCCTTGTTGAACACCGCCACGCGGTCGGACATCGACAACGCTTCGGTCTGGTCATGGGTGACGAAGATGAAGGTGATGCCGAGCTGGCGTTGCAGCTTCTTCAGTTCGCCTTGCATTTGCTCGCGCAGTTTCAGGTCCAGTGCCCCGAGTGGTTCGTCGAGCAACAACACGCGAGGGCGATTGACCAGCGCGCGGGCCAGGGCCACACGCTGGCGTTGGCCGCCCGACAGCTGCACCGGTTTGCGCTTGCCGTAGCCGTTGAGGGCGACCATGTCGAGGGCTTCTTCGGCCCGTTTGTGGCGTTCGGTCTTGCCGACACCTTTGACTTTCAAACCGTAGGCGACGTTGTCGAGTACGTTCATGTGCGGGAACAGCGCGTAATCCTGGAACACGGTGTTCACGTCGCGTTGATACGGCGGCAGCCCGGCGGCCTCGGCACCATGAATCCGGATGGAACCGGTGCTTGGCTGTTCGAAACCGGCGATCAAGCGCAGGCAGGTGGTTTTGCCTGAGCCGGAAGGGCCCAGCATGGAAAAGAACTCGCCGTCTTGGATGTCGATGGAAACCCGGTCAACGGCCTTCACCTCACCGAACTGACGGGATACGTTGGTGAACTGGACTGCAAGCGTCATGGGGGTGGTGCTCCAGAAATTGACTCTTTGAAAACATCGCGAGCAGGCTCGCTCCCACAGTTGATCGCCTTCCATTGTGGGAGCGAGCCTGCTCGCGAAGAGGGCCTAACGACCTCCCATAATCGCGATGTAGTCCTGGGTCCAACGGCTATATGGCACGTACTTGCCACCCTCAGCCTGCGGGGTTTTCCAGAAGGCGATCTTGTCAAACTGGTCGAAACCGTTGGTCTTGCAACCCTCGGCCCCCAGCAGTTCGCTTGCCTTGCACGCCGCCGGGACCGCCGGCAGCGAGCCGAACCAGGCGGACACATCACCCTGGACCTTCGGTGTCAGCGACCAGTCCATCCACTTGTAGGCACAGTTCGGGTGCTTGGCTTCGGCGTGCATCATGGTGGTATCGGCCCACCCGGTGGCGCCTTCTTTGGGGATGGTTGAGGCGACTGGCTGTTTCTCGTTCATCAGGCCATTGACTTGATACGGCCAGGAACTGGAGGCCACCACGCCTTCGTTCTTGAAGTCACTCATCTGCACGGTGGTGTCGTGCCAGTAGCGGTGGATCAGCTTTTGTTGACCGCGCAGTAGATCGAGCACGGCCTTGTACTGTTTTTCGTCGAGCAGGTAAGGGTCTTTGATGCCCAGTTCCGGCTTGGCGGTTTTCAGGTAGAGCGCCGCATCCGCGATGTAGATCGGGCCGTCATACGCCTGCACGCGGCCCTTGTTGGATTTGCCGTCGGGCAGCTTCTGCTCTTCGAGTATCACGCTCCAACTGGTCGGCGGCTGTTTGAACACGTTGGTGTTGTACATCAGCACGTTCGGACCCCATTGATAGGGGGTGCCATAAGTTTGCTTGTCGACCACATACCACGGCGCATCCTTCAAGCGTGGATCGAGATTTTTCCAGTTGGGGATCAATGCCGTGTTGATCGGCTGGACACGCTTGCCGGCGATCAGGCGCAGGGAGGCATCGCCGGACGCCGTCACCAGGTCGTAACCGCCCTTGGCCATCAGGCTGACCATTTCATCGGACGTACCGGCCGTCTTGACGTTGACCTTGCAGCCGGTTTCCTTCTCGAAAGCGTTGACCCAGTCGTAGGCCTTGTCACTTTCGCCCCGTTCGATATAGCCGGGCCAGGCAACGATATCCAGCTGACCTTCGCCGGTACCGACGGCTTTCAGCGGTTCGGCGGCCTGCAGGCTGGCGCTGGCCAGAAGCGCCGTGGCGATTGCACTGAGCAGTGCGGTCTTGTGTTCGAACATGGGGTTTCCCTCTTCTGTGATTAGGGTCGGGACAGCGTTGAACGGGGTCGTTCGCCATGAATGGCTTGTTATTAGCGTAGTGCGGTTTGCGGGAGGTTGACTGAGGCCGGGCTGCGTTGTGGATTTACCCAGCCTAGTGCCCGGTTTCGCAGTCGACAAATCTTCAAGGCGGCATTTGATGAAATAGATCGCGCGGGTGAATTCGCGCCCGACACTCAAACCCGCCCCCGTGTACAGGGCGGCGGGGTTTGTTTTCTCGCGCGCGACCATTCATCGCAAAACAGCGGCTACCTGTTATTTCTGACAGTAGCCACGCCTTCGAGACCGCGGTTTGATACCGCTATCCCCGCGGCCTTTCGCGGTCTGTCGACAAGGAGCGTGTGCGATGACTGATCTTTCTAGTGATTCCGCAACCCTGGCGCTTTCAGTAGCCAAAATTGAGGGGGCAACGCCAGACGTCAAATGGGAAGACCCGACTGTTGGAGAGCCGCTTGTAGGTGTGCCATTAAGGCTCACGGCGGCCGGGAATCTGCTGGTAGTAGTGGATCCACCATTTCCTGAGGCGGATTCTCTGACACTTCATCTCAATGGCAATGTCACGCCCATTGATGCTCCTTCGACGATCGATCCAGCGACGAAACGCACTGTTTTCAACGTCCCCAGAGCTCTGCTTCGCGAGGGTCTCCAATTTTTCCATTATGTAGCCCATCGCGTCAGTGGCAATTCTGAGGAGTCACCCAAACTGTGGGTGCTATACAGCAGGAGTCGCCCGGGCGGCCTGGACCCGATAGCCGACGACAATGACATCCACGAGGGGTTGGGTCTCGATTTACCGGAAGCGATAAAGAAAAAGGGGGTGGGTCCGGAAGAGGCCGCACGAGGTGTACCACTGACCGTGTCTTACCCTTTTGCAAAACTCCACGATGTCGTGACGGTGGACTGTAACGGTTATACGTTCAAATACACCGTAACCAACGCTGATCTCAACGGTGCGTTCGACATTCCTATCCCGCAAGCCGCTTTCATCGGGGGCGGTAATAGTAAGGATTTCCAGATTTTTTATACGGTACAGGACCAATTGGGGAACGGTACCCAGAACTCACTGCCGTCGCCGACCCTGTCGATCATGGTCGACCTGACACCCAAAGAAGAAGTTCCACCTGCTCCTTTCGTGCCGGCGCTGGTAGGCAATGTGATCTTTCCCATCAAACATACGACCGGGTTCATTGTTCGGGTCGATTGGGCTGCAGGTTTTAAAACGGGCGATAGAGCCAAATTGGTGGTGACCGGGGGAAGCGCGGGAGTCGGGACACCGGTATTCGGATTCATTAACTTCAATACCAACGATCGCGCCAATTTTCAGCTCACACCGGCGTTCATTCTGGCCAACGGGAACAAGGAGGTGGCATTTAAGTGGGTCTTGTTGCGCGATGGTAAGGAGACGGACTCTGAGACGCTGTCCCTTAAAATAGAAAGCGTCAACGTGACGGATCCGAACTTTCCGGCACCGGAAATTGTTGAGGCTTACGGGACGGACTCCGTGGACCTGCGAGCGTTTACAGGCGATGCACGGATCGTCTGCGCGCCCTGGCCTTTGATCGGCCTGGGGCAAAAGTACTGGCTGCACGTGCTGGGGACCGGCACAGACGACAATCCCAAAACTGTCGCGATCGCCGTGGGCAACACCTTGACGGCGCTGGAGATCCAGAACGGGCTCGACCATGTGCTCCCCCGCAAAGAGCTGGAGCTGTTCAAACCGGGTAATCAATTGAGGGTTCGGCTACGGGTGGATTTCTACCCCAATGAAAACGCTGACACGATCGTGACCTTCACGTTGAAGCGCTACACGCTGGTGACGGCAGGGATGAAAGCTACGCTGGAGTTCCTCAATGCGCCTTATCGCGTTGCGCCGCTGGGGCGTCTCACCGACATCGAATTGAAACTGGTGAATGAAAATGGAGACTTCATCAAAGAGGCGAAGGTGTATCTGACCATTCCAAACAACTTTAAATATGCAGATGGCAGTACGGGACGGCGTGAGTTCAAGACGAGTTTGTTTGGTGAGTTGAAGATAGGGGGTATTACTGGGACGGATGCTCCTTCGACAGCTTACACAATCAAGGCCGAATATGATGGTAAAGTGGTGAGTGCGGGGTTGAATGTAACGGCGAGGGGGAAGGTAGGTAACTTTGAAGTTGGTTTTATTTCAAGTCCTATCACTGTTAGTCCAGACGGTACCAAAATATTTGCGATAAAACCGTCGAATACAGATGGCAAATTAGTAGTCGTTGATGCCCAGAGCTTGCAGGTATTGGGTACGCCTCTGGAAAAGCTGAATGGATATCATGTTGCCATTAATCCTGATAGTAATCAGGTTTTTATAACTAGTAGTTATAATTATGGTGCGATAAATCTGAACTTGGCAACTGGGGAGCAAACTTTTATTAGGTTGGCACTCTATAATTGGAGCGGTTGCGTTTGGGGGTGGGAAGGTGTTGATGTATATGCTTTGTCCAATTCAGCGTTGACAAAAATCGATACCATATTAAAACTTGATAAAGTTTTGTTGAGTAAGAGTGGTGTTTCTCAAGGGCCAGTTCTGCTCAGTCCCGACGGTCGGCGTGTATTTGTCTTTGGAGGTTATTATTCGGATGGTTGTAGAATAAGAAGTTTCAATACATATACTGGTGCGGTCGTTGAAGGAAGTTCTGAAATGAGTGGGGTGAGAGGGTTTGCAGTCAGTCTGGATGGAAATCGCATTTATCTCAGTCTTATCCACCTTCAACAAGTCAAAGTTTTTGAATCCATGCATTTTTCCGAAATTCGTTCGGTCAATACTTTCAAGCCGGGTGTTATGACCCTGAGTCCCGATAGCCGATTACTTTATGTTGCCAGCGAGGATGCAAAAGTGAGGGTTTTCGATACCGTGAGTTTCCAGGTGGTCAAGACTTTTGATGTTGCAAGTGACCCGAAAAGCCTTGCCCTCAGCCCTGATGGTTCGCGCCTCTATATAGCCTATAAAACCAAAACGATTATCACGGTTATTCAGGTCGAGTAGCCTGCACGCAGGCATAAGCGTGCCGAGGTGACTGACCTCTTATGCTCAGTAGTTGTTCTCAGTTGTTCCACTCCATCGTTCTTCGCGAGCAAGCTCGCTTCCACACTCGACCGAGTTGCCCTGACGGGCGCGGTCTACTGTGTGAGCGAGCCTGGTCCGGGTGGCGATCCGACGATGGTATTTTCAGCAGCGCCAAAGATTCCAACGGCCAATCCACGGCCCATTCTTGCCATTCACCGCAGGCACCCTCCACCCGATCCAGCGGAAAGTCCAGATGCAGAAGCGTTTCGGCTATTTCCCCCAAGTCGCAAGAAGCGGCAAAACCTCGTCTTATAAATGAAACACCCTCAGCTATACTCCGCAGCATTTGACCCGCACCGAGGACTGACTGTGAAGAACTGGACGTTGCGCCAACGCATTTTGGCGAGCTTTGCGGTAATTATCGCGATCATGCTGCTGATGGTCGTGGTGTCTTTTTCTCGGTTGATGAAGATCGACGCCAGCGCAGAATCAGTCCGCACCGATGCGGTTCCCGGGGTGTATTTCAGTTCGATGATCCGCGGCGCGTGGGTCGACAGCTTTAACCTCACCCAACAGATTGTCGGCCTTTCCGGACGTCGCGAAATGACCGTCGCCGACCAGACCATGTACAAAAGCTTCGAAGAGCGCTTGAACGAGCAAATAGCCAACTACCGCAAAACCATTTTCACTCAGGACGATCAGGTTCTGTTCGACGAGTTCGAAGTGCGTCATCAGCTCTACAACAAAGAAATGAGCAACGTTCTCGATCTCTATCAGCGTAAAGAGTACGACCAGGCGCTTCTTGCCCTGGAGCAAAAACTGACGCCGGCCTGGGTCAATGGGCGCAAGCAGCTGAACAGCCTTCTTGAAAATAATCACGCCCTGGCTGAACAATCCACGCTGGCCATCAGTGATGCGGTGACAGCCGCCAAAATCAGCATGGGCGTCTCTTTGCTGGTGGCAGTCATCGTCGCCGGCCTCTGCGGCCTGCTGTTGATGCGTGCGATCATGGCGCCGATGAATCGGATTGTGGATATCCTCGAAGTCATGCGCACCGGCGATCTCAGCAATCGCCTGAATCTGGATCGCAAGGACGAATTCGGCGCGGTGGAAACCGGCTTCAACGCCATGATGACCGAGCTCACCTCGCTGGTGTCCCAGGCCCAGCGCTCCTCGGTGCAGGTCACCACGTCGGTCACCGAAATCGCCGCGACTTCCAAGCAACAGCAGGCCACCGCCACCGAAACCGCGGCCACCACCACTGAAATCGGCGCCACCTCGCGGGAAATTGCCGCGACCTCGCGCGACCTGGTGCGCACCATGACCGAAGTCTCCACCGCCGCCGACCAGGCTTCGGTGCTGGCCGGTTCTGGTCAGCAAGGCCTGGCGCGCATGGAAGACACCATGCATTCGGTGATGGGCGCGGCAGATCTGGTGAATGCCAAGCTGGCGATCCTCAACGAGAAGGCCGGCAACATCAACCAGGTGGTGGTGACCATTGTCAAAGTCGCCGACCAGACCAACCTGTTGTCCCTGAACGCCGCAATCGAGGCCGAGAAGGCCGGTGAATACGGTCGCGGATTTTCCGTGGTCGCCACCGAAGTGCGGCGTCTGGCAGACCAGACGGCTGTGGCCACCTACGACATCGAGCAGATGGTGCGCGAGATCCAGTCGGCCGTGTCGGCCGGGGTCATGGGCATGGACAAGTTCTCAGAGGAAGTGCGCCGCGGCATGTCCGAGGTGCAGCAGGTGGGCGAGCAGCTGTCGCAGATCATTCATCAGGTTCAGGCGCTGGCGCCGCGGGTGTTGATGGTCAACGAAGGCATGCAGGCCCAGGCCACCGGCGCCGAGCAGATCAACCACGCGCTGGTGCAGTTGGGCGATGCCAGCAGCCAGACTGTCGAGTCCTTGCGCCAGGCCAGTTTCGCCATCGACGAACTGAGCCAGGTGGCCGTTGGGCTGCGTGGCGGTGTTTCGCGATTCAAAGTCTGATGAGCGAACTTACGGCCAGGCGCGGCGCGGCGATGCCGGCGAAGCAGTCGTTGTTTCTGGTGTTCTGCATCGGCAGCGAGCGCTACGCCTTGCAGGCTATCGAGGTGGCCGAAGTACTGCCGCAACTGCCGTTGAAGCCCATTCCCCGGGCGCCGGACTGGGTGGCGGGGGTGTTCGCCTATCGTGGCGCGGTAGTGCCGGTGATCGACCTCAGCGCGCTGACGTTTGGCCAACCGGCCCAGGCCCGCACCAGCACGCGACTGGTGTTGGTGCACTATCGGCCGGATGAGGCGACGCCTGCGCAATTGCTCGGGCTGATTCTGGAACAAGCCACCGACACGTTGCGCTGCAACCCGGCGGACTTTCAGCCTTATGGCCTGGACAATCGCCAGGCGCCGTACCTCGGCCCGGTGCGCGAAGATGCCCAGGGGCTGCTGCAATGGGTACGGGTTGCCGATTTACTGGATGCACAGGTTCGCGCCTTATTGTTTCCCTCGCCGCCGCTGGACCTGGCGCAGATTGAGGAGCAGGGATGAGCAGCGATCAGCGTTTTTTCGATTTTCTCAAGGAGCGTATCGGCCTGGATGTCGGCTCGGTCGGCCCGGCGATCATCGAGCGCGCGGTGCGCCAGCGCATCACGGCGGCTCGGGCGCTGACGGCCGATGAGTACTGGCACACGTTGCTGGGCTCGCGCGACGAACAGCAGGCGCTGATCGAAGCGGTGATCGTCCCCGAAACCTGGTTTTTCCGTTACCCGGAATCATTCGCCACGCTGGCGAAGCTGGCAGCCAAGCGACTGGCAGCGATCAACAACATGCGCGCCCTGCGAATCCTCAGCCTGCCATGTTCCACCGGCGAAGAACCGTACTCGATCGCCATGGCATTGCTCGATGCCGGGCTGGCGCCGCACCAGTTCAAGGTCGACGGCATGGATGTCAGCCCGCTATCGGTGGAGAAGGCCAGGCTTGCGTTGTACGGCAAGAATTCGTTTCGTGGCCAGGAGATCGAATTTCGCGAGCGCCATTTCACCGCTGAACATGACAACTATCGCCTCAGTGGACGCGTGCTTGAACAGGTGCGTTTACAGGTCGGTAACCTGCTGGATCCGACCTTGCTGGTCAACGAGCCGCCCTATGACTTCGTGTTCTGTCGCAACCTGCTGATTTATTTCGACCAGCCGACCCAGCAGCAAGTGTTCGAAGTGCTCAAGCGCCTGACTCACGTCGATGGCGTGCTGTTTATCGGCCCGGCCGAGGGCAGCCTGCTCGGTCGTTTCGGCATGCGTTCGATCGGGATCCCGCAGTCGTTTGCCTTCAGTCGCCAGAGCGCGCCCGAACCGCTGGCGACCTTTGTGCCGATGCCGCTGCCGGCACAGCAACCGGTGCGCAGCGTGACTCCGCCACCGGTGCGCAGTCGACCCTTCGCGGCGGTCGTGCCGGTGCCTCAAACTCCCAACGCCACCCCTTCGGACGCCGCCACGCTGCTGGCGAACATTGCCGCGCTGGCCAACGAAGGTAAAAGTGCCGAGGCCCGTACCGCGTGCGAAAGTTATTTGCGTAGTCACGAGCCCGTGGCCCAAGTGTTCTATTGGCTGGGGCTGCTCAGCGATGTCGCCGGCAGTGCCCTGGAGGCCCAGGGTTTTTATCGCAAGGCGTTGTACCTCGAACCGCAACACCCCGACGCATTGATGCACCTGGCGGCTTTGCTGCAATCCCAGGGCGATGCGGCGGGTGCCAGAAGATTGCAGGCCCGCGCCGCCCGTAGCGAGCGCGCCGCTGACAGTGAGCGTAAACGATGAACGCCTCCGACACCTTGAGCGTCACCCATGAAGATGCCCAGGCCATCGACGACTGCTGGAACCGTATCGGTATCCACGGCGATCAGTCCTGCCCGCTGCTGACCGATCACATTCATTGCCGCAATTGCGCGGTGTATTCGGCTGCCGCCACGCGCTTGCTCGACCGCTACGCCTTGTCGCAGGGCGACCGTGGGCAAATCTCCACGGTGGCCGAGAGTGAGGTGAAAACCCGCTCGCTGCTGATGTTTCGCCTCGGCGAAGAGTGGCTGGGCCTGGCCACTCGCAGCCTGGTCGAAGTGGCGCCGCTGCAAGCGATCCATTCCTTGCCGCACCAGCGCTCCCGGGCATTGCTCGGCGTGGCGAATGTGCGCGGTGCCTTGGTGGCGTGCCTGTCTTTGGTGGAGCTGTTGGGGCTCGACGACACCAGTAGCGTGGCGCCCGGCGCACGGGTAACGCCGCGGATGCTGATCATCGCCGCCCACGGCGGGCCGGTGGTTGTGCCGGTGGACGAAGTGGACGGGATTCACGCCATCGATGAGCGCATTCTCGATGCCGCGTCCCAGTCCGGCACCCAGGCCAGCGCCAAATACACCCGCGGAGTCTTGCCATTCAAAGGTCGCAGCCTGCGTTGGCTGGATGAAGAGCAGCTGCTGTCTGCCGTGACCCGGAGCCTCACATGACCCCCGACCAAATGCGTGACGCCTCCTTGCTGGAGCTGTTCAGCCTGGAAGCCGAGGCCCAGACCCTGGTGCTGAGCGCCGGTCTGCTGGCGCTGGAGCGTGATCCGACCCAGGCCGATTACCTCGAGTCGTGCATGCGCGCGGCCCATTCGCTCAAGGGCGCGGCGCGGATTGTAGGCGTCGATGCCGGGGTCAGCGTCGCCCACGTGATGGAGGATTACCTGGTCAGCGCCCAGGAAGGGCGCCTGTACCTGCGACCCGAACACATTGATGCGCTGTTGCAGGGCACCGATCTGCTGATGCGGATTGCGACGCCGAACAATGCTCCGGCGCCTGCGGATATCGACGCTTACGTCGTCTTGATGGGACGGCTGCTTGAACACATGGCGACGGTTGCCCCCATCGCGCTGCCGATGGCAGAACCTCCGCTCGAACCGCCGGCACCCAGGGTCGAGCCGCCCGTTCGTGTCGCCGAAACACCCGTCGAAACGCTCATTGAAACACCCCAGTCAGAGCCCGCCGAGCCTGCGTCCAAGACCAAGCGCACCACCGACACTGGCGAGCGTGTATTACGCGTCACGGCCGAGCGCTTGAACAGCCTGCTCGACCTGTCGAGTAAATCGCTGGTGGAAACCCAGCGCCTCAAGCCGCACCTGGCCACCATGCAGCGCCTTAAACGCATGCAGAGCAATGGCCTGCGGGCGCTGGAAAGCCTCAACGTCCATCTCAAGGACCATGCCTTGAGCCTCGAAGCCCAGGAAGCCTTGGGCGATGCCCGCCGATTGCTGGCTGAGTCCCAGCAATTGCTGGTGGAAAAAAACGCCGAACTGGACGAGTTCGCCTGGCACGCCAGCCAGCGCGCGCAGGTGTTGTATGACACCGCGCTGGCCTGTCGCATGCGGCCGTTCGCCGACGTGCTGAGCGGTCAAGTACGCATGGTCCGCGATCTTGGGCGCGACCTTGGCAAACAGGTGCGGCTGGAGATCGAGGGCGACAAGACCCAAGTCGACCGAGACGTACTGGAAAAGCTCGAGGCGCCGCTGACACACCTGCTGCGCAATGCGGTGGATCATGGCATCGAAACCCCGGAACAGCGACGCTTGGCGGGCAAGCCGGAGGAAGGCGTGATCCGTTTGCGAGCCTCCCATCAGGCCGGTCTGCTGGTGCTGGAGCTGAGCGATGATGGCAATGGCGTCGACCTGGAAAAGGTCCGCCGCACGATCGTCGAGCGGCAGTTATCCCCAGCCGAGACTGCCGCGCAGTTGAGCGAAGAAGAGCTGCTGACGTTCCTGTTTCTGCCGGGTTTCAGCCTGCGCGACACGGTCACCGAAGTGTCCGGGCGCGGCGTCGGGCTGGATGCGGTCCAGCACATGGTCCGGCAGTTGCGCGGCGCCGTGGTGCTGGAGCAGACGGCGGGCGCGGGCAGTCGTTTCCATCTTGAAGTGCCGCAGACGCTGTCGGTGGTGCGCAGTCTGGTGGTGGAAGTCGGTGACGAGGCGTATGCCTTCCCGCTGGCGCACATCGAGCGTATGTGCGATCTGGAGCCGGAAGACATCGTGCAAGTCGAAGGCCGGCAGCACTTCTGGTACGAAGGCCAGCATGTCGGGCTGGTCGCCGCCAGTCAGCTGTTGCATCGCCCGGCGAGCCAGAACAGCGCGCAGACCCTCAAAGTCGTGGTCATGCGCGAGCGCGAGGCGATCTACGGGGTGGCGGTCGAGCGGTTTATCGGCGAGCGGACGCTGGTGGTGCTGCCGCTGGACGAGCGTCTGGGCAAGGTGCAGGACATTTCCGCCGGAGCCTTGCTCGACGACGGCTCTGTGGTGCTGATCGTCGACGTCGAAGACATGCTGCGTTCGGTGGACAAACTGCTCAATACCGGACGTCTGGAGCGCATTGCCCGGCACGCCAATCAGGCCGTCGAAGCCTCGCGTAAACGGATTCTGGTGGTGGACGATTCGCTGACTGTTCGTGAGTTGCAGCGCAAATTGCTGCTCAATCGCGGTTACGACGTCGCCGTGGCGGTGGACGGTATGGATGGCTGGAATGCCCTGCGCTCGGAGAATTTCGATCTGCTGATCACCGACATCGACATGCCGCGCATGGACGGCATCGAGTTGGTGTCTTTATTGCGTCGCGACAATCGTCTGCAATCGCTGCCGGTGATGGTGGTGTCCTACAAGGACCGCGAAGAAGACCGGCGTCGTGGACTGGACGCCGGCGCCGACTATTATCTAGCCAAGGCCAGTTTTCATGATGACGCCTTGCTGGATGCAGTCGTTGAGCTCATTGGAGGGGCGCGAACATGAAAATCGCCATCGTCAACGACATGCCCATGGCGGTAGAGGCTTTACGCCGCGCTCTGGCGTTCGAACCGGCGCACGAGGTGGTCTGGGTCGCCGGCAACGGGGTGGAGGCGGTGCGACGTTGCGCCGAATACACCCCGGACCTGATCCTGATGGACTTGATCATGCCGTTAATGGACGGCGTGGAAGCGACCCGGCGGATCATGGCCGAAACCCCCTGCGCGATCGTCATTGTCACCGTCGACCGTCAACAGAACGTGCACCGGGTGTTCGAAGCCATGGGCTACGGCGCGCTGGATGTGGTCGATACCCCGGCGCTGGGTGCTGGCAACCCTCAGGAAGCTGCCGCGCCTCTGCTGCGCAAGATCATGAACATTGGCTGGCTGATTGGTGACCACAGCAATCGGGTGCGAGCGGCACCGAGCCCGCACCGCAACTCGGCCTCGCGCCAACACCTGGTGGCCATTGGTTCATCCGCTGGCGGGCCGGCGGCGCTGGAAGTGCTGCTCAAGGGTTTGCCACCCGATTTTTCGGCCGCCATCGTGTTGGTCCAGCATGTGGATCAGGTGTTCGCCGCCGGCATGGCCGAATGGCTTGCCACCGCCAGCGGCCTGGATGTACGCCTGGCCCAGGAAGGCGAACCGCCACAAAGCGGCACGGTCCTGCTGGCTGGTACCAACCATCATATTCGCCTGCTGAAGAACGGCACGCTGGCCTACACAGCCGAACCGGTCAATGAGATCTATCGTCCGTCGATCGATGTGTTTTTCGAGAGTGTGGCCAGTTACTGGAGCGGTGACGCCGTGGGCGTTCTGCTAACCGGTATGGGGCGCGACGGCGCCCAGGGGCTTAAACTCATGCGCCAACAGGGCTACCTGACCATCGCTCAGGACCAGAACAGCAGTGCCGTGTACGGAATGCCCAAGGCGGCCGCAGCTATCGAGGCTGCCGTGGAAATCCGCCCACTGGACAAGATAGCGCCACGTTTGCTGGAGATTTTCCAAAAATGACTATCATTAGCAGCAATCGTGGCCCAAGCAGTACTCAGGTGACCGCACATGAATGAATTACAGCTCGACGACTTCAAAACCGACGAAAACGCCGCCATGGTGTTGTTGGTGGACGATCAGGCGATGATCGGCGAGGCGGTGCGCCGTGGTCTGTCGAACGAAGAAAACATCGACTTCCATTTCTGCGCCGACCCGCACCAGGCCATCGCCCAGGCGATCCGCATCAAGCCGACGGTGATCCTTCAGGATCTGGTCATGCCCGGCCTGGACGGCCTGAGTCTGGTGCGCGAATACCGTAATCACCCGGCCACCAAGGACATTCCGATCATTGTCCTGTCGACCAAGGAAGACCCGCTGATCAAAAGCGCGGCATTTGCCGCCGGGGCCAACGATTACCTGGTCAAGCTGCCGGACAACATCGAACTGGTGGCGCGCATCCGCTATCACTCGCGCTCCTACATGACCCTGCTGCAGCGTGACGCGGCGTATCGCGCCTTACGCGTGAGCCAGCAGCAATTGCTCGACACCAACCTGGTGCTGCAACGCTTGATGAACTCCGACGGCCTGACCGGGCTGTCGAACCGCCGGCATTTCGACGAATACCTGGAACTGGAGTGGCGGCGTTCGATGCGTGACCAGACGCAATTGTCGTTGCTGATGATCGATGTCGACTATTTCAAGTCCTACAACGACAGTTTTGGTCATCTCGAAGGTGATGAAGCCCTGCGCAAAGTCGCCACGGCGATTCGTGACGCCAGCGCCAGGCCATCGGACCTGCCGGCCCGTTACGGCGGCGAAGAGTTCGTCCTGGTCTTGCCCAACACCTCGCCGGGCGGTGCACGGCTGGTGGCGGAAAAGCTGCGTCGGACCGTGGCCGGGTTGAAGATCCCGCACATTTTCCCGACCGAAGGTTCGTGCCTGACCATCAGCATCGGCCTGTCGACCATGACCCCGCAGCCGGGCGTTGATTGCCGGCAATTGATCTCGGCGGCGGACAAGGGGCTGTACCTGGCGAAGAACAATGGGCGTAATCAGGTGGGAATTGAGTAGTCTTCAGATTAAGTGAAGCCCCAGGCCCCCTCGCCACAGGTTTTATGTTGCCCCTAAAGCCGCCAGGCGGGCTGCCGTGACAGCTCGATTACGTTATACTCGCCGGCTTTCAAAAGTTCGCCAACGAGTGCTGCCCGCCATGGAAATCAACCCGATCCTTAACAGTATCAAGGACCTGTCCGAGCGCTCCGAAACTATTCGGGGGTATCTTTGACTACGATCAAAAGCATGAGCGTCTGACCGAAGTCAATCGCGAGCTTGAAGATCCGAGTGTCTGGAACAACCCTGAGTACGCTCAGAACCTGGGTCGCGAGCGCTCTGCGCTGGCCCAGATCGTAGAAACCCTCGATGAAATGTCCAGCGGTCTGGCCGATGCCAAGGACCTGCTGTTGATGTCTGCCGAGGAAGAAGACCAGGCCGCCGTCGACGACGTAGCCCTTGAAGTGGAGCGCTTGCGCGAAGCCCTCGAGAAGCTCGAATTCCGTCGCATGTTCAGCGGCGAGATGGACCAGAACAACGCCTACCTGGACATCCAGGCCGGCTCCGGCGGTACCGAGGCCCAGGACTGGGCCAACATCCTGCTGCGCATGTACCTGCGCTGGGCGGATAAACGCGGTTTCGACGCGACCATCATGGAATTGTCGGCCGGTGAAGTCGCCGGTATCAAAGGCGCGACCGTGCACATCAAGGGCGAATACGCCTTTGGCTGGCTGCGTACCGAAATCGGCGTGCACCGTCTGGTGCGCAAGAGCCCGTTCGACTCCGGCAACCGTCGTCACACCTCGTTCTCGGCCGTGTTCGTTTCGCCGGAAATCGATGACAACATCGAAATCGACATCAACCCGTCGGACCTGCGCATCGACACCTACCGCTCCTCCGGTGCCGGTGGTCAACACGTAAACACCACCGACTCGGCCGTACGGATTACTCACGTACCGACCAACACCGTGGTCAGCTGCCAGAACGAACGCTCCCAGCACGCCAACAAAGACACCGCGATGAAAATGTTGCGGGCGCGCTTGTACGAGCAGGAAGTGCAGAAACGCAATGCTGCTTCCCAGGCTCTGGAAGACACCAAGTCGGACATCGGCTGGGGTCACCAGATCCGTTCGTACGTGCTCGATGCCTCGCGGATCAAGGATCTGCGTACCAACATCGAACGCAGCGACTGCGACAAGGTGCTCGACGGCGACATCGACGAATACCTGGTGGCGAGCCTGAAACAAGGGCTGTAAGACGTGCAATACAGGATCGCCTGATACAGCGCGATCCCTGTAGAAGCTGGCTTGCCAGCGATCCCCGGCCGAAGGCCGGGGCAACGAACCTGATGGAATATTTAAAGACATGAGCGACCTACAACTCGACCCGCAAGCCCTGCAACAGGAAGAAAACTCCCTGATCGCCCTGCGCAAGGAAAAGCTTGCTGCCGAGCGCGCCAAGGGCCAGGCCTTCCCCAACGACTTCCGCCGCGACGCCTACTGCGAAGACTTGCAGAAGAAGTACGCGGACAAGACCAAGGAAGAGCTGGCAGAGGCTGCGATCCCGGTCAAGGTTGCCGGTCGTCTCATGCTCAACCGTGGCTCGTTCATGGTGATCCAGGACATGTCCGGGCGCATCCAGGTTTACGTCAACCGTAAAACCCTGTCCGAAGAAACCCTGGCCGCGGTGAAAACCTGGGACTTGGGCGACATCATTGCCGCCGAAGGCACCCTGGCCCGTTCCGGCAAGGGCGACCTGTACGTTGAAATGACCAACGTGCGCCTGCTGACCAAATCCCTGCGCCCGCTGCCGGACAAGCACCACGGCCTGTCCGACACCGAGCAGCGCTACCGCCAGCGTTACGTCGACCTGATCGTCAACGAAGACGTGCGCCAGACCTTCCGCGTGCGTTCGCAAGTGATTGCGCACATTCGCAGCTTCCTGATGAAGCGTGACTTCCTGGAAGTCGAAACGCCGATGCTGCAAACCATTCCGGGTGGTGCGGCGGCCAAGCCGTTCGAAACTCACCACAACGCGCTGGATATGCAGATGTTCCTGCGTATCGCGCCGGAGCTGTACCTCAAGCGTCTGGTTGTCGGTGGCTTCGAGAAAGTCTTCGAAATCAACCGCAACTTCCGTAACGAAGGCGTTTCGACCCGGCACAACCCCGAGTTCACCATGCTCGAGTTCTACCAGGCCCACGCTGACTACGAAGACAACATGGACCTGACCGAGGAACTGTTCCGCGAACTGGCGCAGCTGGTTCTGGGCAGCACCGACGTGCCTTACGGCGATAAGGTGTTCCACTTCGGCGAGCCGTTCGTGCGTCTGTCGGTATTCGACTCGATCCTCAAGTACAACCCGGAGCTGACCGCTGCCGACCTGCAGGACATCGACAAGGCCCGCGCCATCGCCAAGAAGGCCGGCGCCAAGGTGCTGGGCTTCGAAGGCCTGGGCAAACTGCAGGTGATGATTTTCGAGGAACTGGTCGAGCACAAGCTGGAACAGCCGCACTTCATTACCCAGTACCCGTTCGAAGTGTCGCCGCTGGCCCGTCGTAATGACGAGAACCCGAACGTCACCGACCGTTTCGAACTGTTCATCGGTGGCCGTGAAATCGCCAACGCCTACTCCGAGTTGAACGACGCGGAAGACCAGGCCGAACGCTTCATGGCACAGGTGGCCGACAAGGACGCCGGTGACGACGAAGCCATGCACTACGACGCCGACTTCGTTCGCGCGCTGGAGTACGGGATGCCGCCGACCGCTGGTGAAGGGATTGGTATCGACCGCCTGGTGATGTTGCTGACCAACTCACCGTCGATCCGCGACGTGATCCTGTTCCCGCACATGCGCCCGCAAGCGTAAATGTTTCAATTAAAAAGCCGCCTAAAACAGGCGGCTTTTTATTGCCTGTCTGGTACAAACGTATCAATTGGTTACTTTTGACGTTAGAGAGGAATACCTGTCGTGAATCGTGCAATTGCTCAAGAAGGTGCAGCGGATATCGCCACTGCGGTCGCTGAAAGTGTTCAGTACCAGGGCCGCAAGGCCAGCCGACAGGGCAGCGAACAGCGTCGACAGGACATTCTCGACGCGGCGATGCGCATTGTCGTGCGCGATGGCGTGCGGGCTGTGCGGCACCGTGCGGTGGCCGCCGAGGCCTGTGTGCCGCTGTCGGCCACCACTTACTACTTCAAGGACATCGATGACCTGCTCACCGATACCTTTGCCCAATACGTGGAACGCAGCGCGGCATACATGGCCCGGTTGTGGGCCAGCAACGAAGGCCTGTTGCGCGAGATGGTTGTCAGCGGTGATGGCACCGCCGAGTCGCGCTCGCAGCTGGCGGACGATATCGCACGGCTGATGGCTGACTATGTTCATCGGCAATTGATCAATCGCCGCGAGCACTTGATGGCCGAGCAAGCCTTCCGCCAGGAAGCGTTGCTTAACCCGCGTCTGGCGTTGTTGGTGCGTTCCCATCAGCAAATTCTCTTGCAGGGCACCTGCCAGCTTTTCGAAGTATTGGGTTCCCGCGAGCCACAACAAGATGCCAAAGTGTTGACGGCGATTGTCGGACGGATGGAATATCAGGGCCTGCTCAACGATGCCGAGCCTGTTGCCGAAGAGGAAATGCTCGGCATCCTGACCCGCTACATGCACCTGGTACTGGCGTCGGTGTAACCCCTTGTGAGACTCAACCCTGTGGGAGAGTGGCCAGTAGGGGGCATCGTGTGTCGATAGGGAGTGTTGAATGAAAGCCTGGCGTGTCGTGGTGATCGCCTTGTCGTTCCTGCTGCTCAGTGGCTGCCTGGTGACCTTCAAGGAGTCGCTGCCCGCCAGCGAGCCCGCGCCCAAAGGGCTGCTCGGCAAATGGGCCAGCACCAACGCCTGGGGCGAGCCGATGAACCTGGAACTGACACGCGTCGGCGACAATCACTACCAGGCGGTCAGCTACTTCAAGGCCAAACCCCATGAACGCGAAGCCTATCCCTTCACGGTGTCGCGCCATGGCAATCGCTGGTACCTGTCGGCGAAGGTGCCGGCGCAGTTCGGCGGGCATTTCACCATCGCCGGTTTCGAGCTCAACGATAAGCACGAACTGGTGGTCTACAACCTCGACCTTGAGCAGATCAGACAGGCCATGGGGCAAGAAGCCCTCAGTGGCGAAGGCTTTCAGACTGAAGATGGCGATGGGGTGTTGATCAACAACAGCCTGGATCAGGTATTCGCCTACCTCGACGACCCGGCCAATTCCGATGTCTTCGTCGAAGCGGTACGCTATCAGCGCCTGGCCAAAACCAAATAAACCCAGCACGTAACAGCTTTACTACAGGAGTCTCGGGTGGACGAATACCAGCAGACGATACGCATGTTGTCCGATCGCATAGTGCTGGCGCAGACGCCGATTCGCATTCTGGATGCGGTCAAGTGGGATGACAGTATTCGCAAGGGGTTCCTCAAGGGCAAGGGCAAGGAAATGCCGGCCGTGGACCGCGACTACTACCTCAATCGACCGCTGTCGTTCGACTCCAGCAAAGTGAAGCTGGAGTTCCAGAACATCGAGCGCGACATCACTCGGCAACTTGGCCAGTTCAACCCGGTCGGGCAGATCATGCGCCGCATGTGCAAGGAATACCGCATGGTGGTGCGCATGCTTGAAGCGCGCGGCACCGAGGATTTCGGGTTGATTTCCCAGGAGTTGTACGGCGCGGCGTCCGATGCGTTTCACGCCGGCGACCCGACCCTGGCCGACCTGGGGCTGATGCTCTCCGATTACCTGAACAACATCGACGGCCGTGGCGACCTCAAGGACGAACCGAAAGTCCTCACGGCCAAGGAAGCCGTCGACCTGCTGCAACATCGGTTGAACAAGGTGTTTGGCGAAAACGAGGAAACCATCCGGGTGTTCGAGTCCGACGGGATCGTCGCCGACGCGGCGGCCGGCGCCGACTACATCAAGATCCGCACCGACGCGATGTTCAACAATCGCGACGTGCGTGCGCTGGAAGTCCATGAAGGGCTGGTGCATGTGGGCACCACCCTCAACGGCCTGAATCAGCCGATCTGTACGTTCCTGTCCAAAGGCCCGCCGTCGTCCACCGTGACTCAGGAGGGCCTGGCGATCCTGATGGAGATCATCACCTTCGCCTCCTACCCGAGCCGCTTGCGCAAACTGACCAACCGCACCCGCGCCATTCATATGGTGGAGGAGGGTGCGGACTTCTTGCAGATCTTTGAGTTCTTCCGGGCTCAGGGCTTTGAAATGGCCGAAAGCTACGGCAATGCCAGTCGGGTGTTCCGCGGCTCGGTGCCGAATGGTCTGCCATTTACCAAAGACTTGTCCTACCTCAAGGGCTTTATCATGATTTACAACTACATTCAGTTGGCCGTGCGCAAAGGCAAGCTGGAGCAGATACCGCTGTTGTTCTGCGGCAAGACTACGCTGGAGGACATGCGGACCTTGCGCCAATTGGTGGACGAAGGCCTGGTGGTGCCGCCCAAGTACCTGCCCGAGCAGTTCCGCGACATGAACGCGTTGTCGGCGTGGATGTGCTTCTCCAACTTCCTCAACCACCTGAGCCTGGACCGGATCGAAGCGGATTACTCCAATATCCTTTGATTCAGATCATTCCCACGCTCTGCGTGGGAATGCCGCCATGGACGCTCCGCGTCCACTGTGACGCAGAGCGTCACGGTATGCACTCCCACGCGGAGCATGGGAACGATCACCCACATTGAGGCTTCACCGGATGAGAATCCTCGGCATCTTCTGCCTGCTCCTGGCCCTCGGCGGTTGCAGCTCTTTGCTGTTCTACCCCGAGCCCGGCCAGCCGTTCACCCCGGAAAAAGCCAAGCTCGACTATCGCGACGTCACCCTGACCACTGCCGACGGCCTCAAGCTGCATGGCTGGTGGCTGCCGGCGAAAAAAGGCGTCGAAGTCAAAGGCACTGTGCTGCATCTGCACGGTAACGGCGGCAACCTGGCGTGGCATCTGGGTGCGAGCTGGTGGTTGCCGAAGCAGGGCTATCAGGTGTTGCTGGTGGACTATCGCGGGTACGGATTGTCCGAAGGTAAGCCGGCGTTGCCGGAGATTTATCAGGACATCGACGCCGCCTTCACATGGCTCGACCAGGCGCCGGAGGTCAAGGGCAAGCCGTTGATCCTTCTCGGTCAGAGCCTTGGCGGTTCGATGGCCGTGCATTACCTGGCCCAGCATCCCGAGCGCCAGCGGCAACTCAAGGCTTTCGTGCTCGATGGCGTGCCTGCCAGCTACCGCGATGTCGGGCGTTTCGCCCTCAGCACCTCCTGGATGACCTGGCCGTTCCAGGTGCCGTTGTCCTGGCTGGTGCCGGATGGCGATAGCGCGATCCGTTCCATGACGCAGCTCAATGGTGTACCGAAACTGATCTATCACAGTATCGATGATCCGCTGGTGCCCCTTTCCAACGGCATCCGACTGTATCAAGCTGCGCCGCCGCCGCGAGTGCTGCAACTGACCCGTGGCGGTCATGTGCAAACCTTCGCCGACCCGGTCTGGCGCAAAGTCATGCTGCGCTACCTCGAAGACCCGCAGCATTTCAACGGTCTGCGTCGCCTGGGTGAGATCCCGAATTACCCGGCACCTCCGAATTCTGAAGATGAACCACCAGAGAGTCCGCAATGAGTGAAGAACGTAACGCCATCCCGCTGATCATCACCGGTATTTGCAGCATCCTCGGCACCGTCGGGGCCCTGTGGTGGTACGGCTACCTGCACTTCGCCAAACCCGAGGATGCGTTGCTGCTCAGCGACTTCACCATGCTCAAGACCGTGCCGGGCGAAGACTACAAAATCTCCCTGGAACCGGCCGCGCAAGTGGCGCAGTGCATTGATGGCGTGCTGGTGATGTTTGATACCGAACAGAAAGGCCTGACCGGCGTACTGGTCAACAACAAGAAAAAAGCCGTGCGCTGCATGGGCCAGGAAACCCCGCAAAAACTCGAACAATAAAACATCCCGTAGGAGCGAGGCTTGCCCGCGAAGAACGATGACGCGGTCTAATAGATACACCGAGTCATCGTTCTTCGCGGGCAAGCCTCGCTCCTACAGACGTTACATGGCAGCGTGGTTCACTTAATTCGAGCTGATAGCCGAACGCGGAATCACCGGCTGGTTATCGTTGGAAATAGTCACTTCTACCCGACGGTTCATCGCGCGGCCGGAAACGCTGGTGTTTTCGGCCACCGGGTATTCCTTGCCATAACCCTGGACCACGATGCGCGCCGGGTCGACACCCATCTTGATCAGGGCCACTTGCACCGAGGTCGCGCGGCGCTCGGACAGCGACTGGTTGTACGACGCCGCGCCGGTGCTGTCGGTGTAGCCTTCGACAATCACTTTACGGTCGGGGTTTTCCTGAAGGAACTGCGCCAGTTTGTTGATATTCACCAGACCGTTGGATTTCAGGTCGGCCTTGTTGGTGGCGAACAGCACGTCACCGAACGTTACCAGCGTGCCGCGATCGGTCTGTTTGGCGTTGAGGCTGGCCTGCAATTGTTTGATCTGCTGGTCGCGGGCATCCAGACGCGCCTGGGCCCGTTGAGCCGAGGCGTTTTTCAGGTTGTTTTCAGCGGTGCGCAGGGCAATGGTCTGCTTGGCCACTTCAACGCGCTGGTTGGTCAGGTAAGCCAGTTGGTCGACCTTGTTCTGGTCTTCCTTGTCCTGGTAAGCCTTGTCGGCCTTGTCCAGGTAATCGCTGGCGTCTTTGGTTTCCAGTGCCGCGACTTTGCTGGCTTGCGGGTTGGCTTGCAGACCGGCGTAGTTGGTGCGGGCTTGCTCCAGGTTTGTGTTGGGTGGTGTGGAGCAGGCAGCCAGTGCAACGCTTGCGGCCAGAAGGGCGGGTATCATCAATTGTTTGCGCATAGCGGTTCGTCCTTTCTATCGATAAGAGTGTCAGGGCCTGAACATCGGGATGCGCGCTTATTGCACGGTGCGCTGACTTTCCTGACGCAGTTCCTGAACACCTTTCTGTGAGTCCTTTACAGCCTGTTCGGCTTTCATCGCCTGGGCTTTGCGTTCTGCCACTCGGGCGTCCCACTCGGCCTGTTCGGCGAGCATTCTGGCTTCGTCATACTTTTTGTCGTGCATGGCGATTTCGGCTTGTTTGAACTTGTCCTGAGCGGACTTCATTTCCACCGCGGCGAATTCGGTGCCCCCGGCGCTGACGGCACTGTTCACGGCCGATTGGGTCACGGCGTATTGCTCGGTGGGCGGGTTGCCAGCGCATCCGGCCAGAACCAAGCTGCTGCCGATGGCCAGGGCCGCCAGTTTGAAACCGCGCAGGTGGGTGGACGAGGATGAAGCAATGCTGGTCTTCATGGTTTTCAACTCCATTGGATAACTCCTGAAAAACATCTGAACCCATCCTGGGCAAGGAGCCGCAACCTTGAATTTCCAGAGCATTTTGAAACGGCCGTCCCAGGCGTGGTTACTGGGTTGACCCGAGGTATTTTTTAAAAGTTCAGAGAATATGGCCTTTCGCCCGAAAAAACTTTGACCTGATGGACAAGGCTCTAAATCGGGAACTTTAGCCGCGCACAGGGGTATTCCCGGCCCTGCACGGGCCAGGAAATACGTATTTCTGGAAGGGGAACAAGACGCGCAAATCAGTGTTTTGGCTTGTCGTTATCGGTCGACAAATCGTGCAAATGACGACGGGACAAGGCGAGAAAACGCGGGGTCGGACCGACGTCTTCGTACAGCGGATCACCTTCTTCGTCGGTGGCGACCACCGTTGACCCTTTCACATACGGAAAGCTTTCTTCAAGTTCTTCAAGGGCTGCGCCAATCAATTCTCCGAGCAGTTCTTCAGGGTGCCTTTTGGGGTACATATCGATAATCGCCGCCAGCCGTGCGGCGGCTTCCACGTCCAGACGAATCGTGTAGCCGGAGTCGGTCAGGCGACCCTTGGCGTTTTCTTCCCAGTGCTTGGCAAGCTCGCGGATTTTCATAATGACCTCATTACGCACCTGCTCATGGCAGGCCGGGTGAGTGTCCGGCGGTGGCCGGTGGCAAGCCGCTGTACGGCTTGGTGTTGAGCCTAGCTGCAACGTTCGGGGTTTGCAGTCCCTGGTTTACTTGTAAGAACCGCTTTACAACGGCACTCTCTATTATCAAAGCATAGCCGCCCGGATTTTCGCTGGAGAACTGCTGATGACCGATATTGATGCACGCTTGCGCGAGGACGTTCACCTGTTGGGTGAGCTGTTGGGCAACACCATTCGTGAGCAGTACGGGGATGGCTTTATCGACAAGATCGAGCAAATCCGCAAAGGCGCCAAGGCCGACCGTCGCGGATCGATGGATGCCGAACTCAGCGCCAGTCTCAACCAGTTGAGCGAAGACGAATTGCTGCCGGTGGCGCGGGCGTTCAACCAGTTCCTCAACCTGGCCAATATCGCCGAGCAATATCAGCTGATTCACCGCCGCGAAGAGTCACAACCCGCGCCGTTCGAGGCCCGGGTGTTGCCGGAGTTGCTCGCTCGCCTGTTGACTGCCGGCCATGACGCCGAATCCCTGGCCCGGCAACTGGGGCGGGTGGACATCGAACTGGTATTGACCGCGCACCCCACCGAAGTGGCGCGACGCACACTGATCCAGAAGTACGACGCGATCGCCGCGCAACTGGCGGCCCAGGATCATCGCGACCTGACCACCGCCGAGCGCGAGCAGATCAAGACCACCTTGCAGCGCCTGATCGCCGAAGCCTGGCACACCGAAGAAATCCGCCGCACCCGCCCGACGCCGGTGGATGAAGCCAAGTGGGGCTTTGCGGTGATCGAGCATTCGCTGTGGCAGGCGATTCCCAACTATTTGCGCAAGGCCGATCAGGCTCTGCATGCCGCCACTGGCCTGCACTTGCCGTTGGAAGCCGCACCGATTCGCTTTGCTTCGTGGATGGGCGGCGACCGCGACGGTAACCCCAACGTCACCGCCGCCGTGACCCGCGAAGTATTGTTGCTGGCACGCTGGATGGCCGCCGATTTGTACTTGCGCGATGTCGATCACCTCGCCGCCGAGTTATCGATGCAGCAGGCCAGTGACGCGTTGAAAGCCAAGGCTGGCGACAGCGCCGAACCTTACCGTGCGGTGCTCAAGCAGTTGCGTGAGCGCCTGCGCGCAACTCGCAACTGGGCCCATGCCTCCCTGACGGCAACCACACCGGCGTCGGCCGATGTGCTGCAAAACAACCGCGACCTGCTGGACCCGCTGGAGCTGTGCTACCACTCGCTGCATGAATGCGGCATGGGCGTCATCGCCGACGGTCCGTTGCTCGACTGCTTGCGCCGTGCGGTGACGTTCGGGCTGTTCCTGGTACGCCTCGATGTGCGCCAGGACTCCTCCCGCCACACCGCGGCCATGACCGAAATCACCGACTACCTCGGCCTGGGTCGTTATGAAGACTGGAACGAAGAGGAGCGCATCGCCTTCCTGATGCGTGAACTGAACAATCGCCGGCCGTTGCTGCCGGCCTACTTCAAGCCGTCTGCCGACACCGGCGAAGTGCTGGCGACGTGCCGGGAAATCGCTGCCGCGCCGGGGGCTTCCCTCGGCTCGTACGTGATTTCCATGGCCGGCGCTGCTTCCGATGTGCTGGCCGTGCAGTTGCTGCTCAAGGAATCCGGCGTATTGCGGCCGATGCGTGTGGTGCCGCTGTTCGAAACCCTCGCCGACCTCGATAACGCCGGCCCGGTGATCGAGAAACTGTTGTTGCTGCCGGGTTATCGCTCGCGGCTGCAAGGGCCGCAGGAAGTGATGATCGGTTATTCCGACTCGGCCAAGGACGCCGGCACTACGGCGGCGGCCTGGGCGCAGTATCGGGCGCAGGAGCGGCTGGTGGATATTTGCCGCGAGCAACAAGTGGAACTGCTGTTGTTCCACGGTCGCGGCGGCACCGTGGGGCGTGGTGGTGGCCCGGCGCACGCGGCGATTCTGTCGCAGCCGCCGGGGTCGGTGGCGGGGCGCTTCCGCACCACCGAGCAGGGGGAAATGATTCGTTTCAAATTCGGCCTGCCGGACATCGCCGAGCAAAACCTCAATCTGTACTTGGCGGCGGTGCTGGAAGCGACCTTGCTGCCGCCACCGCCTCCCGAGCCTGCCTGGCGCCATTTGATGGACGAATTGGCCGCCGATGGGGTCAAGGCTTACCGTGCCGTGGTGCGGGAAAATCCGCAGTTCGTCGAGTATTTCCGCCAGTCCACCCCGGAGCAGGAGTTGGGGCGCTTGCCGTTGGGCAGCCGCCCGGCCAAGCGCCGCGCCGGCGGCATCGAAAGCCTGCGCGCCATTCCGTGGATTTTCGGCTGGACCCAGACGCGCCTGATGTTGCCGGCCTGGCTCGGCTGGGAAACGGCGTTGAGCAAGGCGCTGGAGCGCGGCGAAGGGGAGCTGCTGGGGCAGATGCGCGAGCAATGGCCGTTCTTCCGCACCCGCATCGATATGCTGGAAATGGTGCTGGCCAAGGCCGACGCCGATATCGCCCAGTCTTACGACGAGCGCCTGGTCGAGCCGGATCTGCTCCCTTTGGGGGCGCATTTACGCGACCTATTGTCGCAGGCCTGTGCGGTGGTTCTGGGGCTGACGGGTCAGTCCCAGCTACTGGCACATAGCCCAGACACCCTTGAATTCATCCGCCTGCGCAACACTTACCTCGACCCTCTGCATCTATTGCAGGCCGAACTGTTGGCCCGTTCGCGGCAACAGGATGAGGCGCAGGGCAGCCCGGTAGAACAGGCGTTGCTGGTGTCTGTGGCGGGGATTGCCGCCGGTTTGCGAAATACCGGCTAAGGTTTTCGTCTTAGGGAACAGGCACCCGGCGCGAGCGTCGAGTGCCTGCCGGCGAGCGGTCGAAAAGGTCTGTCACGCGACAGTTAATGATGGGGTTGCGACTTGGGGTACCCCTTCGAAAGGGCACATCCGGCGCAGGTTTCTCCGACTTTCGGCGGCTTGTGTGGGCAGGGCCTGCTGTGTATCTTGATCAGCCTTTGGCCGTTTGGGCGGTCACGACCCTATTTTTTGAGATTGGCCCTACGAGGCGAATCCTTTGTTTTGTTTAAGTAATTCTAAATAAAAAATTGAGGAGCACATCTAATGCGCGTCATTCTGCTGGGAGCTCCCGGGGCCGGTAAAGGTACTCAGGCTAAGTTCATCACCGAAAAATTCGGCATTCCGCAAATCTCTACCGGCGACATGCTGCGTGCTGCCGTAAAAGCCGGCACCGAGCTGGGTGTTAAAGCCAAGAGCATCATGGATGCCGGTGGTCTGGTCTCCGACGATCTGATCATCGCTTTGGTCAAGGACCGTATCGCGCAGCCTGACTGTGCCAACGGTTTCCTGTTCGACGGTTTCCCGCGCACCATTCCGCAAGCTGAAGCATTGGTAGAAGCTGGTGTGGAACTGGACAACGTGGTCGAAATCGCCGTCGATGACGAAGAGATCGTTCAACGTATCGCCGGTCGTCGCGTTCACGAGGCCAGCGGCCGCGTGTACCACACCGTCTACAACCCGCCGAAAATCGCCGGCAAAGACGACATCACCGGTGAAGAGCTGGTGCAGCGCAAGGACGACACCGAAGAAACCGTGCGTCATCGCCTGTCGGTCTACCACTCCCAGACCAAACCGCTGGTGGAGTTCTACCAGGGCCTTGCCGCTGCTCAGGGCAAGCCGAAGTACAGCCATATTCCTGGCGTCGGCTCGGTTGAGACGATTACCGGCAAGGTGCTTGAAGCACTGAGCTGAAAAGTCTGATCGGCTTCATCTTCTACGGCCCGCTTGCGGGCCGTAGTTGTTTATACTGGCGCACTTTTTCTGACCTCTCTTACGGATACATCGATGAGCACCTTGCTGGCCCTGGACACCGCGACTGAAGCTTGCTCCGTTGCCTTGCTGCATGACGGCAAGGTCACGAGCCATTACGAGGTGATCCCGCGCCTGCATGCGCAGAAGCTGCTGCCGATGATCCAGCAACTGCTGGCCGATGCCGAGACCACGCTGCAAGCGGTCGATGCCATCGCGTTCGGCCGCGGGCCGGGTGCGTTCACCGGTGTGCGGATTGCCATCGGCGTGGTGCAAGGGCTGGCGTTTGCGCTGGACCGTCCGGTGTTGCCGGTGTCCAATCTCGCCGTCCTCGCCCAGCGGGCTTATCGCGAACACGGCGTCAGCCAGGTCGCGGCAGCCATCGATGCGCGTATGGATGAGGTGTATTGGGGCTGCTACCGCGAAACGGCGGGGGAGATGCGGCTGGTGGGCAACGAAGCGGTATTGCCACCGGAAGCCGCCGCGTTGCCGGTCGATGCCAGCGGCGAGTGGTTCGGCGCGGGCACCGGTTGGGGTTATGCCGAGCGTATTGCGGTGAACCTGAGCGGCCAGGACGCGGGCATGCTGCCCCACGCCGAAGATTTGCTGACCCTGGCGCGTTTCGCCTGGGAACGCGGTGAGGCGATCGTGGCCGATCAGGCGCAGCCGGTGTATCTGCGCGATAAAGTCGCGACCCCGAAAGCGCGGTAATCCTTGATTCCGAGTTGACCCCTTCGCGGGCAAGCCTCGCTCCTACAGGTACCAAGACGCCGCACTATTGTGTCCGACTCAATACCTGTAGGAGCGAGGCTTGCCCGCGAAGGCGATCTAACGGAAATAGCTAATCATCAGTTTCTGCCCGCCGCTTTTAAACCTTTTCGTTTTTCTGTGTTCTAGTTATCACTCGGCGGTTTGCGAAGTGGGTAATGCGCCACTAAACTGCCATCATCGATACCGAGCATGCACTTATGCGTATAGACGGCGTTTCCTCCCAGTCCTACCCGATCAAGCGCAAGCCCCGCAAAGGCCCTGTGTCTGAGGATGACTCCGTCGATATCGACGGCGAGCTGGAATTCCCTACCGAAGAGCAATTGGCAGCCCGCGCCGCTAAAGCCTCCGCGCAACGCCTGAGCAATCTTCCCGCGCGTCAACAAGACATGATTTATCACCGCGCCATGAGCAAAAGCGTGGCGATGGCACTGGCCAGTTACCTGAGCACTGCCACTTTTGTCGACTGGGATGCGGATGTGCTGGGTCTCGACCTGTACATCTGATGCTGCCTTATTACCTCGGCTGCCCGTCCTGGAGCGAAAACGCCTGGCGTGACTACTTGTATCCACAAGACGCCAGGCCCGCCGAGTTTCTTGATCTTTATTCTCAAGTGTTCAACGCCGTGGAAGGCAATACCACCTTCTACGCGAGCCCGGCTGCCGCCACCGTGCAGCGCTGGGCCGAGACCATGCCCGAACACTTTCGCTTCACCGCCAAATTCCCTGGCGACATCAGCCACAGCGGTGACCTGCGCGAACAACTGACCGCCGCCGAAACCTTCCTGCAATTGCTCAGTCCTCTAGGGGCGCGGGTTTCGCCATTGTGGCTGCAATTGTCCAAAAGCTTCACCCCGCAACGACTGTCGGAGCTGGCCGGTTTTATCGATGCCGTGGACCGACCGTTGGCGGTCGAAGTGCGGCATGACGAGTTCTTTGCCAAGGGCGATGCCGAGCGAATGCTCAATCGTCTGCTGCTGGATCGTGGCGTCGAGCGCATCTGCCTCGATCCGCGCGCGCTGTTCAGCTGCACCTCGACTGATCCTTCGGTGCTCCACGCCCAATCGAAAAAGCCCAGGGTGCCGCCTCGCCCTGCAGCGTTCACTCAATTTCCACAGGTGCGCTTCATCGGCCATCCGGAGCTGGAAGCCAACGATCCGTTCCTGGTGCCATGGGTCGAGAAAATCGCCGTCTGGATCGAAGAGGGCCGCACGCCATATATCTTCCTGCACACCGCCGATAACCTGCTGGCGGCAAAACTGGCTCAACGTTTTCACGCACAACTGATGCTGCGTCTGCCTGGCTTGCCGCCGCTGCCTGAGCTATACAGAGAACCCGCCGCCGAGCAACTTGGTTTGCTCTGAAGCGGGTTTTCCCTTTTTCAGGAGCCTGCCAATGGATGCGCAAACCCTTCGAGCCCAGGCGTTCAAAGCACTGCACGAACGCGAGGGCACTTTTGTCATTCCCAACCCCTGGGACGCCGGCTCGGCGAAAATGCTCGCCAGCCTTGGCTTCGAGGCACTGGCAACCACCAGCGCCGGTTATGCCTTTTCCCGGGGCCGTCCTGATGGCGGGCTGACGCTCGACGATACCCTGGCAAACGTTGAGGCGATTGTCGCGGCCACTGATTTGCCGGTCGCGGTGGATCTCGAAAACGGCTTTGCCGACGCTCCTGCCGAGTGCGCCCAAAGTATTCTGCGGGCCGCTCAGGCCGGTGCCGTAGGCGGTTCGATCGAAGATGCCACGGGGCGTGAGGACGGTCCGATCTACTGCTTCGAACATGCGGTGGCGCGTATCGAAGCCGCCGTCGCAGCAGCTCGCAGTTTGCCTTTTCCCTTCACGCTGACAGCCCGTGCCGAGAACTATCTGCACGGCAATCCTGACCTCAACGATACCATTCGCCGCTTGCGGGCATTCGCCGAGGCCGGCGCGGACGTGCTTTACGCCCCAGGCCTGCGCAATGCCGAAGAGGTCTTGGCGGTGGTTCGTGCCGTGGCGCCAAAACCGGTCAATGTGTTGATGTCGGGCGGGCTCAAGCTGACGGTTGCGCAGTTGAGCGAAATGGGCGTCAAGCGCATCAGCGTCGGTTCAGCCCTGGCTTTGGCAGCGTATGGCGAGTTCCTGCGCGCGGCCGAGGAAATCCAGCAGCACGGGACCTTCGGCTTCACTTCCCGGTCGATGCCGTTCCAGAAGGCCAATCAGTTCTTCAAAGGCTGATGGGGGCGGACCGAGGGGCTGGGCCGCTGAGGGGTTATGCGGCGATGCGCAGGTTCTGCAGAACGATCGGGCGCGCCCAGCCGTTATCGAAATCGAGTTGTTTCTGCTGTTCCACCAACTCTTGCGGTGAGAACGGCGGGAACGGCTTGTCCAGCAGGTCGAGTTCGAACTCGGCGATCGGCAAGTGCAGCGGACGCGGTTGCGGCGCGGCACCAGGCTCGGGCAGCGGTTGACCGGCAGTGAGCACGATCGGGCGAACCCAGCCGCTTTCGAAATCCTGCTGTTTCTGTTGCGCGACGATTTCTTCCGGCGGGAACGGCGGGAATGGTTTGTCGGCCAGGTCCATTTCGAACTCGGCAATTGGCAGAAACAATGGTTCCGGCGGGCGGACTTCGGTTTCTTTCACATCACATTCGCGCTGGGAAATGATGTGCGCCAGCAGCTCGCTGCCGACGGTCGGTTCGACCGGGCTGTCGAGATCGACCGGCGGAAAGTTGAGCGACGCCGGCACCACATCGCCCGACTGATCGGCCAGGGCCTGGGCAAAAAAATCCTGCCACAGGTGACTGACGCCGCTCAGTGCTTGGGAATTTCGCAGGCCAAAATCGCCGTGGGGCGAGATGTAACCTATCGATGTGCGTTGAATGCCTGACATTTTTCTCGGTCGACGCTCAGCTCTGGCAAAATGCTCGATAGTTTGGTTATCGGCCGTTTTTGCCGATCATTAATTTTTTGAGCGTGTTTTCCCATGATTGAGCAACCTGCGGCCTGCCGCATCCATGTCGAAGCCTTGGGCGCGACTTTCCAGCCACAGGCCGAGCAATGGGCCGAGCGCCTGGGTTTGCCGTTGCAGGTGGATGACGGCGAGTTTGCCTTGCAGGTGGGCGAGCAGGGGTTGCAGCTGCAACAACTGGGGCCGGATGCACCGGGGCCGGTGCGGGTCGACTTCGTCGAGGGTGGCGCGGCCCATCGTCGATTGTACGGCGGCGGCAGCGGTCAGATGATCGCCAAGGCGGTCGGCATCGCCCAAGGCGTGCGGCCACGGGTGCTGGACGCCACGGCCGGGTTGGGCAAGGACGCGTTCGTGTTGGCCAGCCTGGGCTGCGAGATGAGCCTGATCGAGCGCCAGCCGCTGATCGGCGCCTTGCTTGAAGATGGCCTGGCGCGCGGCGCGGAAGATTTCGACGTAGCGCCGATCGTGGCGCGGATGCGTT
Source organism: Pseudomonas sp. DF5 (assembly GCF_058148225.1). Classification (NCBI taxonomy): domain Bacteria; kingdom Pseudomonadati; phylum Pseudomonadota; class Gammaproteobacteria; order Pseudomonadales; family Pseudomonadaceae; genus Pseudomonas; species Pseudomonas sp. DF5. The sequence continues at coordinate 89,252 of NZ_JBYVYM010000004.1, forward strand.
TGCTCAAGGGCAATTCGATCGAGGTGATGCGCAACTGGGAAGGCGAGCCGCCGCAGGTGATCTACCTCGACCCGATGTTTCCCCATCGTGAGAAAACCGCGTTGGTGAAGAAGGAAATGCGTCTGTTCCGGCCGCTGGTCGGCGATGATCCGGATGCGCCGGCCCTACTCGAAGCGGCGTTGGCCCTGGCCAGTCACCGGGTGGTGGTCAAACGCCCGCGCAAGGCGCCGTGCATTGACGGGCCGAAACCGAGTCATGCGCTGGACGGTAAATCCAGCCGGTATGACATTTATCCGAAGAAAGCGCTCAAGCCTTAAGACCGAGTCGCTCCCATCGCGGGCAAGCCTCGCTCCCACAGGTTTTGTGTTAGGCACAATATCCGAGAACACCTCGGAATCTGTGGGAGCGGGCTTGCCCGCGATAGCGTCGGCCCAAACACCACAAATCGATCAGGCCGACTCCGGCCGATAAGCCCGCATAAACAACCCCACCACTTCCTGCACATGGGCTTCGGCCGCATCCCCGGTTACCGGCTCACCACAGCCATACAGCAAGCGGAAATTCCCCGCGCCCTTGAGCAGGCAGAAGAAGTGCTCGGCGGCATTGCGCGGTTTGTCGATGCTCAACACGCCACTCTGATCGATCTTGCTCAGCAAACGCTCCATGCCATGCAGCACGCGTTCCGGCCCGGCCTCGAAGAAGATCTGTGCAAGTTTCGGGTCCTGGCTGCCCAGCGTCATCATCAGCCGGTGCAAGTTCACCGATTCGTCGCTGTTGATCAGCTGATGAAAGCCGTGTGCGATGTTCAGCAGCACGGTTTCCACGGCGATGCCGTCCGGCAATTCAAAAACCAGCGGAGGCAATTGTTCCTCGCATTTGGCCACGACGGCGGAAGAGAACAGCGTCTCCTTGTCGTTGAAGTGGCTGTAGACCGTCAGCTTCGACACGCCGGCCTCAGTCGCTACGGCATCCATGCTGGTGTTGGCGTATCCCTTACTCAAAAACAGGATTTTCGCCGCGTCGAGGATTGCCCGGCGCTTGGCCAGATCCTTGGGACGGCCCGGACCGCTGGGGGTGGAAAGATTGTCTGACATTCTTCGCTTTTAATACTGGACTGGTGAGTTTGCTATTAATAACATACTGGTCAGTATAATTATTCCAAGCCCCATTAGCGAAAGGTCGTTCACCATGCTGCGCTTTGCCTTGCCCCTCGCGTTGCCGGTCAGTCTGGCTTTTTTATTGTCAGCGTGTGGCCATGAAGAAGCCCCTCCGGTCAGCGTGCGCCCAGCCATGGTGGTGCAGCCAGAGCCCTCGGCCCAGGCAATGGAAAGTTACCCCGGTGAAGTTCGCGCGCGGTATGAGCCGGACCTGGCCTTCCGGATTGGCGGCAAAGTCAGCCGACGACTGGTCGAAGAAGGGCAGCGGGTCAAGGCTGACCAACCCCTGGCGGAACTCGACCCTCAGGACGTGCGCCTGCAACTGGAAGCCACCCGTGCCCAGGTCGCGGCTGCCGAAGCCAATCTGAACCTGGTGCGCGCCGAGCGTGATCGCTACAAGACGCTGATGGAGCGACAGATGGTCAGCCGTTCGCAGTACGACAACGCGGAAAATCTCTACCGCTCCGGTGAGGCCCGCCTCAAGCAAATCAAAGCCGAATTCAATGTCTCGACCAATCAGGCCAGTTACGCGGTGCTGCGTGCGCCGCAGGATGGCGTGGTGGCCAAGCGTTCGGTTGAAGTCGGGCAAGTGGTGGCGGCCGGGCAAACCGTGTTTACCCTGGCCACCGATGGCGAGCGCGAAGTGTTGATCAGCCTGCCGGAGCAGAGCTTCGGTCGTTTCAAGGTCGGTCAGCCGGTCTCGGTGGAGCTCTGGACCCAACCCGATCAGCGTTTTCCTGGGCAGATCCGTGAGTTGTCGCCTGCCGCCGATCCAAAATCCCGCACTTTTGCCGCTCGTATCGCTTTTACCGCCGGCAAGGTTCCCGCCGAACTCGGCCAGAGCGCCCGGGTGTTCATCCAGACCGCCGAAGTGGTGCCGTTGTCAGTGCCGCTGTCGGCCCTCACCGCAGAAAACGGCGCCACCTACGTATGGGTAGTCGGCGCCAACAACACCTTGAAAAAAGTCCCGGTGCGGGTCGGTGCATTTGGCGAGAAAACCGTGCCGGTGCTCGAGGGGCTGAACGCCAGTGACTGGGTGGTGGCGGCCGGTGTTCATGTGCTTCACGACGGGCAGCAAGTGCGCCCGGTGGATCGCTCCAACCGCGTGGTCAATCTGGCGCACAAGGAGTAATCCCCGATGGGTTTCAATCTATCCGAATGGGCGCTGCGTAACCGCCAGATCGTACTGTTCCTGATGCTCCTGCTGGCTGTCGTCGGGGCGTTGTCCTACACCAAGCTTGGCCAAAGCGAAGACCCGCCGTTCACTTTCAAGGCCATGGTAATTCGTACCAACTGGCCGGGAGCCACGGCTGAAGAAGTGGCGCGTCAGGTCACCGAGCGTATTGAAAAGAAACTGATGGAAACCGGCGAGTACGAACGGATCACCTCGTTCTCCCGCCCGGGCGAGTCCCAGGTGACGTTCATGGCGCGCGATTCCATGCATTCGGTGGATATCCCGGACCTCTGGTATCAGGTCCGCAAGAAAATCGGCGATATTCGCCAGACCCTGCCACCGGGTATCCAGGGCCCGTTTTTCAACGATGAGTTCGGCACCACGTTCGGCAACATCTACGCCTTGACCGGCGAGGGTTTTGACTACGCAGTGCTCAAGGATTACGCCGACCGCATCCAGATTCAGCTGCAACGGGTCAAGGATGTGGGCAAGGTTGACCTGCTCGGGTTGCAGGACGAGAAGGTCTGGATCGAACTCTCCAACGTTAAACTGGCCACCCTCGGAGTGCCGCTGGCGGCGGTGCAGCAGGCACTTGAAGAACAGAACGCGATGTCCACCGCCGGCTTCTTCGAAACCACCAGCGAGCGTTTACAGCTACGGGTCTCGGGAAATTTTCAGACAGTCGACGAGATCAAGAACTTCCCTATCCGCGTTGCAGATCGCACGTTCCGTATCGGTGATGTGGCGGACGTTCGTCGTGGCTTCAACGATCCACCGGCGCCGCGCATGCGCTTCATGGCTGAAGACGCCATCGGTCTGGCGGTGGCCATGAAGGACGGTGGCGATATTCTGGTATTGGGCAAGGCGCTGGAAATCGAGTTCGCCCGGATTCAGCAAAACCTCCCGGCCGGCATGCAGTTGCGTAAGGTCTCCGATCAACCCGCCGCGGTGAAAACCGGTGTTGGCGAGTTCGTTCAGGTACTGGTGGAGGCCCTGGCGATTGTGTTGCTGGTGAGCTTCTTCTCCCTCGGCGTGCGCACCGGCATGGTCGTAGCGCTGGCGATACCGCTGGTGTTGGCGATGACCTTCGCCTGCATGTATTACCTCGGCATCGGCTTGCACAAGATTTCCCTCGGCGCGCTGGTGCTGGCGCTGGGCTTGCTGGTGGATGATGCGATCATCGCCGTGGAAATGATGGCGATCAAAATGGAGCAGGGCTTCGACCGGATCAAGGCCGCCAGCTATGCCTGGACCAGCACCGCGTTCCCGATGCTCACCGGTACGTTGATCACCGCCGCCGGTTTCCTGCCGATTGCCACCGCGCAATCGGGCACCGGCGAATACACTCGCTCGATCTTCCAGGTGGTGACCATCGCGCTGTTGGCGTCGTGGGTGGCCGCTGTGGTTTTTGTGCCTTATCTGGGGGAAAAACTCCTGCCGGACCTGGCGAAAATTCACGCCGCCAAACACGGCACCGACCAGCCAGACCCTTACGGTACGCCGTTCTATCAGCGCGTCAGACGGCTGGTGGAGTGGTGCGTGCGCCGACGCAAAACGGTGATCGTGCTGACCATCGTGATGTTCGTCGCGTCCGTGGTGCTGTTCCGTTTCGTGCCGCAGCAGTTCTTCCCGGCATCGGGGCGGCTGGAATTGATGGTCGATCTGAAACTGGCCGAAGGCGCCTCCCTGAGCAACACCGCCGAAGAGGTGAAACGTCTCGAAGGTCTGCTCAAGGATCACGCCGGGATCGACAACTACGTGGCTTATGTCGGCACCGGTTCGCCGCGTTTCTACCTGCCGCTGGACCAGCAACTTCCGGCCGCGAGCTTCGCGCAGTTTGTAGTCCTGGCCAAAACCATCGAAGAACGCGAAGCCCTGCGTACCTGGCTGATCGAAACCCTCAACGAACAATTCCCGGCCCTACGCTCGCGGGTCACGCGACTGGAGAACGGCCCGCCGGTCGGTTATCCGGTGCAGTTCCGGGTCACCGGTGAACACATTGCGGACGTCCGCGCCCTGGCGCGCAAAGTCGCGGCCAAGGTTCGCGAGAATCCACACGTGGCCAACGTGCATCTGGACTGGGAAGAGCCGAGCAAAGTCGTGTACCTGAACATCGATCAGGACCGCGCGCGGGCGCTGGGCGTGAGCACGGCGAACCTCTCGGGGTTCCTGCGAAGCTCGCTGACCGGCTCCAGTGTCAGTCAGTACCGCGAAGACAACGAATTGATCGAGATCCTGCTGCGCGGCACGGTGCATGAGCGCACTGAACTGGCATTGCTGCCGAGCCTGGCCGTGCCGACCGACAACGGTCGCAGCGTGGCGCTGTCGCAGATTGCCACGCTGGAATACGGCTTCGAAGAAGGCATCATCTGGCACCGTAACCGCCTGCCCAACGTGACGGTTCGCGCCGACATCTACGGCAAGGAACAACCGGCGACACTGGTGCAGCAAATCATGCCGACCCTCGATCCGATCCGCGCCGAACTGCCGGACGGCTATCTGCTGGAAGTCGGCGGTACGGTGGAAGACTCGGCCCGTGGGCAGAACTCGGTGAAGGCCGGGGTGCCGCTGTTCATCGTGGTGGTACTGACGTTGCTGATGCTGCAACTGCGCAGCTTCTCACGCACGGTCATGGTGTTTCTGACCGCGCCGCTGGGTTTGATCGGGGTGACGTTGTTCCTGATGGTGTTCCGTCAGCCGTTCGGTTTCGTCGCCATGCTCGGGACCATCGCGCTGTCCGGGATGATCATGCGTAACTCGGTGATTCTGGTGGATCAGATCGAGCAGGACATCGCTGCCGGACTCAAGCCCTGGCAGGCGATCATCGAGGCGACGGTGCGACGTTTCCGGCCGATTGTGTTGACCGCGCTGGCGGCGGTGCTGGCGATGATTCCATTATCGCGCAGTGTGTTTTTCGGGCCGATGGCGGTGGCGATCATGGGCGGGCTGATTGTGGCGACGGCGTTGACGTTGCTGTTCTTGCCGGCGTTGTATGCGGCTTGGTTCAGAGTGAAAAAAGAACCGGCTTGATCCTGGTGGCCTCGACCTCGTGGTTTGGTTCACCGCATTCCCTTGTAGATGACATAAATGAAAAGCCCGCTGCCCCTTAAAAGGTCAGCGGGCTTTTTGCTGAGTCTGATTATTCCCAACACATGGAAACGCTCAGGTTACGGCTCAGAACAATATCTTCGCCACATCCGCAAAACGCTTGGCAAAGTGCACGGTAATCCCTTCCTTCAGGTAGTCCGGCAACTCCTCGAAGTTACCGCGATTCGGCTCCGGCAAAATCAGTTCATTGATCTTCTGCCGACGCGCCGCGATGACTTTCTCGCGCACGCCGCCAATCGGCAGTACGTGCCCGGTCAGCGTCAGTTCACCGGTCATGGCCACGCCTTTTTTCGGCGGCTGGTTGCGGGCGAGGGAGAGCAGGGCGCTGGCCATGGTCACGCCGGCGCTCGGGCCGTCTTTCGGTGTTGCGCCTTCCGGTACGTGGAGGTGGACGAAGGCTTCATCGAAGAATGTCGGGTCACCGCCGAATTGCTTCAGATGGGAGCTGACGTAGCTGTAGGCGATTTCCGCCGACTCTTTCATCACGTCCCCCAGTTGCCCGGTGAGCTTGAAGCCTCGGTTGAGGGTGTGGATGCGCGTGGCTTCGATCGGCAGGGTCGCGCCGCCCATGCTGGTCCAGGCCAGCCCGGTGATCACGCCGACGCCGGACAGCACTTGCTCGTTGCGGAACACCGGGCGGCCGAGTGAGGCTTCCAGGTCTTTGGGGCCGAGTTTGATGACGGCTTTCGGTTCGTCGAGCAGCTTCATCACCGCTTTGCGCACCAGTTTGCCGAGGTTTTTCTCCAGCTGACGGACTCCGGCCTCACGGGCATAGCCGTCGATCAGCGATCTGAGGGCGTTGTCGCTTATGGACAGACTGCCTTTGGATACACCAGCCTTTTCCAGCTGTTTCGGCCACAGGTGACGCTTGGCGATGGCGACTTTTTCTTCGGTGATGTAACCCGACAGGCGAATCACTTCCATCCGGTCCAGCAATGGGCCGGGGATCGAGTCCAGGGTGTTGGCGGTGCAAACGAATAGCACTTTCGACAGGTCCAGGCGCAAATCCAGGTAGTGGTCGAGGAATTCGACGTTCTGTTCCGGGTCGAGGGTTTCCAGCAGTGCCGAGGCCGGGTCGCCCTGGTAGCTCTGGCCCATCTTGTCGATCTCGTCGAGCATGATCACCGGGTTCATCACTTCGACGTCTTTCAACGCCTGGACGAGTTTGCCCGGTTGTGCGCCGATGTAGGTGCGTCGGTGCCCCTTGATCTCGGCTTCGTCGCGCATGCCGCCGAGGCTGAAGCGATAGAACGGCCGCCCCAGGGATTCGGCGATGGATTTACCGACGCTGGTCTTGCCCACACCCGGCGGGCCCACCAGCAAGACGATGGAGCCGCTGATCTCGCCTTTATAGGCACCGACCGCGAGGAACTCGAGGATGCGGTCCTTGATGTCGTCGAGGCCGGCGTGGTGTTTGTCCAGCACCTTGCGCGCATGCTTGAGGTCGAGTTTGTCCTCGCCATACACGCCCCACGGCACCGAAGTCGCCCAATCGAGGTAGTTGCGGGTCACCGCGTATTCCGGCGATCCGGTTTCGAGGATCGACAGTTTGTTCATTTCCTCAACGATGCGTTTCTGCGCCTGGGGCGACAGCACCTTGCCCGTCAGGCGTTGCTCGAACTGTTCGATGTCGGCGCTGCGATCGTCCTTGGTCAGCCCCAGCTCTTGCTGGATGACCTTGAGTTGTTCCTTGAGGAAGAACTCGCGCTGATGTTCGCCAATCTTGCGGTTAACTTCAGCGGAAATCTCTTTCTGCAAGCGCGCGACTTCGACTTCCTTGCGCAGCATCGGCAGGACTTTTTCCATGCGCTTGAGCATCGGCACGCAGTCGAGCACTTCTTGCAACTCGCTGCCCGTGGCCGAGGTCAGGGCGGCGGCGAAGTCGGTCAGGGGTGACGGATCGTTGGGGCTGAAGCGGTTGAGGTAGTTTTTCAACTCTTCGCTGTACAGCGGGTTCAGCGGCAGCAGCTCCTTGATCGCATTGATCAGCGCCATGCCGTAGGCCTTGACCTCGTCGGTCGGCTCGGTGGGCTGGTGCGGGTATTCGACTTCCACCAGGTACGGCGGGCGATGGTGCTTGAGCCAGGTTTTAATGCGCACCCGGGTCAGGCCCTGGGCGACGAATTGCAGTTTGCCGTTTTCGCGGCTGGCGTGATGGACTTTGACCAGCGTGCCGTATTCCGGCAGGGCTTTGGTGTCGAAATGGCGCGGGTTGTCCTGGGGGGCGTCCATGAAGAACAGGGCCAGGGAATGGTGGTCGGACTGGCTCACCAGTTCGAGAGTCTCGGCCCACGGCTCTTCGTTGACGATCACCGGCAGCACTTGCGCCGGGAAGAAAGGCCGGTTGTGGATCGGGATGATGTAGACCTTGTCCGGCAGGTTCTGGCCAGGCAGGGTGAGGCCTTTGCCGGTTGAAGGGTGTTCGTTGTTGTCTGTTTCGGCGTATTCGCTCGGGTCTTCAGGGAATTCTTGCTGGTCGGTCATGGGGCACCTGCGCAATAGGGTATGGATCTTAGATGGGGCAGGTGGGGGGTGGTTTCAATGGCCCTGGCTATTTCAGAGTGTGTGTTCAGGGTTTTGACAGGTGCGGGTGGATCAAGGTCAAAAGCCAGATCAAAAGATGCACGCCGCCCTACTGTAGGAGCGAGGCTTGCCCGCGAAGGCGGTGTATCAGGCGACTTCAATGTTGAATGTGAAATCGCCTTCGCGGGCAAGCCTCGCTCCTACAGGGATTTTGGGGATGGCGGGGATTGCAGCGCCCACAAAAAAAGGCGACGCCCCTCACAGGGCGTCGCCTTTGTTTCAACTGCCGCTACCGCTTATTCCGACAGTTTGTACGCAATCACATAGTCACCTTGCTTGGTGCCCAGCGAGCCGTGACCACCCGCGACGACGAGCACGTATTGCTTGCCGTCCTTGCCGGTGTAGGTCATCGGTGTGGTTTGCGCGCCGGCTGGCAGGCGGCCTTCCCACAGCTGCTTGCCGTTTTTCACGTCGTAGGCGCGCAGGTACTGGTCGAGGGTGCCGCTCAGGAAGGCCACGCCACCGGCAGTGGTGAAGGTCCCGCCCAGGCTTGGTACGCCCATGCTCAGAGGAATCGGAACCGGCGAGCTGTCGCGCACGGTGCCGTTCTTGTGCTTCCAGATGGTTTTGTGGGTGGTCAGGTCGACCGCCGCCACGTAACCCCACGCCGGTGCCTGGCACGGCAGGCCCATTGGCGACAGCAGGGCTTCGAGGATCACGCCGTATGGCGCGCCTTTGTTGGGCTGTACGCCTTGGGTTTCGCTGACGCGAGGGCCTTGTTTGGCGATTTCGGCGGCCGGGATCAGTTTCGACTTGAACGCCATGTAGCTCGGGTTCACGAAAGCAATCTGACGCACCGGGTCAACCGACATGCCGCCCCAGTCGAACACACCGAAGTTACCCGGATAAACGATCGAGCCTTGCAGCGATGGCGGCGTGAACATGCCGTCGTAACGCAGGGATTTGAAGTCGATCCGGCACAGCATCTGATCGAACGGGGTCACGCCCCACATGTCGCGTTCCTTGAGGGTCGGCGGCACGAAGTTCAGGTCGGACATCGGTTGGGTCGGCGAAGTGTGGTCGCCTTCCACCGCGCCTTGCGGCACCGGGATTTCATTGATCGGCACGATCGGTTGGCCGTTGCTGCGGTCCAGCACGTAGATGCTGCCTTGCTTGGTGGACGCGAGCACCGCCGGTTTTACACCGTCTGCGGTTTTCAGGTCCATCAGGGTTGGCTGGCCACCGACGTCCATGTCCCACAGGTCATGGTGAGTGAACTGGAAGTGCCAGCGCACTTTGCCGGTGGCGATGTCCAGCGCGGTCAGGCCGGCGGCATGCAGTTCCGATTCAGGGGTACGCGCGCCACCGAACTGATCCGGGGTCTGGTTGCCCATCGGCAAGTACAGCATGCCGAGTTTTTCGTCGACGGCGAACATGGACCACATGTTCGGCGAGTTGCGGGTGTAGACCTTGCCTTCGGCAATCGGCGTGGTGTCGTCCGGGTTGCCGCTGTCCCAGTTCCACACCAGTTTGCCGGTGTGCACGTCGAACGCGCGGATCACGCCGCTTGGCTCGTCGGTGGAAACGTTGTCGGTGACGTGGCCGCCAATCACCACCAGGTCTTTGGTGACCGCCGGTGGCGAAGTGGAGTAGTAACCACCAGGGGTGAAGCCGCCGATGTTGGCGGTCAGGTCGACCTGGCCACCGTTACCGAAGTCTTCGCACATTTTGCCGGTGTCGGCGTTCAGGGCGATCAGCCGGGTGTCGGCGGTCGGCAGGAAGATCCGGCGCGGGCAGACGCTGGTCACTGGCGGGTTGGCAGTGCCGGTCGGGCTCTGCTCGGTCGCGTAGGCGGCATCATCGTGATAGCTCACGCCACGGCAGGTCATGTGCGCCCAACCCTTGAAGTTCGCCGCGTTCTGCGTGGAGAGCTTCGGATCGAAACGCCAGATTTCCTTGCCAGTGTCCGGGTCCAGCGCGATCACCTGGCTGTGCGGCGTGCAGACATAGAGCATGCCGTTGGCTTTGAGCGGGGTGTTTTCGGCGGTGGTTTCGCCCGGGTCGTTCGGGCCTGGCAGGTCACCGGTACGGAACGTCCAGGCGGGAACCAGTTTGCTGACGTTCTGCGGGGTGATTTGCGCCAGTGGCGAGTAGCGATCGCCATGGGCACTGCGGCCGTAGGAGTTCCAGTCGCCATCGGGCATTGCCGGGGCGGTGTTGCTCATGCCAGGCACGGCGTCACGGTCCAGTTGGCCTTTGATTTCACCAGGGTTGGTGAACAGGCTGGCTAGCGCGGCGACACCGGCGATGACCACGGCAGCACTCAGCACACCGGTGCCGACCGGGTTGAAGTCGCCGCGACGCAACGGGCGACGAAACCATGGCAGCAGCATGACGATGCCGAGGGTAAAGAGCAGCGCCAGACGTGGCACCAGTTGCCACCAGTCCAGACCGACTTCCCACAGTGCCCAGACGGTACTGGCGAACAGCACCACCGCGTACACGCTCAGCGCCGCATAACGGTCGGCCAGCAGCAGCCCACCGGCCACCATCAGGCCGATACCGGCCAGCAGGTAATACAGCGAGCCGCCGAGCATGCTCAGCTTGATCCCCCCGGCCAGCAAGGCCAGGCCCATTAGTAGAAGCAGAATGCCGAGCAGGGTCGGCAATAAACGGCTTCGACTCAAAGCACCATCAGTGCTCATAGTGTGGTTCTCCGTGACGTTTTAAGTAGTCCCGCGCAAGTTCACTGTAGATGACGATCTGGCGCGGGCAGGGTTCATCGAAAAAGTGTTTGGTTGATGCGGTCCCTGTGGGAGCAGGCTTGCCCGCTCCCACCGGTTTTATGCGTTTAGTTAGAACGATGACTGGATCTTGATCCCGCCAATCAGTGCGTCGTCGACCTTGTCCACGCCACCGGGGTGGCGGATGTATTGCAGGTTCGGGCGCACGGTCAGCCAGTTGGTGACGTGCACGCCGTAATAGAGCTCGCTGCTGTATTCGGTGTCTTGCGGGGGCAGGAACGACGGATCGTCGAAGTCCTGGACGGCGCGGGCCTGGTTGGTGGCCTCGGCGTTCTTGCGGTAGGCCGGGTTGACGTGGACACGGGCCAGCGCGAAGCCGATATCGTCCTTGGCTCGGGCATCGAACAGGCCTTTGTAGACGACGCCGGCCTGGACATAGTTGTCGATGGCATTGGTCTTCTTGTCGTGCATCGTGGCGTTGGCGAACACACTCAGGCCGCGTGAATTGTCGCTGGCGCGGCTGGTCAGTTGCTGCTGAATACCGAGCCATACGCCATGCTTGCTCGATGCACTGCGGTAAGCCTCGCCGCTCAGGGCGGCCGGCTGGCCATTGCTGTCCTTATAGACGTCGCTGGCCTTGGCGCTGCTGTAGTAGTAACCAGCGCGGTATTCACCCGGCAGGCCATTGAGTTTCGGGGTCCAGACCAGTTCGACCGGCAGGATTGCGCCCTGAGTGCCGCTGCCGCTGAGCTTGAAACCGTTGTCACGATCCAGATTGGACGGGTTTTGCTCGTAAGCCCCGACTTGCGCGTAGAGCTTTGGCGTCAGGTGATATTTGACGCGCATGGCCCACTGGCTGACCGGCCAGTTGTACCAGATGCCACCGACCCAGTTACCGACCTGGGAGCCGCAGAACGCCAGGTTCTGGAAGTCGCAGGGGAAGCTGTTGAAGTCTTCACCCTCGCCAAAGCGGCCGACCTTGATGTCGAGCTTCTGGTCGAAGAATTTCTGCTGATACCACATCTGCGTCAGGCGCCAGGTCTGGCCACGGCCCCAGACTTCCTGAGCCGAGGTGAAACCGCCGACACGCGGGTCGTTGATCCGGTCGTTGCTGATGTTGTTGCCGTTGCGTTCGGTGATGGTCAGCTGAAATTCAGCGTCGTCCCAACCCAGAATCTTCTGCAAGTCCAGGTGAGTGCCCAAGGCAAACTGATCGCTGTAGCGTGCGGTACGGTCATGGTCGTAGCCACCGTGCAGGTTGCTGCCCATTTCGCCGGTGTAATCGACTTTGAAGTCGTAGCCTTTTTCCGAAAGTTCGGTGCGAGTGCCGTTCCAGTCACCCAGCATCCATGGCGAGTCGCTATCGAAGGCTGGCGCGGCCTGGGTGCAAGTGGCAAGGCCCAGCGCGGTGAGCCCGCTGATCAGCTTCAGGGCTTTTCGGCTGGACACAGCGGGTGAGACAGCGCTGTCTCGCGGAGTTTGAAAATCAGGCATAGAGAAGGAATTCTTGATCTTTTTCTAAAGGGGATGCGCTGAACGCAGCAGGAATGCAGCAGGGGAGAAGCGTTTCAGCTGGACGGGCGTAAGGATAATGTTCTGTAACACATTGAGAAAGGGCTTTTACTGACATGGATCATTTCGGATTTGGTAACAGTCGGCTGCGACCGGTCGCCGCAGTGCCAGGTGACGCAAAAAAAAGGCGGACTGAATAGTCCGCCTCGCTATGTTTCAGGGCCGTTAATTCAACAGATAGACCGGGAAGCATTCACACAAATGCATCACCCGTCGACGGACATTGTCCAGCAGCGCCGCATTGGTCGGTTGCTCAAGCAGGTCGGCAATCAGGTTGGCCACTTCGGCGCATTCGGCTTCACCGAAGCCCCGCGTGGTCAGGGCGGGTGTGCCAATGCGGATGCCGCTGGTGATTGCAGGTTTTTGCGGATCGTCGGGGATCGCGTTCTTGTTCAAGGTGATGTGGGCGCTCTCGAGCAACGCCTCGGCATCTTTTCCGGTGATGTTCTTGGCGCGCAGATCGAGCAGGAACATGTGGCAGTCGGTGCCCCCTGACACCACCCGCAGGCCGCGTCGAGTAAGGATATCCGCCATGGTCCTGGCGTTGTCGATGACGCGTTGCTGATAGTGCTTGAAGTCATCACCGAGGGCTTCGTTGAACGCTACGGCCTTGGCGGCGATGACGTGCATCAGAGGTCCACCCTGATAAACCGGGAATATCGTCTTGTCGAGCAACGCCGCATGTTCGCGTTTGGCCAGGATCAGACCGCCCCGTGGGCCGCGCAGCGTTTTATGAGTGGTCGAGGTGACGAAGTCGGCAATGCCAACCGGCGAGGGGTACAGGCCGGCTGCGATGAGTCCGGCGTAGTGCGCCATGTCGACCATCAGGTACGCCCCGATTTCATCGCAGATGTTGCGAAAACGCTGGAAGTCGATGGTTCTGGAATACGCCGAGGCACCGGCAATGATCATTTTCGGCCGGTGTTCCCGGGCCAGGGCTTCCATCTCGGCGTAGTCGAGGGTTTCGCTGTGTTTTTCCAGGCCGTAAGAATAGGCGGTGTAGAACTTGCCGGAGAAGTTTACCGAGGCGCCATGGGTCAAGTGGCCGCCATCGGCCAGGGACATTCCCAGAATCGTGTCGCCAGGGTTGAGCACAGCGAGAAACACGGCCTGGTTGGCCTGGGAGCCGGAGTGCGGCTGGACGTTGGCATATTCGCTACCAAACAGTTTGCAGGCACGTTCGATGGCGAGGCTTTCAATCTCGTCGACCACTTTACAGCCACCGTAATAGCGCTTGCCTGGGTAGCCTTCGGCGTACTTGTTGGTCAGCACCGAACCTTGGGCTTCCAGCACTTCTTCGCTGACGTAGTTTTCCGAGGCGATCAGCTCCAGGTGGGTTTCCTGGCGGTTGCGTTCACGGCCGATCAGGCGAGCGAGGGTGGGGTCTAGATTCTGCAGGCTCATGGAGGGCATTCCTTTAAATAAGTGCCTCAGCCAAGGGGCTGGCGCGTGATACGGCAGCACCCGTGACTGGGATTTGCTGGTGTCGGAAAGAAAAATGGACGTGTCTTTCAGACCCTGCCCGTGAAGTCGTAACGAACGGTCATGGTCGGCTGCCCTCGGCGACGGTGCCGGCTTTGCTTTCCCGGGTGTAGGTCAGTACGAAATGTGCCACGAGCCCGAAGATCAGCCCCCAGAATGCCGCGGCCAGCCCCAGGAAACTCATACCCGAGGCGGTGACCAGGAAGGTGATCAGCGCGGCTTCACGTTGTTTCTCGTCAGCCATGGCGCCGGTCAGCCCGGCGCTGATCGCTCCGAACAGGGCCAGGCCGGCGAGGGAGGCGATCAGCTCTTTGGGCAAGGCAGAAAACACCGAAGCGAGGGTCGCGCCAAAGATACCCATCAGAATGTAGAACACCCCGCAGGCGATCCCGGCGATGTAGCGCTTGTCGCGATCCTCATGGGCTTCGCGGCCGGTGCAGATAGCGGCGGTGATGGCCGCCAGGTTTAAGCCATGGGAGCCGAATGGCGCCATCAAAATCGAACCGATGGCCGTGACCGAAATGATCGAGCGCGCCGGGGTGTTGTAGCCCGAGGTGCGCAACACCGCCATGCCCGGCACGTACTGCCCGGTCAGGGTGACGAGGGCCAGCGGCAGGCCGATATTGATGATCGCGTGCCAGCTCCACTGCGGGGCGATGAAGATCGGGTGAGCGAGATCGATGGTGATCGAACCGGTATTGAGTACACCGAACGAGGCGGCCACGGCGCAGCCGACAATCAATACCGACAGGATGGCGTAGCGCGGTGAAAAGCGTTTAAACAGCAGGTACGCCGCGATCATTGACAGCACCATGCTCGGCTGCAGCTTGATCGAGGTGAAGAGTTCGGCGCCGAAACGAAACAGGATGCCGGCGAGCATGGCGGCGGCGATGGCTTTTGGCAGGCGACTCATCAGTTTGTCGAACGCACCGGACAAGCCGACCACCGCGATAATCACCGAAGCCACCACATAGGCGCCGATGGCCTCGGGCAGGGAGACCGTGGGCAGCATCGACACCAGCAACGCCGCACCCGGTGTCGACCATGCCGTAATCACCGGAATCCTCAAGCGCCAGCTCAATAACAGACCGGTAATGCCGCTGCCGATGGATATGGCCCAGATCCAGGACGACACTTGATCGTTGGGCAGGTGCGCTTCCCGGGCCGCCTGAAACACGATGATCAGCGGGCCGGCATAAGAAATGATCACGGCGATGAAGCCTGCAATGACCGCTGACAGGGATAGATCCTTTCTGAGAGTGTCCATGATGTCTCGACTTGGCGTGGCGGGCACGCGGTGATTCAGAATTGAGATTGAGTCGATTGCTTCGATTCGAGATGAGTGTATTTGAATGAATTGAGTTGATTCAATAGATGAGTAGGTTGTTGCGAGATGCTTTTTGGTTATCAAGGTGTATTTTGTCGGATTTAATCTTAATAACTAATTGATTTGTAAATATATTTTGTTGTTTTAAAATATTTTTCGTGAAAGATGCTTTTCGATTCATTCGCCGAGTCAATCGACTCAATTTATTGATTGAGTCCATTTATTAGTTGCCTGACCTCCCTGTGATATGCTCGGATATTCATCATTTCTACGATGGTAGTGGTCATTCATGTGGGTTCCTCAGCTAAGCGAATTCAACCAGCCGATGTATTTGTCGATTGCCGATGCGTTGGCGCGCGATATCAGCAACGGCGTGTTGAACGAAGGTGATCGTCTGCCGACCCTGCGGGAGCTGGCCACCATGCTGAATGTCACGCCCGGTACCATCAGCCGTGCCTACAGCGAAGCCCATCGGCGGCGTCTGGTGCAGGGGGAAGTAGGGCGCGGCACTTATGTGCTCAACCAGAAACAGTTGGAACTGCCGGCCAGCAACAGTGCCGTCTCGCTGAATCTTGGGCAGTCTGAGTTACTGGACCTTTCGATCATCAAGCCTTACAGCGAAACCCTGGAATACTGGTTGCGCGGAGCCTTGGTGGGCATGGCCAAAAGCACGGATTTTGCCGATGCCCTCGATTACGCCCCCGATGGCGGACATCCGGCTCATCGCGAGGCGGGCGCGCAATGGCTGCGCCATTCGTTGCCCGATGCGCAATGGCAGCAAGTGGTGATCACCGCCGGCGCACAGCATGGTTTGATGGTCGCAATGAGTGCGCTGACCAACGCCGGTGATCTGGTGCTCTGCGAGGAGCTCTGCTACCCCGGCATCATTTCCCTTGCCCATGGACTGGAACGACGCCTGCGTGGCGTGCCAATGGACGATGAAGGGATCATTCCCGAAGCGCTGCGCGAACTGTGCCAGCGTGAGAAACCGGCCATGCTGGTCTGCGTGGCGACATGCCAGAACCCGACGGCGGCGATCATGTCGCAAAAACGTCGGGCGCAAATCGCGGCGTTGGCCGAGGAGTTCGACTTCATCATCCTGGACGATGACATCTACGGTTTTCTGGCCACCGACCCGTCGATCAAACCGCTGTCGGCGTTCGCTCCGGATCGTTCGGTGTACCTGACCAGTCTGTCGAAGTCGGTCATGCCGGCCTTGCGGATTGGCTATCTCTACAGCCCGCCGAAACTGCTGTCGCGCCTGACCTCCATGGTGCGCAGCAGCGTCTGGATGCCGTCGCCATTGACCGCTCAGTTGGCCAGCAATGTGATCACCGAGGGGCTGGATAAAAAGCTGATCCGTATTCAGCGCAACGAAGCCGCCGGGCGGCAGGCGATCGCTCAGGAAATCTTCGCCAATTTCGAGCTCAAGACCCAGCCGTATGCCTACCACGTCTGGTTGACGCTGCCCGAGCCCTGGACCAGCGACGAATTCACCATGCTGGCCCGTGCCAACGGTGTGCTGGTCCTCAGCGGTACCCAGTTTCAGGCCGAACGTAGTGGCATTACGCGCTGCGTGCGACTGGTGTTGATGTCGCCCACCAGCCAGGACGAATTGCGGTTTGCCCTGACCAAGCTGGCCAGCCTGATCGATTCGGATCCGCGTCGTTATTACTGAGCCGGGCGCTATCTCCTGACGTTTGTCCCTCGGATGATGGCCAACTCGCCTACAGTTAATTCAGCCTCTGACGAATGCCTCTGTCCGGAGCCCTTCCACCGGACGAAAGCCTCCGTTAAGGTGCGCGGCTTCCCATCCTTTCATCGTTCGAAGGCCCGGCATGACCGAACACAACCCTGATCCCCTGCACGGCGTGACGCTGGAGCAAATCCTCAACGCCCTGGTTGAACACTACGAATGGTCGGGGCTGGCCGAGCGTATCGATATCCGCTGCTTCAAGAGCGATCCGAGCATCAAGTCGAGCCTGACATTCCTGCGCAAAACTCCGTGGGCGCGGGAGAAGGTCGAGCGTCTGTACGTGAAGCTGATGCGCACCAAGCGCCCGGTCTGAGCATGGTCAAATCCTCGACCGCGAGGCGTCGTTGTGTGGCCGTGGCGGCGATTCTGGGCTGGGCGGGCTTGAGCATTCAGATGTACCTGATTCTCTATGCCCGCTGGAGTATCGCGGCCAGTCTGCTGGGTGGGCTGGTGAGTTTTTTCAGCTTTTTCACCGTGCTGACCAACACGCTGGTGGCGGTGGTGCTGACCTGCGAACTGACATCCCGCGAGTCAGCGGCGCGACGCTGGTTTTTGCAGCCGTGGGTCAGCAGCGCAATTGCGGTGAGTATCGCGGTGGTCGGTGTGGCGTACAGCCTGTTGTTGCGCCATTTATGGCATCCCGAAGGCTGGCAATGGCTGGCCGATGAGTTGATGCATGACGTCATGCCGCTGCTGTTCCTGGTTTATTGGTGGTTTTGTGTACCCAAGGGGACGTTGCGGCTGCGGCACATTGCGTTGTGGGTGATTTATCCGCTGGTGTACTTCGGCTATGTGCTTTGGCGTGGGCATCTGCTGGCGACTTATCCCTATCCGTTCATTGATGTCGACAAACTGGGTTATCCACAGGTGTTCGTGAATGCCGGGGGATTGTTGGCGGGGTTTGTGCTGATTTCACTGCTGGTAATCGGGTTGGATCGGTGGCGCACGGATCGCAAGTGAACACTGACTGTGGCGAGGGAGCTTGCCCCCTCACCACAGAAAGCATGCACAGCGTTTATTCCTCGTCGCTGTCCTCCAGCCGCCAGTAGCCGACAGCCTTCACGAACTGCTCGTCCAGCCCGTGCTCATCGAGCAATACCCGGCGAATCTGCCGCGACACCTTGGTCTCGGTCGCCACCCACGCGTACAGATTGCCGGCGGGCACCTTGATCTGTTGCACGGTGGTCAGCAGGTTGTTTTTGCCTCCTTCGCGCAGCACCCAGATCACATCGACCTGCGCGGCGCTTTCCAGGCGTTGTTGTTCGGCGCCGTTTTCCACTTCCACGATCACCAGTGCGCGCCGATTGGCCGCCAGGCCTTCGAGGCGGCGGGCGATGGCGGGCAGGGCGGTTTCGTCACCGATCAGCAGGTAGCTGTCGAAGATGTCCGGCACGATCATCGAGCCACGCGGCCCGCCGATGTGCAGGAACTGGCCGGGTTTGGCCTGCTCGGCCCAGGTCGAGGCAGGGCCGTCGCCATGCAGCACGAAATCGATATCCAGTTCCAGCGTGTCCAGGTCGTAACGACGTGGCGTGTAGTCGCGCATTGCGGGCATCGGCCCGTTGTCCTTGCCGGCGCCGAGTACCAGGGTTTCCAGCGCTGCCTGTTCCGCTGCGTTTTGCGGGAACAACAGTTTGACGTGGTCATCCGTGCCGAGGCTGACGAAGCCTGCGAGTTCCGGGCCGCCCAGGGTGATCCTGCGCATGCGCGGCGTCAGGTCGACCACGCGCAGCACTTGCAGACGCCGCCGCTTGATCTCGTGGCTGACACGGTGAATGGTTTGGGATAGCACGATAACGTCGGTCATTCGACTTTCTCCGAAACGGGTTGAACGGTGGGGCCGTCGACGATGGCTTTGGCCGTGTTGTTGAGCAGGTCGCGTACCCGCAGTATTTCGTCCGGGCTCCAGCGACCATGGTGCATTTGCAAGGCATGACGCAGGTTGTGCACCGCCTCGTGGATCTCGGCTGGGCGGTCCTGGCCGCGCAATGAGCGCTTGCTGACTTCGATGCGCATGCGCACACCGTCCAGGGCAATCGCCTGCTCGCTTAAAGACAGACGTCCGGCGTCGGTGATGCTGTAGCGTTTTTTGCCGCCCTCGGCGTCGCCCAGGATCATTTCGCTTTCTTCAAGGAAGGTCAGGGTCGGGTAGATCACGCCGGGGCTGGGGCTGTAGGCGCCGTCGAACATGCTTTCAATCTGGCGGATCAGGTCATAGCCGTGGCACGGCTGCTCGGCGATCAGCGCCAGCAGCAGCAATTTCAGGTCGCCAGGGGCGAATACGCGTGGGCCGCGACCGCCGCGTTCTCGACCGGGGCGTTTCTCGAAGCCGTCGCGGCCGTCGCCGTGTTCGCGGTGGGGGGAATGATGGTCTCTCATTTTTTGTCTTCTCTCGTCGTGTTTAGATACAACTTAAGATATATCTTATCGAGATGGCAAGCCAACAGGACCAACGGTCGTTGCCTGAGGGGGCATCGCGGCGGGTTTCAGTGCGGCGTGGGACATGCCGTTTTGTAGCTTGCTGTTTTAGAGTCTTTGATCTAATTATGCGTAACTAACAGCGAATGATTTTTAATGGTTACGCCTAAGTAGTCCTTCTCTTACAGGGAATGTATTTAATTAATCTGTGTGCTTTTTTTGTTAAAACTGTTTGTAGTATGTTTCTGTCGGTTGAATGTTTTAAATATTGAATCTGCGGGTTTTTTCTACTGGGTCGTGGGCAGTTGTTACTACATGTTCTTCGGAAGTTACGTACTTACTTTCTCAGCGGATTGGTCGATCATTCTCCTCGTCGAAAGTTGAGCCAGATTGCCTCTATTCAAGGCGGTAATATGGGCGACTCATGCTTTCCACGGACCAATCCTTTGAAATAGACAGGTACTTAATAATGTTCAAGAAGCTTGCAATCGCCGTTCCGATGACCCTCCTGGCCCTGAGCTCTTCGATGGCGTTCGCTGCGGAAGAAGCGCGCTCGTCCATCAACATCAGCGCTGATATCCCCACCAATGAATTCCACGCCCGACCGGTGAATCCTGACTTCGGTAAAGATGAAAAGATGGTCTTCAACGTGATATCCGAGACCTTGAGCCCGCTGCGTGCGGCTTACGATATCCGCCACAATAACGGTTCGGTTAATGCTTATCTGGAAGGTGGTCCGCAACCCCTGTTCAACGGCAACAACACCATCGCGCTGACCTACGCCTTCAACGGTGTAACCTTGACCGGTGCGTCTAAAGAAGTGGTCGGCGATTCCGAATCCAACGGGGGCATGCGGGCTGATCTGGTGATTACCGCCGCCCAACCGAATACAACTCAGACAGGTTTTTACACGGCCAATCCAATTGTGGTCTTCGATGCCATTCCGCGCATCAACTAAGTCAGTCATGACTTAAGGCTTAGCCTTATCTGTTAACACTTACCGGTCGATGGGTAATCACTGCCTATCGATCGGGTTTCAACGCACTTATCTTCAGAGTATCCCGTTCATGTTCCCGATGACTCCCATCGCGACGGCGCTTGCCCTATGTTTTTGTGCAACCGCCCTGGCCGCGCCTGCGGACAACGGCCACACACCTCGAAGTTTGCTTGCGCAAGCCAAGGGGTTACCGAGCGAGTTCGAAGAGCACTTCTTTGATGTACCGCTGGCGGTGCGCGTGGAACTTGATCAACAGCTTCTCGGTGAGGCGATGGTCGTGTTGACCCGCGACGATCGAATCACCTTAGTTGACTTCAATGATGTCGGCGACAGCACCATCAAAGCCAGTGAGCGCGACACCTGGTCGAACTACTTGAAACAAGGTGTGCCGCTGGGCACGTGCAAGAGCGGTTGCCCTGAGCAACTGCTGGCCGTGCACTACAGCCTGGAAAACTCGCTGGTGTCGATTCTCACGGAAAACGCCGAGCGGGACGATCAGGTGCAGCAGTATTACAACCTGCCCGAAGGTGGCAGCACCGGCCTGATCGTGCGCAACCAGTTGAACCTCAATGGCGGCCAGAACCAGGACCTCGGTGGTCGTTACGGTCTGGAAGCCAGTAGTAGCCTGGGCAACTGGACCCAAGCGGTCAATATGCAGCTGTCGCGCCTGGGCGGTGTGGACAACCAGATCTATCACGCCGTGCATGAGCTTTTTACCCAGCGTGAATTACAAGGCAACTTTCTGCGCCTGGGCTATTTCACGCCCACATCCGAAGGCCTGACCCGTCAGCCGCGAACCTTTGGCGCAAGCCCTGACACGGCGCTGGGCGTCATGTACGGCAGCTCCGACAGCCTGGCCATCAACAATCCGAAACCGGCGGTTTATCCGATCTACGTCACGGCCAATCGACAAGGCTCGGTGGAGATTTACCGCGACGGTTTGCTGATCAACACCCAGGCCGTTCCGGCCGGGTTGCAGACCCTCGATACGCGTCCGCTGCCCGGCGGTATTTATGAAGTGGAAGTGCGCCTGATCGAAGACGGCCAAATCACCTCCAGCACGCTGGAGCTGGTCTACAAACCCAACAATTGGCGCAATCATGATGAGCGCTGGCGCTACAACCTGTTCGCCGGTCGCGAATCCAAATTGCTCAGCAACTGGGAAGAGCAGGCCGATGGCGACATGACCGCCGGTGCCGCCTTCAACTTCCTGTGGCACCCGCGTGTGATCCTCGGCCTGACAGGGCGGCAGGTGCGCGACTCGCTGCAATACGGCACGTC
The DNA here is from genome assembly GCF_058148225.1 of Pseudomonas sp. DF5. Lineage (NCBI taxonomy): Bacteria > Pseudomonadati > Pseudomonadota > Gammaproteobacteria > Pseudomonadales > Pseudomonadaceae > Pseudomonas > Pseudomonas sp. DF5. The sequence goes on from NZ_JBYVYM010000004.1 coordinate 110,791, forward strand.
GGTTGACTGGGCAATCGTCAACAACGCCAGCCTCTTTGCCAACGTCTACAAAACTGAAGACTACGGCACCGGCCTCGACGTGCAGGGCCTGTATTCCTATGGCAGCGGTAGCATCGTCGCCAGCCATAACCGCAGCTGGCTCGACACCACGCGGCTGTACGACACTCTGCCGGACGGCACGCGCGTGCGTCAGCGCAACGTATTTATCGGCCAGACCAGTAACTCTTCCTTGTCGTTGAATCATCGACTCACCAGTAAAAGTTCGGTCAATGCCCGGGTGTCTCACAGCGAGGGCAACACAGAAGGCGTCGGCCTGGATCTGGGATGGAACCAACGCACTCAACTGTTCGGCAGCGATGCCAACTGGCGCCTGTCGCTGTTCGATCGTCCAGGCAGCTTCAGCTCGGGCAATGATCGCAATCGCGGCCTCGACCTGAGCGTGAACATCGCGCTGGGCGGCCCGGGAGAGCAGTGGTCCGGCAGCATCGGCACCCGCACCGATCGCGATGGCGGGCGCGATAACAATGCCTCGCTGACCTACCGCAAAACCTTGCAGGATCACGTGCTGCAGAACGTTTCGGCCACGGCCATCACCGACACCTACGGCATCGGTTTGAACGCGATGGCGTCGATGCAATCGGACGTGGTCAACGGCGACGGGTTTATCCAGCGCTCATCGTTCAACAACGACCTGACCGGCGGTTTGAACCTGGACAGCACTGTGGCCGTCGGCGGGCAAAAAATGGTCATGACCAGCCAATACCACCGCGACGGTGCGGGCATGATTATCGATGTCGAGTCGGACATCGACGCCATTACCCTGCGTGCCGACGATTTGAGCGGTGGCAGCGCGGTGCTCAAACCCGGGCGCAATTTTGTGCCGATCACGGCTTACAAAAGCAGCTCGGTCAGTTTCGATTTTGAGGGCACCGATGTTCCCGCCGCGACCATTCAGCCATCCCGTTCCAGCTATCACCTGAACAAGGGCGGCGTGGACTATCGCCAGATCCGCGTGATGCGCACCCTAACCGTACTCGGTCGCCTGATCGACCCCCAAGGCAACCCGCTCAAGGGCCACCACATCATCAACCACGCCAGTCGCGGGGTGAGTGAGGTGGATGGGTTCTTCTCCATGGAAATGAACGCCGGGTCACCGACCCTGGAAGTGCGTCATGGCAATCAGTTGCTGTGCCAGTTCCGGCTGGACCCGAGCCAGGGGCGAACGGAAAACAATGTGCTGATGATCGGGGATTTGCGTTGCACGCCGGACACATTGGCGGATGCCGGTCAGCAGGCAGAAAAAGCCGGTTGATGAGTAGAGGCATTCTTTTTTTATCCACCCTGGGAGGTTTCAATGTGTTTATAAAACCGTTGTGCCGTTGTGCGATCAGTTTGTTGTTTTTATTGTATTCAGTCTCTAGTACAGCGGTGTCCATTGAGGTGACCGCAGCGTTCAAACCGGACTATGCGAACCCCGCGCGCAATGAATTTGTTAACACCACGCCTTTTACCGGCCACTGCGCTTTATACCCGACTTTTTGTAGTGATTTGTCCATTTTTAGTATTTTGGCGCCTATTAAATTCAATTCAATTAGTGCAATCGAGGCGAAGCATACGGATGTACGCAAGGGAGCAATGTTTAGAGCGCCTACAGATTGGCGTCCATTGCAAGTTATCAATAAGGATACCCGGGAAGAGTCAACACTGTCTGTGCGCATTGCATCAATTGGTGCACGGTATTATCTGCCGGATACCGTCCAGAATCTCATCGGCGAAGGTGCTCCGGCTGGTAATGCAGAGGCACATGTTAAGTTGTGGGGAGGGTATAACTGGACTTACCCATCTCCCCCCTGTTTTTACACGGGGGGGATGTTTGTTCAGCCAACCTGGCGGTCTTTTTTCTGGCTGACGGGCCCCAGGGAAGGGTGGTGTGCACCCACGGCGGACTATCGAATATCCAGTCTTCATTACGACTATTTTCAGATCGGTTATGCATTGCGAACACCCAATCCTCTGGAAATGTCAGCAGGGCAGTACGTTGGAAGTTACACCTATAGCGTCGGGCCGGGTCTTGATTTTGATATGGGCGATATTATGTTGCCCGAAGACAACAGTTTGACCATTAACTTCACCCTTGATGTTCAACATACGCTAAAGATTGATATTCCCCCCGGGGGGAACAAAGTCGAGTTGGTTCCCCAAGGTGGCTGGCAAGCCTGGCTGCAACAAGGTCGAAGACCAACGCGGTTATTCAGGGACCAGACGTTCAATATTTCCGCGAGCTCGCGTTTCAAAATGAATCTGGAGTGTGAGTATTCGCAAGACAGTAAAACCTGTGCGGTGCGGGACTCGGTCTCGGGTCATGTGGTGCCTATGAACATCAGTGTCAGTCTTCCACAGGGTTTGACCGATGGTGATGGGGCACCGGTCAATCGCAGGCAATTGCAGCGTGATGGTAGCGGCACTCAATTGTTCCAGCCAGGTTTCTATGTCGATCGTAAGCCGGGAACACTGCACTTCGAAATTCCTGCAAGCGAAGTGGCAGAAATGATTCGCCCTGAACGACAACGGCATTATTCGGGAAGTGCAACGGTGATCTGGGATTCAGATGTTTAGCGGGCCGCACTTTGCAGCATTCAATTCAACGAGGTTCAGTACGATGAAACACCTGTTGGCACTGTTTGGTATTTGTTTTTTCACCCAGATGACTCATGCCGCGCCGAGCATCAATATCGGAACGGTTTACGACTATCTGGACGGCGACAAAAGTACCTATTTGAAACGTGTATTCAATGGCGGCGACAGCACGGCATTCGTCAAGGTCAACATCCTTGAAATCCTCTATGAGGCCGATGGCACCTCACGCGAAGTGCCGCTCAAGACCCAGGCCGACGGCAATGCCCGGGATGGCTTGATGGCAAGTCCCGCACGGCTGATCGTGCCGGCCAACGGCATGCAGGGCACCCGGTTGCTGTACATGGGCGAACGCGACAGGGAACGCTATTTCCGGGTGCGTTTCGTACCGGTTGTACCGGAGAAGGAAGACGAATTCGCCGTCTCCAGCGAAGACCGTGAAGACTACAAAAAGTCCCTGTCGGCAGGGGTCACGGTGCTGGCGGGGTACGGCGCGGTGTTTTTCGTGCGGCCCAAGGAAACGCGTTTCGACAGCGCAATCGAGAACGAGGCAGGCAACTACCGGATCCGCAACAAAGGCAACACCGTGGTGGTGATCGACGAGTTCAAGGATTGCGCGGTCAAGAATGATCAGGACTGCCAACCAACGACCAAGCATCACATTCTGGCCGGCCGCACGTTTCAGTTTGAGAAGCAGGCCGGTCGCGAGTACCGCTTCACCTTGGTCGAAGGTGAGCGCAGCAAAAAAATCGACGTGAAGGGCTGACTCCGGGTGATGACCATGTTCAAGAATCTGACTGTCATGCACCTGTGGGTGGCGGCCCTGCTGGCCAGCCCTTGGGCTTATGCCGCCAAGGAAACGCACGTGTTTGAGGTGTTCGTGACGATTCCGACCCAGGCGTTCTATGTGATTCCCGCCGACCCTGGCTGGATTCATCGCGAGCAGCGCCTGCCGTGGAACCTCACGGCGTCGACACTGGGCAGCCTGCGCAAGTACTTCGATGTGAAAAGTGAAGCCGGCTCGATTGAAGCCAGGCTTGAGGGGCGGCCTTATCTGTCTAACGGCACCGATGCCCATGACATCGGCTTGCGCGTGCTGTTCAACGGCATCGTGTTGAGTGAGCTGGTATCCAGCGAAGTGGTGTCAATGGGCGAAGCCGCGTCGGGTAAACGGGTGCCGCTGGAGATCGTGCCTGTACCGCCGGTCGACGGGGTTTACAAGCCAGGTAATTACTTTGGCAGCGTCAATCTGATTTTCAATGCGGTGTTGCCGCAATGATGAATGCATTCGGTCAACGACTGGCGCGAATGCTGATGGGGGGTGGTGCGACGAGCCTCTTGTGCGCGGTGCTGGCACTGCAGGCCAACGCGGTCGTCATGGACATCGACGCAGTGTTCGAGCCCGACTCGGCGAAGCCGCAGAAAAATGAGTTCATCAATCAGACGCCGTCTGAGGGTTTCTGTCGTCAGGTCCCGCAGGCCTGTGAACCTTTTGGGCTTTTCAGTCTGGTCACACCGATTCCATTCGTCGCCAACGCGCCAATTCTGGCCAATCATACGGATCCGCGCCAGGGTGGAATGGCCCGAGTTCCCTCTGAGTGGAGAGACGTGCGCGTGACTCACGAGTCGGGTGATTCAAAAGTACTTTCCGTAAGGATTGGAGGTATCGGTCACGAATCACTGCTTCCCCGTCCTGTTACCGAATTGACCAATGGAGGGTGGTGGGATCAATTGTGGGAAGGTGGGCGTTGGGTTTATGCGCCTGCGCCTTGTCAGGGCGTCGGCTGGGGCACTGCTGACTCCGCGGGTTACAACAGCTTTTGGCGGGTTCCGGTAGGCGCTGGCGTGTGCAGCAAGAAAGCGCTTTTCGATATTCCAATGTCTTTCAAGTATCAGTATTTCGTTTTCGCGTATGAGCTACGTACACCTGACCCGCTGAACATGCTGGCAGGCAAGTACAGCGGCTCCATCACCTACACGGTCGGTCCCCATCAGGATTTCGACATGGGCGATGTGATGATTCCGGCCGACAACCAACTGACCCTCAATTTCTCCCTGGATGTGCGGCACACGCTCAAGGTCGAAATCCCTCCCGGCGGCACCCGGGTAGAGCTGGTGCCTGAGGGTGGCTGGCAGGCCTGGCTGACGCAAGGGCGCAAACCGTCACGGCTGTTTCGTGATCAGACCTTCACTGTCGCGTCGTCGAGTCGCTTCAAGATGCGCCTGGAGTGCCAGTACACCCAGGACGGCGATAACTGCTCTTTACGAGAGCCGGTTTCCGGCCATGTTGTGCCGCTCAACGTTCGCGTCACCCTGCCCGCGGGGCTTACCGACGCAACGGGACGGCCAGTGCATCGTCAACTGCTGCGACGCGATGGCAGTGGTAGCGAATTGTTCGTACCGGGTTTCTATGTCGATCGCAAACCGGGAACACTGCACTTCGAAATCCCGGCGGGTGAAGTGGCCGAAATGATCCGGCCCGGAACGCAACGCCAGTATTCGGGCAACGTGACGGTCATCTGGGATTCGGAAGTCGGGTAAGCGCGTGGCGTGCCCTGAAGGCGTTGTTTGCCTTCAGGGCACTGGTGACTATCCGACGCTTTGCAACGCCTGCCGGGTCAGACGCCTACCCAGCTGTTTTTCTTCGTAGCCAAGGTCATTCAGCAATCCGTCGTAGACCTCGTCGGTCATTTCTTCATCGGTGAGCACAATGTTCTCCTGGACGTTCAGTTGCTGGGCCAGCCCCAACAGCCGCTGTCTGAGCGCCTGTCTCTGCGCTATCAGTTGTCCTTTGGAGTTCGCCCACGAACGTTGGGCTTCGCGCAATTCCTCCACTAGCTCGGTCCTGAGCTCGTACGTGCGGGCATTGCGCCTGAATTCGGCGGGATAGGTGTCGTGCAGGTATTTTTCCCAGAACGGCTGTTCGAGCATGTGGTTGATCAAACCATCGCCGTTTTCCATCGACGTCACGGTGTTGAACGCCGTGTCGAGGGTGTTCGCACTCACACCGGCAATCGGTCGATAGAGCATGGTCTGCGACTGCCAGGGTAAATCGAGGCGCTGGGCAAGGCCGGTCTCGTAAGCGAGGAACACTTCGACTTCATCAGGATCACCTTCCCGGCTGGCGAAATCGGCTCGGGCGATGTCATCCACCCGTTCAAGACGGGCGGCGCCTTTTGCCAAGGCCACTAATTTGCTTTCAAGGATCGCAGTCGATGTCGACTGGGCGTAGGCCTCGCTGACCAATACTTTGATGCCCATGTTGTTAAACACCTGGGCACCGGCGTCAGCGCACGTGGTCGGCGCGGTCGCCATCTCGAACAGTTCCTTGCGCAATGCCTTGTCCAGGTCAATGGCTTCGATCATTCGCCATACGCGGTCACTCAGTTGTTTGCGCCGCTCGCCACCGGCGCGGTAGTCGGCAGACTCGGTCTGCTTCTGGATCAAGCTAAAGAACCCTCGGGAGTGTGGCTCGGTCATCAGGTCGTGCCAGGCTTCTACCCTGAAGATGCCCACGCCTGCGGCCTTGTCGCTCCACCATCGCGAGTCGTCAGCCATGGGCCACTGATTGATCGCCCGGTCCGCAAGGGCGGAGTAAGGGTGTTCAGGGCTGATGCCCACTGAGCGTCGGTAGTCTTTGTAGACAATCAGGTTGGCATCCGAAAGGTCTGTCGGAAACAGTCGCGTACGTGCCACGAGGCGTGCGTCCTCCGAACCGGGAACTACCAAGGGGATGTCGCGCAACGGGTTTTGCATCAGGTCCAGATAAAACCCGCGCGGGCGGCGCCTTGTGAACAGGCCTTCAGGCCAGGCGGTTGCGCCGGTATTGCTCAAACTCAGAATCTTCAGTTTCGGCATCCGTTCGACGCTCGGCAGCAGACCCAACTGAGGGTTGTCATCGAGCCTGAGCGTTTCCATATGCGTCAAATGCCGCAATTGCTCGACCGATGACCGGGTCAACCGGATCCGGTTGTTTATCAAGCGCAGCGTGCGAAGGAAATGCATGTTGCCGATGGCGACAGGTAGCTTTTCCAATCCGCAGCCTCGGGCACTCAGTTGCCGAAGATGACGGAAATCCTTCAGCAGCCCCGTGGCGCTGCCGGAAAAGAGAGTGCGGTCCAGATTGAGCGTGCTGACCTGGTCGAGGTAGTACTTGAGATCAGGCAGTTCACGCCACCACAGCTCAAGATCGAGCGTGTTGAACTCCGTTGACAGGTCCAGCACATACCCACCTTCGAGTGTGGGGCTGCGCTCGCCAAAGGCCGTCGACTTTCTTTGAAAGCAGGCGATGAGCCGCTCGGAAATATGCAACCCGCCACCATTCACGAACCCGTTACGATCCGGGCCCCAGGCATCAGGTTGCTGATACCGCCATTTGTTGAGTGTGACTTGAAGATCGTCCAGTTCGCGGTCAAGTCGATCGAGGGTCTTGCGCGCCTGAGGTTCTTCACCCAGCGATCGGACAAAGGTGCTGACCTCGCGCTCGTTCAAGTGCGGGTAAATATCCTGCACCCGTTCCGACAGCGTGGCCCTTTGCGTGGAAAAGCCCGGGCCACGTAACAGCAGCAGGGTATCGGGGTCGGCGATCAGTCGAATCGGCGGTTCTGCCAGCGCGATCCGACGCTCGGCGGGAGCCTCGGTTTTGACCATCACCCATTGTCTGAACCAGGATCCCTGGCCAGGCCGATAACCCAGTTGCGTGCGTTTACTGGCTGGCAGGGCATTGAGCACCGATTCGTAAAAATCGTCGGCTTCATGCAGTTTGTGGTTGTCGGCGTCCCACACTTCGTACCGTGCCCCGTCGTCCTTGATCAATACCCGGATGACCGAAGCGTCTTCTGCACCCACGCTGCATCGTAAGGGCCCGATGTCGGAACCCTGCCGAACGTCGATACGCAAATCGCCGAACGCGTCGGTGTGAATTCTGAGCGCGTTCAACACCAGCCGCTCGGTTTCTGGCACCCAGCGCGCATCATCGGTGAAACCTTCATAGGCATGGTTTGCCCGGGTTTCGAAGGCTGCTTCACGGGCCTGGCTTTTCAGGTCCAGCGGCAGGCTTTTGTCCCGGGCCATGCGTTCGAGTTCAGCGCTGCCGGCCTTGTTGAGCAGTACCGTCGCCGCGCGGGTCGACAGCTCTGGAGCCACGTCGCGCAGCTGTTGAACCTGCGGGTTGGCGCTCGCTTGTGCGGCCTGATAGCGCTGATTGAAGATATCGGGTCTGAGGCGATCTGCCTCGTCAGCCAGTTGATTGCGTAGAGCCTGGATCCGTTCTCCCCTGGAGACACCCGGGCCGATCAGCACTTGAAGCTCTTCTTCGCTCAGGAACTCGACGAGCTGCTTGGGCAGATCCCCCTGCATGAGTTGGGTGAGACTGGTGCCGAGCGTGTGTTCGTCGCTCGCCTGGGCATTACCGTAAGTGCGAAACCGGCCTGTCAGGTCGGTGTTTTCGTAAACTCTCAGTGCCTTGTCCGAGGGCCAGCCTTCAAGGTAAGTCGACAGTGGCTCGAACCAGTAAGAAGCGGGATCGATGGGCTGTCCAAAGCGAATGTTATGAATAGCCTGCTCGGTTTGCTGCTGAATACCTGCGCGTTCAAGGCCATCGGTGAGCAACGGGGGCGGGGCAGTGTTTTCGACGTACATTCGGCATAACTCCCCCGCCTCGGTGCCACTGGCAACGCGAATTTGTTCCAGCTGCGTATCGTTGAAACCGTCGACGGAGCGACCGAGGCGCCGCATCAGCTTGGGGTTGTCCCAGTCTCGCGGGTTCTCCGCTTCATGTGTCCAGGCACCGTAGCCGTTATGTTTCAGTTCGGGTAAATAGGCCTCACCGCGATGGGGGTGCTTGACACGATAGGTGCCCGTTTTCGGGTCTTTTTGCACGGCGTAATGTTTTTCATCCAGCGGCAGAATCGTTTGACCTTCGTGGGTGTGCAAACCCAATGCGTCAGGCGTGGAGTCGGCTGGCAACTCCACGTTCGGCTGCTCGTAGGGCTTGAGGTCGGGATGCCACAGGCGTTGCTGGCCGTTGGGCAGTTCCACCGGTTTCATGCCTTCGATCAGCGGTGAGAGTTTGAGGCGTGCGATCTTGCCGATCTGCGCACCTGCGGCGAAAGTGGCCAACTGAACGACGTCCGTCACGACCCCGACAATATGTTCGGCGGCTTCAATCCATAGGCCTAGCGCCAGGTCCACGACGAATTCGATCACGTCGGTGGTGATCTGGTAAGCGGTGTACGCCATCATCAACCAACCCAGTCCCGGGACGAACGGGGTGACGACCATCAGTGCGGCATTGAAGATGTCCGAGACAATTTTTTTGAAGTTCTCCCACCAGGCCCATCGGGCATTGCGATCGGTATCGGCGGTGGACACGGCAATGTGTCGCGCGTCATTGAGGATTTTGTTCAGCTTCTGCTGATAGAGGTACTCCCATAACTCACTGCGGATAGGTGCGGCGCTGAAGTGTAAATTGGGGGTGATGACCGGCTCTTCCCGCCAGCTCGGGCGTTGGTCCAGTGGTTCTTTTCGATGCCATTTAACTTCGAACAGGCGTTGCTCCAACCCGCCGAAAAAATGCCCGCGCTCGGGTTGGTTTACGAATCGGCTGAAGTACTGGCGATAGGTCATTCCGGCAGAAGATATGATGTTGTTATCGCGCAGCTGGCGAGTCAGCTCATTCATGAACGCGGTGGTCGAGGAGTACTCTTTCAGTGGGTGCTCCGGGTCTTGCGGGACGTAAGCAAATATCGGTACGACACCGCGGGTTCGTTCCAGATCCGGTGTAATCAGCACGATCCCGGTCAACGGGCTGTCCATAATGGATAGTTCAGCGAAGTGCATCACCCGGCCTTTACGGGTGAGGTTGCGCTGACCATCAAGCATCTTCAGGATCAAATCGCGGGCGTCGGCGTCAATGTCATCGGTCATCACCGCCTGTTGAGCCGCCGCTTTGAACGCGGCTTTCTCGTAATTGACGATGTTGAGTTTCAACATGACCTGAGCAAGGCCGTCACTGGGCAGCAACTGTTCTTCGAGGTATCGGGCGTAGCGGGCGCCGATGTCCAACTTGCGACATAAGGTCTGGAACTGTGCGATGGACATTTTGCGTTTGATCGGCTGAATGTCGAAGTGCCCGCGCGCATCGGGCTGACTGATAAAGTCCGAGCCCGATTCGCAGGTTTCGGTCAGCGCAAAGTTGTGCAGGGCGGCGTCCAGCAGTGAGACCGTACGGGTCACCACGCCGCCGGAGAGGTCAGCGACATACCAAGGGCGCTCTTTGGGTAAGTAAAGATGCAGGCAGGTTGTCTTTACATCAACGTCGACACCGTACTGTTTCAACAACGCGTCGGTCAGCAGCGGCTCGGCAAACTTATAAATGTTTTGTAACTCTTCAAGAATGCGGTCCACTCTGTTCTGCGCGGACCAGAGTTTGATGTTGGATTCTTGTAACCGGGTGTGATCGATGTCTGTGGCAGTCTTTATCCATTGTCCGATTGCCGTTTGAGTGAGTCTTAGTTCCTGAACCCTTTGCAATGAGGCGCTTTTGAAGATGGGGTGGATCCGGTTTTGGATAAAATCGTAATGGCGGCCTTTTAAATCAGCCGTTTCTGGTAATGAACCACCCAATATACTTCCTTGTATTTCAGACATGTTTTTATAAAACCTTGAATATTTATGAGGGTCACCAGCCTAACTCCCAAGGCTCAAAGTAAAAGTCTGAATTACTGTTCTTGAATACGTGTGGATACTTGCCGATGCATTGAGATTATCAATGCCGAAAATAATTAATTACCACCCGTGATCAGTGTCGGGCGACTTCAACAGGCAGGCATCCTGTATGACTCCCCGGTTGCAGGTAAGGCATCAGAATCGGTGCCATGCCCTTGAGCACTTGCACGGGCAACGCCGAGGTAAATTTGAAGGCTTCGGCCGTGCGCCCCGGCACGTAGGCGGTCAAGGTGCCGAAATGGCTATCGCCGATGTAGAACACGAACGTTGCGGTGCGGTTGATCGATTTCGAGCTCAGAATCCGCCCTCCCGGACCGATGGCTTCGATGCGGTTGTCGCCGGTCCCGGTTTTGCCGCCCATGGCCAACGGGGTACCGTCGGCCAGTTTGAAACTGCCTGCCACGCGTTTGGCCGTGCCGGCATCCACCACTTGCGACAAGGCCTCGCGCATGGCGGTTGCCACCTCGGAAGGCATCACGCGTTTGCCGACTACCGGATTGTTGATCAGTTGGGTTTCATAGGGCGTATCGGCTGCGAAATGCAGGCTGTCGATACGCAGCGTTGGCAGGCGCACACCATCGTTGAGGATGGTGCCGATCAGCTCTGCCAGCGCCGCGGGGCGGTCGCCGGAGCTGCCGATGGCGGTGGCCAGCGAGGGCACCAGGTGATCGAACGGATAGCCGACTTTCTGCCAGCGCTGATGAATATCAAGGAATGCCTCGATCTCCAGCATCGTGCGGATACGGCTGTCGCGGGCGCCCTTGTGTTTGCTTTTGAACAGCCAGCTGTAAACCTCCTGGCGTTCGAATTCGCTGGCTTTGACGATCTGGCTGAACTTGGCGTCGGGGTTGTTCAGCAAGTAGCCCATCAGCCACAGATCCAGCGGGTGAACCTTGGCGATGAAACCTTGATCCGGCAGGTCGTAGGTGCCCGGGCCGTAACTCAGGTACAGCCGTTCGAGGCGTTCGTCGGTAAGTTTTTCCGTGAGCTTGGCGCCCTTGAGGTGCGAGCGCACGAAGGTATTGAAACTTGCCTGGTCGGCCTGCGGGAACAGATAACGATGCACGGCAGCCATGCGGATCGGTGTCGGATGCATGCTGTCGAGGAAGGTGTCCAGGCGCGTCTGGGTGTCCTTGTTCTGGTACTTCTTCCAGAACCGTAACAGGAAGGCGGTGCCTTCGCGGTCGGCGAACTGGGCCAAGTATTCCTGACGCCGCGGGTCGCGATCGTCCTTGAGCAATTCGGCGCTGGAGTTGGGGCCCGCGTAGGTACTGTAACGCACCAAATCACGCATCAACCGGATGAACGGCAGGTTGATCGACTCACGAATGGCATCGCGCAGAGTCGGCATGCGGCCGTTGTCTTCCTTGCGGAAGTTAACGAACGTGTGCAGCCCGCCGCCGGTGAAAAAGGCCTCGCCGGGGCTGGCGGAATATTTGCGATCCAGGGCGGCGCCGAGCATTTTTGGCAAACTGCGGTCGGTGTTCTGAATCATGTACTCAATGGCCCAACTGCTCAGGCGATCCTGTTCGGCGACTTCGGTTTTCTTCAGCTCGGCAACGGTCATGCCTGCGTAGCGATCGTGCAATTCGGAGATGATCTGCAGGTAGGTGGTGAGCACGCGCATTTTTGCGGTGGAGCCCAGTTCCAGCTTGCTGCCTTCATTGATGTCGAACGGCTGGTCGGTGCTGTCAGTCTGCACCCGTACCCGCGAACCATCCGGGGTCAGTTCGAACAGGGTGAAGCTGTAGCGCACCTGCGTGGTGCTGGTGGGGGTGAGCAGGCGTTCGCCGATCAGGCCGATTTCCGCTGCATAGGCCGGGTCGGCCAGGTGCTTGAGGTACGCGGTGGCCTGGGTTTGCAGCTCGCCTTGCAGGGTACTGGTGGCGGAAAGGTCAAGGCGGTCGAGGTCATACAGCGGACGATTGAGCAAATTGCCCAGACGACTGCGGGCCACGCTGATGCCTTTATTGGTTTCGATCGGTTGGATGGTGGGCTGGGTCTGCCAGTCGCGGTAGGTCACTTGGCTGGCCAGTGCCGCGGCCGCGAGTGGCGCATCGATCACGCCATTTTGTGACAGCAGGCGAATATGGCTGTCGGTCAGACTGGCCAATTCATCGCGGCCCTTGGTCAAGTAGTGCGAAGGGCGGCGTTGAGCAATCATCAGCGACAGCATTTCACGCAGGGCCAGGCCTTTTTCCGCCAGGCTTTTCTGATCGGTGTCGGTGCTGGCCAGCCGTTCGTTGGCCTTGTTGAAGTCGGCGCCGTACCACACACGCAAACCTTCGGCCATGCCATGCACTTCACCGTGGCCCGGTACCGCGGACAGCGGAACACTGTTGAGGTAATCGCGAATCACATTTTGCCGTACCTGAAGGGTTTCCGGCCCCGTCTGATAGGCCCGCACGCTGGCGGAAATCATTTGGCGGATTTTTTCCGCGCCCGACACGGTCAAGCCGTCGGGCGAGTGTCGATATTTCTCAAGCTGTGTCGCCAGCGTACTGCCGCCCGCCGATTGGCCCGGCAGGCGCAACAGCTTGGCCACCTGGGACCACGCCGCCATGCCGAACCGCGGCCAGTCCACGGCAGGGTTGGCCAGCGGCTGGTGCGGATCGAGCAGAAAGCGGTTTTCGATGAACAGCAAGCTGTTGACCACCACCGGCGGGATCGCCGCAAAGCTTGAGTAGAGCTGTTGTGGATATTTGAACTGGTACAGCGGTGCCGCACGGCAATCTGTGATCGACAGCCCGGCCTGGATTTTCTCGGTATAGGGAATGAAAAAGCCCTTATCGCTGTACTTCATCAGCGCAGGCGAAAAGCGGGTTTGCGCCGCTATGACGTAATCGCGCTTGAGCAGGCGCGGCAGGAATTCATCCAGGGCGCTGTAACCCAGGCGCTGATCGAACGGGCCTTCACCAGGGTAGCGAATTGCGTCGCTGGGGCCGGGTTGCAGTTCGTATTTCAGCGAGGCCGCATACTTGCTGATTTCCCGGGCTTGGAACTTGGAGGTGCGCATTTCCTTGGCTGCAGCCAGGCCCAGAACAATCAGGATAATCAGCAGCAGCAACCAGAACGCCCCCCAGCCGTGCCGGGAGCGACGGGGTTTTTCAGGTAAAGGCGCTTCATCCACACGTTCAGTCGGGACCACGGTTTCACTCGAATCGGTTTGCCACAAAGCGCCCATAGTCGACTGATCCATTCACGCAGATTGATCGGACTTGTTTGAAGCTTAGACGGTGGTTGGCGTTGGTGAAAAAATTGTGAATAACCAAATATCAGATGCACACGATTACCTACGGAGAAGGGCTGTTGTGGCGAGGGAGCTTGCTCCCGTTGGACTGCACAGCAGTCCCAAAAACCACCAACACCGGATTTTTTCAGACACACCGCATGTACAGGATTCACGACTGCTGCGCAGCCGAGCGGGAGCAAGCTCCCTCGCCACAGAGTTATGGTGCTGCTGGGTTCATAGCCAACAGGCATCCCATAGTGGGTAATCGCCAATTTTCTTGACCAGCCCCGCTCTTAAAGGATTGGCAACAATGTAACGAGCGAATGGCAGGAGTCCTTCTCCATCGCGGATTGCCCGGTCGTGGTAGCCGCTTTGCCAAAAAGCCCCTTCATTGTTTGACGCTCGGTTGATGGAGAGTGTGCTGCGAGATTTGGTGGCTTGCATGAGTTGCGCCAGGGAGTGTTGTTCGAGTTGTACCAACCAATGGAAGTGATCTGGCATGACGACCCACGCTATTGAGTTGACCCACTTCTGGTCGTGGGCCCGCTTGAGTTCGGTAACTAACAGACGTCCAAACCGCCAATCAGTGAATATTCGGCGGCGTTGGTGCACAACTGCTGTGATGAGATAGGCCCGACCCTGTTCTGAATATCGTCCATGGCGTAGCAGATGTGAATTTGGTTGTGGATGCATTCCTTGCGCCCTTTTGAAGTTCCCCCTTTGACCCTAGTCCCTATCTCCAAACCTGAATCTGCAACACTTGACTGAAATTTCCGAAAACCATGCAGGATCCAATTGGGAATAGCGCTTTTGTGGCGAAGGAGCTTGCTCCCGCTGGGCTGCGAAGCGGCCCCAATTCCGGACTTGTCTGATAAATACGATTCACCGGGTTTGCGACTGCTGCGCAGTCGAGCGGGAGCAAGCTCCCTCTCCACAAGGGGGGGGGGGGGGCGTCTGAAAGGGTTGAGCTAGACGCATCAACGAGGTAAATGCTGCCTAGGTAGGGGCATGACGATGCACCATTGCTGTGCAATACTCCGTGCGGTTTCAGTGGCGAAAAAACCTGCATAAGACAGGTAATGCCACTCCGTTTTGCGCGTATTACCCGTTAGTTATCGCTGAATATTGTGTTTTATATAGTGAAAACACCTGTCATTAGCTTTTTATACTGCACGCCCCGCTGATCTTGGAGGTTTTGTCCTACAAGACGTGTCTGTCCACAAGACAGGCCCGGTTTCACCAGGCACTGGCCTATCGGTCGGCGCTTCGACACTCGGTGGTCATATCCAATAACAAGACGAGGTGCACCCCTATGCCAGTCGGCAATCACCTGCCTCACGGCGAGACCGCTCAGGGCGGCCCGCTTAAACGCGAACTGGGCGAACGGCATATTCGCTTGATGGCACTCGGTGCCTGTATCGGCGTCGGCCTGTTCCTGGGTTCGGCCAAGGCCATAGAAATGGCCGGCCCGGCCATCATGCTTTCCTACATTATTGGTGGTCTGGCGATCCTGGTGATCATGCGTGCCCTCGGCGAAATGGCCGTGCACAATCCGGTCGCCGGTTCGTTCAGTCGCTACGCCCAGGACTACCTCGGGCCTTTGGCGGGTTTTCTGACCGGCTGGAACTACTGGTTCCTGTGGCTGGTGACCTGCGTCGCGGAAATCACCGCGGTGGCGGTGTATATGGGCGTCTGGTTCCCCGACGTGCCGCGCTGGATCTGGGCACTCGCCGCGCTGGTCAGCATGGGCTCGATCAACCTGATTGCGGTGAAAGCCTTCGGTGAGTTCGAATTCTGGTTCGCTCTGATCAAGATCGTCACCATCATTGCGATGGTGGTCGGCGGTATCGGTGTGATCGCGTTCGGCTTTGGCAACGACGGCGTCGCCCTGGGGATTTCCAATCTGTGGGCCCACGGCGGCTTCATGCCCAATGGCGTGCAAGGCGTGTTGATGTCCCTGCAAATGGTGATGTTTGCCTATCTCGGCGTCGAGATGATCGGCCTGACCGCCGGTGAAGCGAAGAATCCGCAGAAGACCATCCCCAATGCGATCGGCTCGGTGTTCTGGCGGATTCTGCTGTTCTACGTCGGCGCCTTGTTCGTGATTCTGTCGATCTACCCATGGAACGCCATCGGCACCCAGGGCAGCCCATTCGTGATGACCTTCGAGCGTCTGGGCATCAAGACCGCCGCTGGCATCATCAACTTCGTGGTGATCACCGCGGCGTTGTCGTCCTGCAACGGCGGCATCTTCAGCACCGGGCGCATGCTCTACAGCCTGGCGCAGAACGGCCAGGCCCCGGCCGGTTTCGCCAAAACCTCGAACGGCGGTGTGCCCCGTCGTGCGTTGCTGTTGTCGATCGGCGCGTTGTTGCTGGGCGTGCTGCTCAACTACATGGTGCCTGAGAAGGTTTTCGTCTGGGTTACCGCGATAGCCACCTTCGGCGCGATCTGGACCTGGGTGATGATCCTGCTGGCCCAGCTCAAGTTCCGCAAAGGCCTGAGCGCAAGCGAACGTGCCGGCCTGAAATACCGCATGTGGCTGTACCCGATCAGTTCGTATCTGGCGTTGGCATTTCTGGTGCTGGTGGTCGGCCTGATGGCGTACTTCCCGGACACCCGAGTGGCGCTGTATGTGGGCCCGGCGTTCCTGGTACTGCTGACGGTGTTGTTCTACATGTTCAAGTTGCAGCCGACCAATGTGACGCAAGGCGCGGTGCGTTCGGCTTCGTAAGTTGTAACGCCAGCCATGCAAAAGCCCCGGTCAGAATGATCGGGGCTTTTGCATTTAAACGGCTGCCACGGGTATCGGCACATTCAACCGCTTATTGAAATCCAGCCAAACCCCCAGCAACGCCATCAACCCGACCCCCAGCATCGCGCTGAACAGCTGCATCGCCAATGCATTCCCACCCAAGGCGTTGAGCATGTCCGCCAACGGCGCCAGCAGCACGCCAAGACAAAACACTTCCAGAGAGTAACGGCCCATGCGACAGCTTTGTCGCGCCAGCCAGTGTTGCGTCCAACCCGTGTCCGGCAACGACCTGGCGGTGACGTAGGCGAGGGCGAGGAAGTGCAGCAGGCGCGCCGGCGAGAGGTTGGTCTTGCTGATCGGGTAGAGCCATTCGCCGAGCCATTGGGGCATGAACGCGTCATGCATGGTCGGCCATTTCCAAGACAGCGCGATCATCCCGCTCACCACCAGGTAGGTCAGAGCCGCGATGAAAACCGGCTGCCGCGTCAGCGGTCGGAGTTGCGGCACCCGAGGTCGCTGCCCATGAATCGCCGCCGCGCCCCCCAGAATAAACAGCAGCTGCCAGGCCATTGGATTGAAAAACCACACGCCCCCGTCGGTGCCTGCCAGATTCCACTGAAGCCATGGCGCCAGCAGATACAACCCCACCGATAGCCCCACCACATATTCAGCCTTGCGCAGCAGCATCGGCAGCACCAGCGGCAGGCTTAGCAACAACAGAATGTACAGCGGCAACGGGTCCATCAGGTTCGGCTTGAAGCGCAGCAGCAACTCGTCCATCAACGCCTGCTGCGGATTGCTCAGGAAATACTGCAAGCCCATTTCCTGCACCAGATCGCGGGTTTCCACATGACTGTTGGCGAAAAACACGATCCCCATCAGCAGCGCCAGCAAAAAGATGTGCACTACATAAAGCACCCAGGCGCGTCGCAGGATCTTCACCGTGGCGACCATGAACCCGTCACGCCGGGCGATCTTGCCGTAAGCCAGCACAGCGGCGTAACCAGCCAGGAACACGAAAATCTCCGCCGCGTCGCTGAAGCCAAAGTTACGCACCGTGAACTGCGCGAGCGGGTTCTGTGGCACGTGGTCCCAGAAGATGAAAATCAGGGCCAGGCCGCGAAAAAAGTCGATTCGGTGATCGCGCTCAAACGTCATGACGGCGGGCTCTTGAAACGGGGGAAATAAGGTGTGGGTGCCGAAGTAAAGAGGGCGCACACATTAGCGGCGCGCAGGGTGCCGTGATTCACGGGTAATTGCAAAAGGCTGGATATTACCGAATGTCTCAGCTGGTTATAGCGAACGGTTCGAATGGCGTGGCCGTCGGTCTGCCGGACCGTTCGCGCACCGGAACGCCGCCTGATGGCATCTGGCGAGCATCTACACTTCGGTTCTCAGGAGTGTGAAACGTGAAGGTTTCGCTGATTGTCCCGGTATTCAACGAAGAGCAGGCGATCAGTCTGTTCTATCAGGCGGTGCGCCGTGAGTTGAGACTCGACCTGTGTGATGTCGAGATCGTGTTCATCAACGATGGCAGTACCGACCAGACGGCTGAGCAGGCCAAGGCACTGGCCCAGAGCGATGAACAGGTATTGCTGATCAATTTCTCGCGCAACTTCGGCAAGGAGCCGGCGTTATTTGCCGGGCTGGAGTACGCCACCGGCGATGCGGTGATCCCCATGGACGTGGACCTGCAGGACCCGATCAGCGTCATCCCGCGGTTGATTGCCGAGTGGCAGAAGGGCGCCGATGTGGTGCTCGCCAAACGCCGGGACCGTGCCAGCGACAGTTACCTGAAACGCCACAGCGCGTCGCTGTTCTACCACCTGCTGAACAGGATTTCCTACACCCGCATCGAAGAAAACGTCGGGGACTTCCGGCTCATGGACCGCAAGGTGGTCAATGTGATTCGCGCACTCCCCGAGCATCAGTTGTTCATGAAAGGCGTTCTGTCGTGGGCCGGTTTCACCACTGTGGTGGTGGAGTATGAGCGGGCCCGGCGAGTGGCGGGACGCAGCAAGTTCAATGGCTGGAAACTGTGGAACCTGGCGTTGGAAGGCATTACTTCGTTCAGTACCGTGCCATTGCGGTTGTGGACTTACATTGGTGGCGGCATTTCGATCTTCGCGGTGCTGTACGCGGTGTACATGGTGTTGGACGAGATTTTCTTCGGCAATAACGTTCCCGGTTACCCTTCGTTGATGACGGCCATATTGTTTCTCGGCGGTGTGCAACTGATCGGCATCGGCATCCTCGGTGAGTATATCGGGCGCATTTACATCGAAGCCAAGCATCGGCCACGGTATGTGATCAAAGACATCATCGGCGGCAAAGACCGGGTCGGGCTTTAGCATGGGCAGACTGAGCGATTTTTTCAGCAGCGAAATCGGCCGTCGTCGGGTCTGGCTGTTTTTTCAACTCGCGACCCTGATTTATGTCATTCCACTGATCCTCGCCGACTATCCCTACATCGATGACAACTGGCGTTCGCTGTCCGCCGGCACGGACTGGGTTGGGCAGGGGCGGTTGTTCACCGAACTGTTCTACAACGTGCTGACCTTCAGCGATGCCGCGCCGAACATCTTTCCATTGCCGCTGTTGATCGCCTCCCTGGCCATGACTTTTGCGTTGACCAGCCTGACGTTCCATTACTACCCCCAACCGACGCTATCCTGCTGCCTGGTGGTGTTGCCGCTCTGGTACAACCCGTTCTTCCTGCAGAACCTGTCGTATCAATACGACGGACCGGCCAATGCCTTGAGCCTGGTGGCGGTGATCTATGCGATCACGTTTCGTCATCCTTCGCGCATCCTGCAATGGCTGGTGCCGTCCTTCCTGATTGCCCTGGGGCTGGGGCTCTATCAGGTGAGTATTAATGTGTTTCTGGGCCTGTGTTGCCTCGAACTGCTCAGGGGCGCGAACGATAAATGGGCCTGGCCGCAATGGCGCGAGTTGATCGGCTGGAAAATCGCGCAGGTGGTGCTCGGCGGCTTGATCTACAGCGTCACCGCTTATCCATACATGGATCAGACCCGCGTATTGTTCCTGAACTGGGCGGCGGCACCCTGGCTGCAACTGGAAATCAACATCGGCCGCGTGCTGGAAAAAGTCGTGCTGCTGTTTCACGGTGGATTCACCTGGGTGTTCGCCGTGCTGCTGTTGTGTGCCATCGCGGGCAGCGTACGGCTGGCCCGGAACGTCGTGGCACGCCAGGACACAGGGCTGAGAAAAATCGTGATGGGCCTGGTGTGTGTGCTGACTGTGCCGACCGTGATTTTTCTAGTGTCGGGGGCTGTGTTGTTTTTCCGCGACTTCAATGAAGGCGCCAGAACCTTGATGGGGTTCGCGGTGCTGTTGGTGCTGCTGTTCTATTTGAGCCATCTGGCGCTGACGCGCATTCATGAACGGTTGACGCTGCTGTTGGTGGTTCCGTTGCTGGCCATGCTTTCACTGTCCTACGCCTATGGCCGCGTGCTGTCGGTGCAGAACACCTTTGCTTCCAGTGCGTTGTTTTCCCTGGGGCATGACATTGCATCCCATCGGCAACTGCGCGAAGCCAAGCGCATTTACATGTCGGTGAATTATTCCGACCGCTGGCTGGTGGAGGCCGCAGGCTCGTTCAAACAGATGCCGGTTTTGCATTATCTGCTGAACATCAACTTCTACATGCTGGCGGAAAACCTGCCGAAAGCGGGCATTACCAACGTGGTCGCAGAGCGGGAGCGGCGCAACGCGACGATGGTGGGTTATCAGGGCTATCCAGCGCTGGTGGAGAGCAAGTTCTACAACCTCTATCTGTTGGGTGACTACGGTTTCATCGTGATGAAAGAGCCGGCGCCGATTGCCACGCTTCAGTGGTGAAGCCGGTGCGCGCCCCAGAATTCCATTTCAAACGCTTGCCATCCGGGCTTGCCGACGGAGCGGGTCTGCTGGTGGTGCTGGCGATTGCATTGTTGGCAAGATTTCACGCCATCACCGTACCGGTCATCTGGTACGACGAGGCTTTCAGCATACTGCTGGCCGAGGGCTCGCCTGCGTACATCTGGGCCACGACGGCTCGGGATGTTCATCCGCCGCTTTACTATGTCTTGCTGCATTACTGGATGTCGCTGTTCGGTCATGGCGTGTTATCTGCGCGGTCCCTGAGTGCACTGGCTGATGTCGGCACGCTGTTGCTGGGCATTAAATTGATGAGCCTGTTGGCGACGCGAAGGGCGACATGGATCGCAGCATTATTGTTGGCGTTGCTGCCGATATCGGTGCGCTACAGCCAGGAAGCGCGCATGTACACCTTGCTGGGGTTTTGGCTGATGGGGGCGACTGTGGTGCTGGTGTGCTGGGTCAAGGCGTCGGATCAACAGCGTTTCCCGGTCTTTTACGTGCTGCTGATGACGGCGGCTTTTTACACGCATTACTTCGCTGCACTGGGCGTGTTGGTGCATTGGCTTTTTTGGTGGCGAGTGCGCAAGGTCCAGGGCACGGTATCTGCACGTGCGTGGATACTGGCCAACAGTGCAATCGTCGTGTTGTTCCTGCCGTGGGCACCGCCTCTCATCAGTCAATTATTGCGAATGGATGGGCTCGAATGGATACCGCCGCTCACCTGGCCGACGGTGCTGACCTTCGTTTGGCAACTGGTGGTAATGGAGGGTTCGACCAGTGACTTATGGCGCGTGACACCCTTGGTCTTGGCCGTGGTTTGCGCCGCTGCGGTATTGCTCAAGGCACACAATGAACGACCTTTCAGCGTCTTGCTGGTGGGTTATTTCTTTGTCCCGGTGCTGACCGTGTTTCTGGTGTCGCTGATCGTTCCGGTCTTCAATGCCAGGTACCTGGTATTCGCTGTCGTGGCATTGCCCCTTATCGTTGCCTTTGCACTGGACGCATTGAGCCAACGCCATGCCGCTCTTGCGGCTGTCGCCATGGTTTTTATCGTGTGGGCAGAAATCCATGGGCTGGCGGCGGTTTACGCACAAATGGATGAGATGAACGGCACCAGCATTCGCAGAGACGCCAAGCTGGACGCCGTGGTCGCAGATCTTGGCCGCGAAGTGCATCCGGGGGACGAGATCATTGTGGATAACCTGTATTGGTACTTGCCGTTCATGTACTACAACTCGACAGGCATTCAGCCGAGGCTATACGTCTTCAAAACAGCGACCGGCACCTTATGGGGAACCGCCGAATACGGTGGCTGGGCACTCATTCCCCGTCACCTGCACTCGATTTTCTTCAATGATTTTTCGACCCTGAAACTCAATGCCAGGAGAGTCTGGTGGGTGACGGGCATTGCTCGTCCTGAGCATGACGCCTTGTTTCCGAAACATTGGAAACAGGTGCTGACGCTAAGGGAAGGGGGCAGTGAGGCTCGTTTGTTTATCGTGGAGGACGCGCTTCATTAGGTGTAACTGACGACCCGTTCGTTAGCATGACCGCTGGTCTGGAATCTTGCTCAGCCTGTTATTTCTGACAGTAGACGCCTATCGGGACGTGGCCTTAGTTTAAAGGCCACTGAAAAGGGAATGCGGTGGGCGTCGATATGGAAGCCTTGTGGAAAGGATTCACCACCTACGCGGTCATAGGCGTCGCTAATACGTTTATTCATTGGCAGATATTTTACGTGCTGAACACTGCGGCCGAACTGAGTCAGGCGGGCAGCAACTTTGCTGCGTTTTGCGTGGCCGCCTCATTTTCTTTCTATGTGAATGCGCTTTATACATTTGATACGAGGGTATCGGTCTACAGGTACCTGATTTTTTTAGGTTTCATGGGTGTATTGAGTTTTGCCGTCGGACGTGTTGCGGATGTGTGGAGATTGCATGGGCTGGTGACACTCGCATCGTTTTCGCTCTTTAGTCTTGTGTGTGGGTTCTTTTTTTCGAGGTTTGTAGTGTTTCGCGAGCGCGAGGCATGAAAGTTTCTTTGATAGTTCCGGTATTCAATGAAGAACAATCAGTCGAGCGTTTCTATCAGACCGTGCGGCAGGAAACATCCTTGCACGGGCACCAGATCGAAATCGTGTTCATCAACGATGGCAGTACGGACAGAACATCGGATCTCGCCCAAGCCATAGCCTTGGCGGACAGCGATGTATTGCTGATCAACTTTTCGCGTAACTTCGGTAAGGAATCGGCGTTATTCGCAGGGCTGGAGTATGCCAGTGGGGACGTGGTTATTCCCTTGGATGTGGACTTGCAAGACCCGATAGACGTCATCCCTCGGCTTATCGCAGAGTGGGAAAAAGGCGCTGAAGTGGTCTTGGCCAAGCGCCGCGATCGCTCATCGGACAGTTACCTGAAGCGTCATTGTGCAGCGATGTTTTATCACCTGTTGAACAGGATCGCTTACACGCGTATTGAAGAAAATGTTGGCGACTTTCGTTTGATGGATCGCAAGGTGGTGGATGTCATCAAGGCGCTGCCAGAGCAGCAATTGTTCATGAAAGGTGTGCTGTCTTGGGCGGGGTTCAACAGCGTAACCATAGAATATGACCGCGCGTCCCGTACGTCTGGCCAGAGCAAGTTCAATGGCTGGAAGTTGTGGAATCTGGCGTTGGATGGGATCACTTCATTCAGCACTGTGCCGTTGCGTTTGTGGAGCTATGTCGGCGGAACTCTCTCTCTGGTTGCGCTGGCCTATGCGGTCAGCCTGATTCTGGACAAGATTTTTTTCGGCAACGAATTGCCGGGCTACCCGTCGCTGATGACCGCAATTCTGTTTCTGGGAGGTGTGCAACTGATCGGGATCGGAATATTGGGGGAATACATTGGGCGGATCTACATGGAAGCTAAACATCGGCCAAAGTATGTGGTTAGAAGTGTCGTGAAATGTGATAGCGCACAGAGTGAATACACTCAGTTGAAAAGGAGTATTTAGCCGGTGAGCGACTTTTGGCGGCAAGGAGGTGACATGAACAGAGCGCTGGCGCCTCGAGCTGTGCAGCGTTTCTTTTTTATGGCTCTTCTGGTGCACATTTTTCCATTGATTTTGGCGGACTATCTTTACATTGACGACGTTTGGCGGGCGCAGTATGCCGGGACGGAATGGAAAACCAGTGGCCGGATATTGACGGAGTGGCTTTACCAAGGTTTGTCCCTCACTCGGGGCGCGCCCAACCTGTTTCCACTGCCTATGCTTGTTTCGGTTGTAGTCATGTCTTTAGCACTGAAGTCCATGGTTATGGATCTGTTCGAAAAACCGACCCTAGCGGCGTGCTTCGTCGTATTACCGCTTTGGTACAGTCCTTTTTTTTTGCAGAATTTGTCTTATCAATATGACGGTCCCGGAATGGCGCTAGGACTTGCTGCGGTGGTGTATTCGGTAACTTACAAGAATGCGTCGGTCGCGAAACGAATAGTGGTATCGGGTGGGCTCGTTTGTGCTGGACTGAGTTTTTATCAGATATTGATCAATGTGTATGCGGGCTTGTGTTGTGTAGTGTTTCTTAATGTGGTTGGTAAAGATTCTGATTTAAAGAAAGTGTGCGCTTGGGGCGCGGAGCAATTTGCTAAGTTGGTGTGTGGTGTGGTTTTTTATCTGGCGAGTTCTTATCGGTTTATGACGGGTGAACGCAAGGCGTTGCTCCCGCTAGAAGTTGAAAGTGTTGATAAACTGATAAGCATTGCAAAACTTGTCGGCGAAAAAATTTCATTGTTTTATAGTGAGGGAGGTATTGGTTTGTTTTGGCTGTTGCTGGTTCTGGCAGTTGTTGGGTTTTTGCAATTGGCTATTGTTGTGTTTCGGGCTGAAAGCCCTTATTGGCAGAGAGTTATTTTGTTTGTATTGTGCTTGTTTGTTGTAATGGTGGTATTGATATCGATACCCGGCGTTTCTATGGTTTTTGATTTTTTCAATGACAACGCCAGGCTAATGCTCGGTTTCTCAAGTGCGTTGGTTTTTGTGTTCTTTCTGAGTTACCGGGCGCTCAATAGCATTCATTGGCGAGCCACGATGTTACTCGCCCTACCACTGGTTACAATGTTGTCGTTGTCATACGCCTATGGGCGCGTGCTCAGTGCTCAGAAACTACTCGGGGCTAGCGTTGCTCAAACGCTGACTTTTGATGTGAGTTCTAATGAAAAGCTAAAAGAGGTAGAGAGGTTTAATCTGGTTATTGTCAATCAGGATTGGCTTTCGGCGGCGAGTGGAGTAACTAACTTGATGCCGGTCTTGAGGTACATACTTAATGTCGATTTTCTACTGTTGGCTGAAACGATGCCTAGGTATGGAGTTACCAATGTGTTTTATATGGAAGAACGTGATTTTTTATCGGCTGTTGATACGGAGAAGGATTTCCCGGTTGTCAACAGCCGTTTTTATCGTATTTATGTCATCGGTCGCACAGGTTACATTGTTCTAAACATCATCGAAGGTGGTGAACATTATAATTAGGTGGCAGGCATTGCCGGTGACAGTGGCGCCATACGGGGCAGGGACCTATGTCTCGAGGTTTATCAAGCTGCAACCACCTCATTAGGCTCAAAACTATCCGCCCGTGCCATCTGCCACATCCGCGAATAAAACTCGCCGTTCACTTCCCCGGTGAGCAACTCGCCTGGCTTGAGGAACACATGCAACTGCGAAAACAGCTTGATCTCGGTCGCCGACATGCGTCGCACCAGATGCTTGGCCGACAGCTGTGAAGGATGTTCAAGACCTGCGGCGGCAAGCATTTCGGCCAAGGCTTTGAGCGTATTGCGATGGAAGTTGTACACGCGCTGGGCCTTGTCCGGAACAACCAGCGCGCGCTGGCGCAGGGTGTCCTGGGTGGCGACGCCGGTCGGGCATTTGTTGGTGTGGCAGCTTTGTGACTGGATGCAGCCGATGGCGAACATGAAGCCGCGCGCCGAGTTGGCCCAGTCGGCACCGATGGCCAGGACGCTGGCGATGTCGAAGGCGCTGACGATTTTGCCGCTGGCGCCGAGTTTGATCTTGTCCCGCAGGTTCAGGCCCACCAGGGTGTTGTGCACGAACAACAGGCCTTCACGCATCGGTACGCCGATGTGGTCGGTGAATTCCACGGGCGCGGCGCCGGTGCCACCTTCCTTGC
The DNA here is from genome assembly GCF_058148225.1 of Pseudomonas sp. DF5. Lineage (NCBI taxonomy): Bacteria > Pseudomonadati > Pseudomonadota > Gammaproteobacteria > Pseudomonadales > Pseudomonadaceae > Pseudomonas > Pseudomonas sp. DF5. The sequence continues at coordinate 136,189 of NZ_JBYVYM010000004.1, forward strand.
CGTCGACCACGATGAAGTCCGGGAGGATGCCGGTTTCCAGCATGGCCTTGGCGATGCCCATGAATTCCCACGGGTGGCCCAGGCAGAACTTGAAGCCCACCGGTTTGCCGCCGGACAGTTCACGCAGTTGCGCGATGAAGTGCATCATTTCGATCGGCGTGGAAAACGCGCTGTGGCGCGACGGCGAAATGCAGTCTTCGCCCATCGGGATGCCACGGGTTTCGGCGATTTCCTGGGTGACTTTGTGCTTGGGCAGAATCCCGCCGTGGCCGGGTTTGGCGCCTTGGCTCATTTTGATTTCGATCATCCGCACTTGCGGGTTCTGTGCCTGGGCGGCGAAGCGTTCCGGGTCGAAGCGGCCATCGGCGGTGCGGCAGCCGAAGTAGCCGCTGCCCAGTTCCCAGGTCAGGTCGCCGCCGTTTTCCCGGTGATAGGGGCTGATGCTGCCTTCGCCGGTGTCATGGGCGAAGTTGCCGAGTTTGGCGCCCTGGTTCAACGCGCGAATGGCGTTGGCGCTGAGGGAACCGAAGCTCATGGCCGAGATGTTGAACACCGATGCCGAGTACGGCTGGGTGCACTGCGGACCGCCGACCATCACCCGGAAACTGCTCGGGTCGCTCAACGGCGCCGGGCGCATCGAATGGCCGATGAATTCGAAACCTGACTGATACACGTCGATCAGCGTGCCGAAAGGTTTGTCGGCGCTCTCGTTCTTGGCCCGCGAATACACCAGCGAACGCTGGGCCCGGGAGAAGGGCAGGGCATCGCTGTCGGATTCGAGCAGGTACTGGCGGATTTCCGGGCGAATGCCCTCCACCAGATAACGGATATTGCCCAGGATCGGGTAGTTGCGGCGCACCGCATGAGGGCTTTGCAGCAGGTCGAACAGGCCCACCAGGCTGAGGACGCCGGTGACGGCGGCGATCGGCCAGAGCCAGTCGTATGCCAGGAAGGGCAGGCTGGCGAGGGTGAATATCACACAGACGGCAAAGAAGGCGTAGCGGCTCAGGAGTGACAGGCTCATACGGTTTCCTTGGGTTCGGACTCGGTCATGTTGGACCGTGGTATACAGGCTTTTGTGGCGAGGGAGCTTGCTCCCGCTCGGCTGCGCAGCAGTCGCAAAACCTGCTGACGGGATTTGTCTGACTGAACGCATTGCCTGTTTTGGGTTCGCTTCGCGATCCAGCGGAGCAAGCTCCCTCGTCACAGAGATTTCCTGTGTTAGCACAGAGCGTCAGGCATTCTGCGCCTGGAGAATAAACGAAAACAGCCTGGATTGAGATTTGATCCCTTGTTCGGCTGGTCAGACAGCCGCTTTCGATTGGCGCACCGGCAGCTCGACCCGAAACGTGGTACCCACGCCGACTTTGCTGCGTACCGAAATGTCGCCCCGGTGTTTTTTCACGATGCCATAGGACAGGGACAACCCGAGCCCTGTCCCCTGGCCCACCGGTTTGGTGGTGTAGAACGGGTCGAATATCTTCTGCAGGCATTCCGGTTCGATGCCTGATCCGGTGTCCGCGACTTCGATCGACACCGTTTCACCTTCAAGCCCGGTACGCAGGGTGATGGTGCCCCGTTCCGGCCCCATGGCCTGAGACGCGTTGACGATCAGGTTCATGATCACCTGATTGATCTGCGACGGCAGGCATTCGATGTCAGGCAGCGTTTGATACTCCTTCACTACATCGGCCTTGTATTTGAGTTCATTGGCGACGATGTTCAGCGTCGACTCGATGCCTTGTTGAAGGTTGGCCCACTGCCATTCCTGATTGGAGTCGACGCGGGAGAAGTCCTTCAGGTCCTTGACGATCTGCCCGACACGGTTGATGCCATCCTTGGATTCCTTGATCAGCAGCGGAATGTCTTCGCGCAGAAACTCCAGCTCGACCTTTTCACGCAACTGGCCGAGACGTTCGAGGACTTCGCCTGAGGTAATGACAGCCTCTGCCTCCCGATAAGCATCGAGCATGGTCTGCAGCTGTTTGAAGTAGCCATCGAGGGCGCCGAGGTTGGAGGAAATGAAGCCGATGGGGTTGTTGATTTCATGGGCGACACCCGCCGCCAGTTGCCCCAGCGAGGCGAGTTTTTCCGACTGCACCAGTTGGCTTTCCAGTTGTTTGCGCTCATCGATTTCCCGCTGCAATGCTTCGCTGGCCTGCTTGAATTGGGTCGTGCGCTGGTCCACCAGATGCTCCAGATGACTCATCTGGATAGACGCCCGTTCGGTCATGTCCCATTTGGTGAGCAGGGTGTTGGCCATCTGCTGGACTTCGATATTGTCGAACGGTTTTTTCAGAATCAGCAGGCGGTCGTGGGCGTGCAGGCGCTCCAGCAGTTCATCCCACGAATAGTCGGAATAGGCGGTACACACCACCACTTGCAGGCTCGGGTCTTCCTGCCACAGGTGTTCGATGGTCTGTGCACCGTCCCAGCCCTCGGGCATGCGCATGTCGACGAAGGCCAGGGCGTAGGGGCGGTCTTCCTGTAAGGCCTGGACGAGTTTGCCCAGGCCCTCCTGGCCGCCATAGGCCGAATCCAGCTCGAACAGAGGCTGGGTGGATTTCACTTCGCTGCCGAACAGCGCGGCCTCCATTTCGTCCAGTTCGGCATGTTTGGCCGAGGTTGGGGTGAGGATTTTGCGAAAGTCATCATGGATGGACGGCGTGTCGTCGATCAGCAGAATGCGGCGGTTCGATAGGTCGCTCATGCTTCCTCCATGACGGGGTTCAACGGGATCTGCAAGGTGAACAGGGCGCCCTTGCCCGGTCCGTCGCTGTGGGCGGTGAGATGGCCGTTCATCTCGATCGCGGCCAGCGCACAGCTGTGCAGGCCGAAGCCGTGGCCTTCCTTGCGGGTGGTGAAACCGTGGGCAAAGATCCGCGTCATGTTTTCCGGCGCAATGCCTTCGCCGTCATCCTTGACGCTGATTTGCAGGATCGTGTCCTCGACGACTTTTACCCCAAGGGTGATCTGTCGGGCTCGGTTGCTGAGGTCGGACATGGCGTATTTGGCGTTGCTGATCAGGTTGATCAGGATCAGCAACAAGCGGTGCTTGTCGCCCATCACTTGCGGTACGTCGCCGTACTCCTTGACCACCGTGACGTGATGCCGGGTCAAGGCGCCTGCGTTCATGCGCAGGGCGTCCTCGAGCAATTCGCTGATGTACAACGGCTCCACCAGGTTGTTGGCCCCCGCGTAGGACTGCTGGGTGGCGACGATGTCTTTGATGTGGTCGACGCTTTTGCTCAGCTGCGCGAGCTCCTCGGTCATGCCTTGCTGTTCGAGGGCAATGGCTTCAACCAGTTGATTCAGATAGCCGGGCAGCAGTTTTCCTTTCTCGTTCTGGGTCAGAAAGGTGCCAAGGTCGCTTTGATGTTCGTTGATCAGCTGCATCGCCTTGCCCAACCCCTGGGCCTTGCTGCTACGCAGCCTTCGGGTGACCAGGTCGGCCGAGATGTTCACGCTGTTGAGCACGTTGCCGACGTTGTGCAGCACGTTGGTGGCGATCTCGGCCATGCCGGCCTGACGCGCGGTGTCGAGCAATTCGCTCTGGGTATCCTTGAGTTCGCGGGTGCGTTCTTCGACCCGTTGTTCGAGGACTTCGTTGGCGGTTTGCAGTTCCTTGTTGACCCGCTGAGTCTCCCCGAAGCTGCGCATCAGGCGAATCGCCAGGTACACCAGCACCAGCACCAGCAGCGTCGAAAACACCAGCATGTAGAAGTGGTAGCGCTGGTCGATGGCATCGGTTTGCTGCTGGTCCTTGTTCAGCAGGCCGGTGATGTCGTCCAGCCGTTCGGCCACGGGAATGGCCTCGATGTTTTCCAGTAACCGATTGACCACCGGTTGCTCACGCAGGATCAGGGTGACGTGGTTACTCAAAATATCGATCGGGCTGTGAAACTGCTCCGGCAATCGTTGCTTGTTAACCCCCAGTTTGTTCATCCCCAGCAGAATATCCGCCGCTTTATCGTCGGAGGTGACCTGGGCGAATTCCAGGCTGCTGAGCAGCAAGTCGTAAGTGTCGGTGGCGATGTTCTGCAGTTGCAGCTTGTCTTCATCTGACAATTGGGCGAGCGGTTGCTGGATGTCGTCTTCGGCCGTCGGCAGAAACGCCAGTGAGTTGCGCAGCACCGCGTTGTGGGATTTGAACTGTTCCACCAACCGGGTTTTTTCCAGCATGGCGGCGTGGTATGCATCATGGCTGGCATGCCAGATGGGGTCGTTGCGGCCGTGATTGGACTCCATGGTCTCGAACAGCTGCCACAGGCGTGTCATCTCGCTCAGCGGTGCCACCAGCGGATCGTAGTTGTGACTGATGGCGATCCTGGACTTGAGAATCTCGGTTTCCCATTGCGCATTCAACTGTTTGATCCGGCCGATCAAATCCCGGGATTCGGCGTAGGTCGACGTCTCGTTCGAGCTGGACTTGAGGTACAGGAACAACAGCGTCGAGGCCAGCAGCACGGCCACGGCAGCGAGCAGCGCCAGGTTGCGGCGGGGGAAGGTTTTCATAAAGGTTTGCCTCCCCATTCACCGGTCAGTGTCTTGAGGAATTTGATGATCAGGTCCTTGTCCTTGTCAGAGGGCACACGGCCGAGCTGAAACTTGAACATCACGTCTACCGCCTCTTCGAGGGTTTTAGCCGAGCCGTCGTGAAAGTACGGCGCGGTCACGGCGACATTGCGCAGGCTCGGCACCTTGAACACGTTGCGATCCTCTTCAGCCTTGGTGACCAGATAGCGGCCCAGATCGGCTTCGGTGGGGTTGCCTCGAGCCTGAAAGTAATCGCCCATCACCCCGAACTTCTGGAACATGTTGCCGCCGATGTTCACCCCCTGATGGCAGGCAATGCAGCCGTAGTCCTTGAAGCGTTGGTAACCGTACTTCTCGTCGATCGTGAGAATGTCGGTATCGCCCGACAGGTATTGGTCGAAACGCGAGTTGGCGCTGATCAGCGTGCGCTCGTAGGTGGCCAGGGCACTTTGCACATTGTTCATGGTGACGCCGTCCGGGTAGGCCTTGGTGAAAGCGCTTTTGTAATCCGGGTCGGCGGACAGCATCTGGACCACATGCTCCCAATGACTGCCCATTTCATTGGGGCTCTGCACCACTTCGTGGGCTTGGGTTTCCAGAGAGTCGGCGCGGCCGTTCCAGAATTGCCGGAAGTTCAGGCTCGCGTTGAATACGCTTGGGGTATTGATCGTCAAGGGCTCGCCTTTGAAGCCAGTGGACAGCGCCTTGTCGTCGGCACCGCCGATTTCCAGACGATGGCAACTGGCGCAGGACAGGCTGTTGTTGACCGACAGCCGTGGTTCGTTGAACAACCGACGACCGAGTTCGACTTGCAGGGGATTCTGCTCGGGCACCGCAGGCAAGGGTTTGAGCGGTTCGTCCAGCGGTGCACCGCTGGCTGTCAGACAACAGCCGAGCAGAGGTGCAAGGAGCAAGCAGCAGAAGGAGCGCGACATCTTATGATTCCTTGGCGCAGGGCCTGTGTGTCGTTGCACATCGTTCAGGAGGTGGGTTTTACGGATGTCAGGTATTGCACGAAGGCGTCCGGCTCCACGGCTTTGCTGAAGTAGTAACCCTGGCCTTCCTCGCAATGGAGGGCCTTGAGGAAATTCAGTTGTTCGAGGGTTTCCACCCCTTCGGCAATGACCGTCAGATTGAGGCTCTTGCCCAGGCTGATGATGGCACCGACCAGGGCCGCGTCATTGCTGTCACAGCCCAGGCCCCGAATGAATGACTGGTCGATTTTCAGTACATCGATGGGAAATCGTTGCAAGTAACTCAGGCTGGAATAACCGGTGCCGAAGTCATCGATGGCCAGCCGTACGCCCAAAGCCTTGAGTCGATTCAGCGCGACCATCGTGGCATCGACGTTCTGCATCAATACGCCTTCGGTGATTTCCAGCTCGAGCAAGGCGGGGTCCAAACCGGTTTGCTGGAGTATCTGTTCGATGCCTTCGACAAAATCCCGCTGGCGGAAATCGATGGCCGACACGTTCACCGACATGCACAGATCCGGCAGGCCATTCGCCTGCCAGGCGCGGGCTTGTCGACAGGCCTGGGCCAGCACCCATTTGCTCAATGGCACGATCAGGCCGCTGTCTTCGGCCACACCGATGAAGTCTGTCGGGTAGATCCAGCCGTGCCCCGGTTTTTGCCAGCGGATCAACGCCTCGGCGCCGACCACCCTGCCGGTGCCCAGGTCGAGTTTCGGTTGGTAGTGCAGGACAAACTCGTCCCGTTCCAGCGCCAGGCGAATACCCGATTCGATGGTCTGCTGTTCCCGGGCGCGCTGGTTCATCTCATCAATGAAAAAGCTGAAGTCGTTTGGGCCGCTTTCCTTGACGTTGCGCATCGCGGTTTCGGCTTTCTTGATCAGGGCGATGGCATCGAAACCGTCATTGGGGTAGATGCTGATGCCCAGGCTGGCCGTCACGCTCAGGTCATGGCCGGCGATGTGCTGGGGCGCACGTATGGCGTTCAAGAGTTTTTCGGCGATGCCCTTGGTCTGTTGTGGGTGGTGGATGTCGGCCAGGATCACCACAAATTCATCGGAGCCATAGCGAAACACCGAGTCGGAGGCGCGCACGCAGGCCACCAGGCTTTGCCCGACACGCTTGAGCATCTCGTCACCGGTCGGGTGGCCCAACGCATTGTTGATCCGCTTGAAGCGGTCGAGCCCCAGAAACATCACCGCCAGTTGTTTGTCATGGCGCCTGGACAAGGCCAGGGACTGGTTCAGCCGGTCACCCAGCAAGGTGCTGTTGGGCAGCTCGGTCAACACGTCGTACTGCAACAGATGAGACACCTTGAGCAGTTCATGGACCCGGGCTTCGATGGTTTGCTCAAGGCTCAGCACTTTCATCGCCGCGTCCTGCGCCATCTGCCACTTCCAGGTCAGGGCGCTGGCCATCTGGCGGATTTCCAGGCTGTCGAAAGGTTTTTTCAACACCAGCAATTGATCGCCGAACTCCAGCCGTTCGGCCATGGCTTCCCAGGTGTAATCGGAGAACGCCGTGCACAGCGCGATTTGCAGGTTAGGGTCGGCTTTCCAGAGCCGTTCGATGGTTTCCAGGCCATCCCAGCCAGGCGGCATGCGCATGTCGGTGAACGCCATGGCGTAAGGACGACCTTCTGCCTGGGCCCGCTTGACCAGTTTGAGTGCTTCCTGGCCTTGGTAGGCGGAGTCGAGCTGGAAAACCAGCCGGGTTGCTTGCGGGGTGCCGAACAGCGCGGCTTCAGTGTCGGCGAGGGGGTGTTCATCGTCGGTATCGGCGCCCAGGATCTTGCGAAAGTCCTCATGGATCGAGGGCGTGTCGTCGATGATCAGAATGCGCCGGTTGGCCTGGATGAACGGAGTTTTCATTCCTTGTCCTCCGTGGCACGTTGCGAATCGCCCGGTATTGCCCCAGGAGTGTGATTCGCGTGCACGATGCTCCCGGCCTTCAGCAGCTCGGCGGCCTGTTGGCTGCTGACCGCTTTGCTGTAGTAGTAACCTTGGGCGTTCATCGGTGAGCCGGTGGCCATCAACGAAGTGCGCTGCTCCTGGGTTTCGACGCCCTCGGCGATGATGCCGATCCCGACGTCGCGGGCGAAATTGATGATGGCTCGCAAGGTGGTGGCGCTGGCCGCGTCGTGGGCGGCGGTGTCGATGAACGCCTGAGCGAGTTTCAGATGATTGACCTGGTAAGTCTTGAGGTAGTCGAACGAAGAGTATTCGGTGCCGAAGTCATCGATGGCGATCTTCACCCCCAGCTCATGCAGGCGCGGCAGGATGTCGTTGTGCGTCCACTTGGTCTGGGCCAGGGTCGCTTCGGTGACGTCGAAACGCAGGTCCCATGGGCACAGTTTCCAGTGGGCGGTGGTGCGCAACACGTCATAGATCAGCTCGGGACCACTCTTGAGCTGGGCCAGGGACAGTTTTATCGCCACCACCGGTGGCGCCATGCCTTCGTCGCGCCACTGGCGCATTTGCCGACAGGCACGCTCCAGCACCCAGCGACCGAGGGCAATGATGATGCCGGTCTTTTCCGCCGTGGGCAGAAATGCGGGGGCTTCCAGTAAACCGCGTATCGGGTGATTCCAGCTGACCTGCGCTTCCATGCCGAGGATCTTGCCACTGCTCAGGTCCACTTCAGGCCAGTAACGCAGTTCGAGTTCGTCGCGTTCGATGGCCGTCTTCAAGTCGTTGGCGATGGTCATGCGTTCGACCACCTCCTGATTGATTTCCTCGGAGTGGAAGTGGTACTGGTTGCGACCCTTTTCCTTGGAGCGATACAGCGCCATGTCGGCCTGGCTCAACAGGTTGTCGGCGCTGAGACTGATCTGGGTGTAGCTGCTGATGCCGATGCTGACCGAGACCCGCACAGCATTGCCGGCCAGGGAGTAGGGCTGCACCAGCGTATCGCGCACCTTGGCGGCCAGGGCCGCGGATTGGGTCGGGTCGCCGACATCCAGTTGCAGTATCGCGAACTCGTCGCCCCCCAGGCGGGCGACCACGTCGTTTTCCCGTACGCAGGTTTTGATCCGGTGGGCGACTTCCTGCAACAGCAGGTCGCCCACCGGGTGGCCCAGGGTGTCGTTGATGCGTTTGAAGTGATCCAGGTCCAGGTAAAACATGGCGAACGGAGTGGCCCCGCGCCGGGCGGCGGCGAATGCCTGATGCAGGCGCTCGATCAGCGTCGCGCGGTTGGCCAGCCCGGTCAGCCCATCGGTGCGGGCCAGCAGGGCAATCTTTTCCTCGGCCAGTTTGCGCTCGGTGATATCGATGATGATGCCTTCGACTTCCAGCAAGCGGCCTTCATCGTCACGCACCGGAATGTAGCGGTTTTCGACCCAGCGCCAGTCACCGCCGCCGGTGCGCATCCGGAACTCGATGGAAGCACCGGCTGCATGACGGTCCAGCACCCGCGCCATGGCCGTGTCGACTTTCTCTTGATCGTCGGGATGGATCAGCTCCTGAGCCCAGTTGGACGAAGCCACCAGGGCCGCCGCGATATGGCCGTATTTGGTGATGTTGTGGGAGATGTACATCAATGGAAACGACGGTTCGCCCCGCAGCCGATACAAAATGGTCGGGCTGTTCTGCACGATGATGTTGGCGTCGGACAGCTCCCGGGTGCGCTCCTCGACCGCTTGTTCCAGCAGGGACATTTTCAGCGCCGCGTCTTCGGTCATTTGCCACTTGGCGGTCAATGCGCTGGCCATCTGGCGGATTTCGATGGCATCGAACGGTTTTTTCAGGATCAGCAGGCGATCGCCCAGATCCAGGCGCTCGTCGATGTCTTCCCAGGAATAGTCGGAATACGCGGTGCAGAGCGCCACTTGCAGCTTGGGATCGACCTGCCACAGGCGTTCGATGGTTTCCAGGCCGTCCCAGCCCGGCGGCATGCGCATGTCGATGAAGGCCATCGCGTAGGGCGAGTCATTCGCCAGCGCGGTCTCGACCTTGTCCAGCGCCTCACGGCCCTGAAACGCGGATTCGATGATAAAACCTTGCGACGATACCGACACGGGGGTGCCGAACAGGGCGTTTTCAGCGCTGGCCAGACTGTCGTCTTCGATCGATGACGGGCTGAGAATCTTGGCGAAATCCTCGTGGATCGACGCGGTGTCGTCGACGATGAGAATCCGACGATTAGTCCGCGCAAGCAGCGTATTCACTGACATGCGCCTGTACCGAGAGCGGTTTGGTGCGGTGGGCTCATAGAGGGTATCCCTTCCCTGAGTGCTGGACGGAGCGGGCATCGTTTGGATCCGAGTGACCTGAGCATAGTCGTCCGGTCGGATATTCGCCCGGTTGACTGAAACGAATCATTTGCGGAGTCGGTCGGAAAATCATCTAGCCTGTAGCTCAGGCTCGGGAAAGTCAGAGGAAGTTTTTTCGCGCCTGACATAAAGAGGCTGGTTTCACTTGAGGTATCGCCATGGAAGAGCAGCTCCCCACGACTGTGACCGATAAACCCACGTTACTGCTGGTCGACGATGAGGAGTCGATTCTCAACAGCCTGCGCCGCCTGCTACGCAGCCAGCCCTATGAGGTGCTGCTGGCCACCAGCGGTGCCCAGGCCCTGGAAATCATGGAGCAGCGGTCGGTCGATCTGGTGATGAGTGACGCGCGAATGCCCAATATGGACGGCGCCACGCTGCTGGCCCACGTCCATCAGCGCTACCCCGACACCACCCGGATCATGTTGACCGGTTATGCCGACCCCTCGGCCATTATCAAAGCCATCAATGAAGGGCAGATCCATCGTTACATCAGCAAGCCCTGGCACGATGAGGAAATGCTGCTGACGCTGCGGCAATCGCTGGCCTATCAGTATTCCGAGCGTGAGCGGTTGCGTCTGGTGCAGGAGACGTGGGACCAGAACGAAAAACTGAAGCTGCTCAACACCACCCTGGAAAAACACGTCGCGGCCCGCACCAGCGAGCTGCAACAGACCGCTGACATGCTGGACCTGGCTTACGAAGAGCTCAAACGCAGCTATGTCACCGGCACGGAAGTGTTTTCGTTGCTGGCCAACCTGCGCCTTCCACCCGCCAAGCAGACCAACCGGCAGATCATCGAACTGGTGCGGGTGTACTGCAAACTCCATCACCTGGACGAAGCCACCAGTCGAGACCTGACCATGGCGGCGGCGCTCTACAACATCGGTAAATTGAGCTGGACCGACAGCATGATGAGCACGCCTTCGGATCTGCTGCATCACAATGACCGCGAGCGCTATCGGGGTTATCCGAAACAGAGTGAGTCGCTGCTGATGACCCTTGATCCGATGAAGGATGCCGCGCGGCTGATCCTGCATCATCAGGAGCGCTGGGACGGCAGCGGTTTTCCCGATCGGCTCAAGGGCGAGGCCATTCCGCTCGGTTCGCGGTTGCTGAAACTGGCGGTGGATTTCATCGAGTTGCAGCGCGGGCTGATCCTCGAACGGCAGATGAACAGCGATGAAGCCCTGGTGTATATCCGCCAGTACGCCGGTCGGCTCTATGACCCGGAACTGGTGGAGGATTTCATTAAGGTCTGTGCTGCTTACCTGAGCGATGTGACGCTGGCCGATCCGACGGTCAAGGTGCTGACCACCCGGGACCTGGCGGCGGGCATGATCCTGGCGCGCAACCTGAATGCCGACAACGGCATGCTGCTGCTCAATGCCGGCAAGGTGTTGAACGGGCCGCTGGTGGAGAAACTGATCGCGTTCGAGGCGATGGAAGGTGCCAAGTACAGCATTTTTGTGAAAGTGCCGGAGGAAGTGGCGATTCTCGAGACGAGTTGAGCTTTCAGCACTGATCAACAGTGGGAGCGGGCTCTTGTGGCGAGGGAGCTTGCTCCCGTTGGGCTGCGAAGCAGCCCCAAAAACTCTGATGTACCAGAGATCTTGTGAGTGCTACGCACTCAAACGGGGCGGTGTGGCGTTCCGACAAGCCCCCTCGCCACAGTGCTTTTCGACGTGACGAAAAGCCGGCGCTCATGTGATCCTTGCGCCTTTACCCAAGGCCAATCCTGATCCATGACGCTTTCATCTGCCGCTTCGCCCCGCATCATCCACATTGCCGCTGCCCTGTTGATCGGCCCCGACGGTCGCACCTTGCTGGTGCGCAAGCGCGGCACCCAGGCGTTCATGCAGCCGGGGGGCAAGATCGAGGCTCATGAGCAACCGGTCCACGCCCTGGCCCGTGAGCTGGAGGAGGAATTGGGACTGGTCATCGATCCGGCGCACGCCACCTACCTGGGGCCATTCTCGGCACCGGCCGCCAACGAGCCGGGTTTTGTCGTACAGGCCGAACTGTTTCAGCTGACCATCGATTCTGACGTTTGCCCGGCGGCGGAAATCGAAGAGGTGCGCTGGATCGACCCGGCCACCGACGGCGATCTCACGCTGGCGCCATTGACACGAGACCTGATCTTGCCGTTTTATCGAGCTTCACTGATCGAAACCGCCTGATCACCCAGACCCTCTGACTTCAAGGACAGGATGCCCATGATTCCACTTCAAGACTTGCTGATTTTTGCCGCCGCGGCGTTGCTGATGGTACTCACGCCGGGGCCGAACATGATCTACCTGATCTCCCGTTCCATCTGCCAGGGACGCAAGGCCGGGGTGACGTCATTGCTGGGTGTGGTCGCGGGATTTCTAGTGCACCTGTTCGCTGCTGCAGCGGGTTTGACCGCGGTGTTCATGGCCGTGCCGGTGGCCTACGAGGTGCTGAAGTGGGCCGGTGCGTTGTACCTGATGTGGCTGGCCTGGCAGGCGGTCAAGCCCGGTGCGCGTTCGCCGTTCGAGGCGCAGCAGTTGCCGGCGGACTCGTCACGCAAATTGATCACGATGGGTTTTCTCACCAGCGCTCTGAACCCGAAGATCGCGGTGTTTTATCTGTCGGTGTTTCCGCAGTTCATTTCCCCTGAGCACGGTTCGGTGTTCAACCAGAGCATCATCCTCGGCCTGACCCAGATCAGCGTGAGCTTCAGCGTCAACCTGCTGATCGCGCTGTTCGCCGCAGGCATCGCCTCCTGGTTCGTCAACAACCCGAACTGGCTGGCGATGCAGCGCTATTTCATGGGCTTCGTCCTGTCCGGGCTGGCGGTGCGGTTGATGTTTGAGCAGCGGCGAGTGGCCTGAACATGTGGATTCAGCGGCTTGATGCCAGTCATGCCCTGGATTATCGGGCGCTGATGCTCGAAGCCTACGACTCGCATCCCCAGGCGTTCACTTCCAGCGTGCGCGAGCGCGCCACTATGCCGCTGGGGTGGTGGGAGTCGCGCCTGACCAGCAAGCTGGACCGGGTGCTCGGGGCGTTCGAGGAAGGGGAACTGGCAGGCATCGTCGGCCTGGCCTTCGAGTCTCGGGAAAAGGCCCGGCACAAGGCGACGCTGTTTGGCATGTACGTGACCGGCAAGGTGCGCCAGCGCGGGCTCGGTTATCAACTGTTACAGGCCGCGTTGGCTGAAGCGCAGAGTCATCAAGGCCTGAGGCTGATCCAGTTGACCGTCACCGCCGGCAACGAAGCCGCCTTCAGGCTGTATCAGCGCTGCGGCTTCGTGCAGTTTGGCCTGGAACCGTTGGCGGTGCGGGTCGGCGAAGACTACTTCGACAAGATCCACATGTGGCGCGAGATCACCCCTGAGCCTTGATCGTTCTATCGGACGGCACTAACCCCATCCAGCGTCGAAAACGACGTGTCCTTGGCCGTCAGCAAAAAGTCGCGCATGTACGGCGCATCCAGCATGTCGGCGCGGATCCCGGCATACAACGTCGCGAACAAGCCTTTCTCCCCCAGTCGCTTGGCCTTCACGTAACCCCGTGAACTGTATTCATGCAGCGCCCAATGCGGCATGCCGCAGACACCGCGACCGCTGGCCACCAGTTGCATCATCATCACCGTCAGTTCCGAGGTGCGCACCTGCGCCGGTTCGATGTCGGCCGGCTCCAGGAAGCGGGTGAAGATGTCCAGCCGATCGCGTTCCACCGGGTAGGTGATCAAGGTTTCCGTGAGCAGGTCTTCCGGCACGATGTAGGGTTTGTTCGCCAAGCGGTGCTGGTTCGCCACTGCGAGCATGGCTTCGTAGGTGAACAACGGCACATAAGTGATGCCCACCAGTTCCAGCGGATCGGAGGTCACCACCAGGTCCAGGTCGCCTCGGGCCAGCGCCGGCAGCGGGGCGAAGGAGAAACCCGAAGCCAGGTCCAGCTCGACTTCCGGCCAGGCATCGCGGAACTGGTCGATGGTCGGCATCAGCCACTGGAAGCAACTGTGGCACTCGATCGCCATGTGCAAACGCCCCGCCGTGCCACCGGCCAGCCGTGCAATGTCGCGCTCGGCACTGCGCAGCAACGGCAGGGTGGCGTCGGCCAGTTGCAGCAGGCGCAAACCGGCACTGGTGAAGCGCACCGGTTTGGTCTTGCGCACGAACAGCGGCATGCCCATGCGTTCTTCCAGCTCCTTGAACTGGTGGGACAGCGCCGACTGGGTCAGGTGCAGGCGGTCGGCCGCATCCACCAGGCTGTCGGCTTCGCGCAGGGCGTGCAGGGTTTTCAGGTGACGGATTTCAAGCACCGGGGGCTCCATGAGGAAAACTTGTGATCAACACGAAAAGGTTGAGTTTGTCTCATGTTGGGTGAGCTGTCGACAATAGCGCCATGTTTTACAGCATCCTTAATAGAGAGAACTCACCATGGCTCAGGCCCACACCCTTGGTTTTCCGCGCATCGGCGCTGACCGTGAACTGAAAAAAGCCCTCGAAGCCTACTGGAAGGGCGATCTCGATCAGAACGCGCTGAACAGCGTCGGCCGCCAATTGCGCGCCACCCACTGGCAATTGCAGAAAGACGCCGGCATCGACCTGCTACCCGTCGGCGACTTCGCCTGGTACGACCAGGTGCTGACCCACTCCCTGACCTTCGGCGTGATCCCCGAGCGTTTCGACGGCGCCAGGGATGAGCGCGGCCTGCCGACCCTCGACACCCTGTTCGCCATGGCGCGTGGTGCCACCGCGACCTGCTGCGGCGGCGAACATGCCAAGGCGCAATACGCCCAGGAACTGACCAAGTGGTTCGACACCAACTACCACTACCTGGTCCCGGAGTTCAGCGCAGACCAACAGTTCAAACTGAGCTGGGAGCAGCTGTTCGATGAGGTCGAAGAAGCCAAGGCGCTGGGCCACAACGTCAAGCCGGTGATCATCGGGCCGCTGACCTACCTGTGGTTGGGCAAAGCCAAAGGCAACGACTTCGACAAACTCGATCTGCTTGAACGCCTGCTGCCGGTCTACGGCGAAATCCTTGGCCGCCTCGCCGCCCAAGGTGTGGAGTGGGTACAGATTGATGAGCCAATCCTCACCCTCGACCTGCCACAAGCCTGGAAAAACGCCTTCGAGCGCGCTTACCACATCCTCCAATACTCGCCGCTGAAAAAACTCGTGGCCACCTACTTCAGTGGCCTGGAAGACAACCTCGGGCTGGCCGTCGGGCTGCCGGTGCAAGGCTTGCACATCGATGCGGTGCGGGCGCCGGAGCAATTGGGCCAGGTGCTGGATCGTCTGCCAACCTACAAGATTCTCTCGGTGGGGCTGGTCAATGGCCGCAACGTCTGGCGCTGCGAATTGGAGCAGGCGCTGGCCCAGCTGCAATTTGCCCAGGAGCGCTTTGGCGATAACTTGTGGGTCAGCAGTTCCTGCTCGCTGCTGCACAGCCCGGTGGACCTTGCGCGTGAAGACAAACTCGACCCCGAATTGAAAAGCTGGCTGGCGTTTGCCGTGCAGAAATGCGGTGAGATCGCCGTGCTGCGCGATGCCCTGAACGATCCGCAAGCGCCCAAGGTGCAAGCCGCCCTGGCTGAAAGCCGTGCCATTGCGGCCAGCCGCGCCCAATCGCCGCGTATCCACAAGGCGGATGTTCAGGCCCGCATCAACGCCATCGGCGCGGCAGACAGCCAACGCCATTCGCCGTTTGCCAAACGGATCGAGCAGCAGCGTGCGCGCTTGCAGCTGCCGGCATTCCCGACGACCACCATCGGCTCGTTCCCGCAAACCGGTTCGATCCGCCTGGCTCGTCAGGCCTTCAAGCAAGGCAAACTTTCGGCCAACGATTACACCGATGCCATGCACAGCGAAATCCGCCACGCCGTGAAAATCCAGGAACGCCTGGGGCTGGACGTGCTGGTGCACGGTGAAGCCGAGCGCAACGACATGGTCGAGTACTTCGCCGAGCAACTGGACGGCTACCTGTTCACCCGTTTCGGCTGGGTCCAGAGCTACGGTTCGCGCTGCGTCAAGCCGGCGATCATCTACGGCGACCTGAGTCGCCCGAACGCCATGACCGTCGACTGGATCACCTATGCCCAGAGCCTGACTGACAAGATCATGAAAGGCATGCTCACCGGTCCCGTGACCATGCTGATGTGGTCGTTCCCGCGCGAAGACGTTTCGCGCAAAATCCAGGCGCAGCAGTTGGCGTTGGCCCTGCGTGATGAAGTGGTCGACCTGGAAGCTGCGGGCATCAAGATCGTCCAGATTGACGAAGCCGCGTTCCGTGAAGGCCTGCCGCTGCGTCGGGCGCAATGGCAGGAATACCTCGACTGGGCGGTGGAAGCATTCCGCTTGAGCGCCTCCGGCGTGCGCGATGAAACCCAGATCCACACCCACATGTGCTACAGCGAATTCAACGACGTAATCGAGTCCATCGCGGCGATGGACGCCGACGTAATCACCATCGAAACTTCGCGCTCGGATATGGAATTGCTGGAGGCCTTCGAAGCCTTCGACTACCCGAACGACATCGGCCCTGGCGTCTACGACATCCACTCGCCGCGGGTGCCGGACACGGCCGAGATGGTGAAGTTGATGAGCAAAGCGGTGAAGCGCATTCCTGCCGAGCGGTTGTGGGTCAACCCCGACTGCGGGTTGAAGACCCGGGCCTGGCCGGAGACAGAGGCGGCGCTGGTGAACATGGTGGCGGCGGCGCGGCAGTTGCGCAGTCAGTTGGCCTAAACCCTGCGGCGCCTGTTCTGGCATCTTCGCGAGCAAGCCCGCTCCCACGGGGGAGAGGTCGATCACAAAATTTGTGTACGACATCAATCCTGTGGGAGCGGGCTTGTTCGCGAAGCAGGCGACTCGGTCTTGAATACGACCGCTCAGTACCCTAGCCGTAGGTCACCGACTGTGTGAACACCAGCGAAACGGGATAGTTTCCATACAAGCCTCTTACACTGAGCCGGTGTGTGCCAGAGCCCACTCCAAAAAGGACAGACTGCCAGAATCCGTTGGTGCCTACGTGAACGCGGTCCTGAACCACTGTGCCATTGAGCAATATCTGCACCATCGCGCCAGGGGCCGCAACGCCATTCATGCTGATGCCGGTTGTTGTGGTGCGCTGGTAGTCATACAGGTTCTGACCTCTTGTATTAAGCGCGAGTAATATGTGCGGTCTGACGGGAGCCGGTTCGGGCGCAAGGACACTGAACGTCCATAGGTGCGAGGTCTGCCCGTCAGGTTGCACTTGAACGGTCAGCCGATAAAACGATGAGGCCGTCACGGTGAAGGTGTAACTCCAGTTGCCGCTGGCGGGCACTTTGAATGTGCCGATGGGTTTCGGGACATTATCGTTTTGGAACAGTGTAAGTGTGCTATCCGGTTTGCCCGTGCCGGACAACGTCACGCGATTGGTTTTGGTGCTGCCGCCGTTGGGAATCGAATCGTTTGTATTGGCATCGATCGCTCTATTGATGAGCAGACCCCAGGTCTTGTTCAGGAGTGTTAACTCACGAACAGGGAAAAACGTGTCGACGCCACCCTTGTTATTGAAGTTCGCAATCGAAAGCCCCATCACCTGACTGCCATCCTTGAACAGTTCAAGTTGCTGACGGTTAATGACTCCGCTTAACCCACTTGTCACATGATCGGCAGTAATCACGCCATCGAACAATATGATGAGATGATCGGTTCCCGCCGCATTGCTTCCACCTAAGGCCACGCGCATTCGGGTTCCTACGGCGATAAATAGCCAGCGCGCCAGACTCCAGTGCGCATCGCCTTGAAACGTGCTGAGGTCCAGCGTCTTGTGATCCGGCGCTTGAGCAATGCTGATGCTCGGAAATACGATGGCTTCATCGGGTACAGCGGTGACTTCATAAGTGGTGACGCCAGAGTATTGGTCAGGTAGTCCGGGCTGGGACACACGGTATCGAAGTTTCATGAAGTGGCGCAGGTTGGCGGGCACTGTCGTCAGTGGCAATTCGATCAGTAGCGTACCGTTGGCGTTACCTGGCTGCGTGGCCACGACAGGGCTGCCCAAGCCGGCGCGGCCAATCACGATCAGAGCAATGTTATGGACGGCGGACATGCCTTTATAGGTGATTTCGACGGTTGTGCTTTTTTCGGTAAGCCGCGGATTGATGTGGTTGCCGGTGGACACCTCAACGAGCGTCGGAGGCGGGAGCTCCAGAGCCATATCCCCAACGCGTAACTCCAGTTCGGGTGCCGTCAGCGGCAGTGCTCGATTACGTTCAATGTACCAGTCGATACGGATGACCTGGTGGTTCAGCGAGTCGATCAGTTCGAACGTCAATCTGAACTCAATGTCCTTACCAATGTGAGCGGCGGTAACGGGTAGCGAGTCGACCCAGACGAGTCTGTCATCAGCGGTCCACACCTGGAGGTAAACCGTATCGCCAACCTGGGTATGGTCCTTTGCCGGGCAAATGGCCGGTGTGCCGAAAGGAATGTCCTCGGGATCCAGTACACCGTTTACATCCTTGCCGACATCGACGACGCCCAAGGTGTTTTTGACGGGACCGATGTGCAAAAGCAGCGCATGAGATTCCAGAGGGGCGAGGTAATTTTCCCCGGTTACAGTGTAGGTAACCCGGAATGAGCCACTCTGGTACGTGGCAAAGTGCCTCGTGTCGATCTCGAACGGCACGACGGTTCCCACTCCTGGAATCACCATCGATCGCGTAACAAATCGCTCAAAGGTTTGCAGGCGAGTGGTGCCGCCTGCGCTCGTACTCAGGCAGGTCAACGTTACCTTATCGCCAATTTCCAGCCCCTCGATCCCGGGACCGACATACACCACTGTCTCTGCAAGGTCTGGCGTTAGCACGCCGCCTCGGGCTTGCGGTGCAGTAGGTGCTGGAGCACGGTATTTTTCGCCGACCAGCTCCAGAAAATAGGAGAAGGACGGGGTGCGCTCCTCTACGCCCGACACCATTCTTATACGCTCGTAGTAGAGCTCTATAGTTGCCGGGGCCAGTTTTTTCACCGTTTCGTAAGGTACCTCGATTACGAGGGTGCCTCTTTTGTAATCGAACGGACCATAGGAGCGGGTGACTCCGGTCGTGGGGTCGTAGAGAAAGCATTCCACTTTATCTCCAGCGACGGCGTCGGCGCGTTCCACGAAGATTTCGACTTTCATGGGGGCTTGGTCGAGGTGGTCGAGGTGGAGAACATCTTTTATTGAACCAGGCACTGAAGGTGCTTCTAGATAGGTAACTTCCGGAATCAGCGTTCCTTTACCTGTTTCGGACGTGAGGCTACTGTTGTGTACCTGGTCACGGATTTTGTAACGTACCAACAACGGGTCAGAGGGCCCGATTCGCTTGAGGATGGCAGACGACACAAACATCACAACGTTCTGGCCCACCTCATCATTCTTGAGGGTGTATTCGACGATTTGATTGCCGATCGTCAGGGTAATAACGTCACCGGCGGTCATGATTGGCCAGGACGGAACAATGACTTTAATCCCTGCCTCTACCATCGCCTGATCGATAATCGATGGGAACTCAGGGGCTTGCAAAGGCACTCGTTCGCTGGAGTTGCCCGTCGGATCGAGGCTGTCCGGAAAGGTTGTCTTGAACCATACGGCGAGTCCGTCCGAGGGTTCGGGGCCATTGCCACTGGTGCGTTCGACGGTGTACCGAATCCAGTAGATGCCCGGACTTCCAACGGCTGCTCTGGGAATTAAACCGACTACGTCCTGATTGTTGTGATCGGAAGGGACCACGACTGTCTTGATCAGGGTACCTTCCTCTGTCGGATCCGGAACCTGACCCGGCTCAAGGCGTTTGCTCATGTATAGCCGTATCGTGTCTTGCGCCGCCATCAATTCGTAGGAGAGGAAGAGAATCAGCCAACCAATTCCGGTGCCAGCCGTTTCGTCAGCGTTGACCCCGTACGATGCCACGGGATAGTCGACCTTGTGCCAACCAGGAATCAGGGCAGGATACAGGTTGAGTATTCCATCCTGCGTAAATGCCCCCTCTGACTTGATCTCTGCGAACAGATCGACCGGTTGCTGCGGGCTTTCGATTTGCAGTGCGGCCAACTGTTCTGCTGTATAAACGCTCATAGCATGCTCCGATTTTGAGATGGTGCCTGAACCGCTGGGCATTGATGCGTCAGAGGATTGAAGGCTCGAAGCTGGCGGCTGGCAACTGTCATAAATAACAGTCTGAGGTTGTTTTCCGACGAGCGGTGGGCCCGTATGCTCCACAACCGCTCAGCACTCTTCATCAAACTGTCACGTAACTGTGGCAGCGCGCTTGTACAAACTTCATCAGACTCGCGCTCTACTGGAGTTCTGCGTTTCGGTGTTTTTCATGCGTGCACGATTTTTATCCACAGCGGTTTTTCTGATCGCTGTGTTGTTCAATTTCCCGTCCCTGGCGGCGTCTCGTTGCGACGTTAACGTTCCAACCGAATATGCCGATCTGGCGCAGGTGAGCCTGGCGTACCAGAGCATCGGCCGTGCGTCCGATCCTGCTTTATTGCTGGTGATGGGCCTGGGCGGGCAGTTGATTCACTGGCCGGACGAGGTAGTGGTTGCGCTGTGTCAGCAAGGCTTCCGGGTGATTCGTTATGACAATCGTGATGTCGGGCTGTCGACCTGGCGGCAAGCGCCTGCCGACGCCAACCTGACCTTCGAAGTGCTGCGCTACAAACTCGGGTTGCCGGTGTCGGCGCCGTACACCCTGACCGATATGGCGGACGATGCCTTTGGCCTGATGGATGTGTTGCACGTTGAGCAATTCCACGTTTTGGGCGCGAGCATGGGCGGAATGATTGCCCAGCATATGGCGGCGATGGCGCCGCAGCGTGTCGAGAGCCTGACCTTGTTGATGACCAGCTCCGGCGCCGAAGGCTTGCCGGCGCCGAGCGCGGCGCTGGTGCAGTTGCTCGCGCGACGCGGCGCGCCGAATCGCGCAGTGGCACTGGAGCAACAGGCTGATCTGCTGGCGGCGCTGGGCAGTCCTTCGGTCACTGATGATCGGCAGACGTTGTTGCATCAAGCGGCGCTGTCTTATGACCGGGCATTTAACCCGGAAGGCGTGAAACGCCAGATCATGGCGATCCTCGCCGAACCGAGCCGTGTGGCGTTGCTCAACCAGCTGCGGGTGCCGACGCTGGTGGTTCACGGCACTGCTGATCCGTTGTTGCCGGTGATGCATGGCGTGCATCTGGCGGCACATATTCGTGGCAGTCAGTTGAAGTTGATTCCGGGGCTGGCCCATCGTTTTCAGGAAGCGTTCAAGGCGCCGTTGCTGGCAGCGGTGTTGCCGTATTTGCAGGCACATCGCGAAGACACTTCGCACTGGGCGCAAATCGATCCGGTGGCCGAACACAACCTTCTCTAACACCCCGATCCCTTGTGGGAACAGACTTGCTCGCGAAAGCGGTGTATCAGCCACATCAATGTTGAATGAACCTCTGCCTTCGCGAGCAAGCCCTCTCCCACAAGGGATCTGCTGCGAGCCCTCGCCTGGTGTATTGTTCGAACTTTCCGGTGTGATTCAAGCCTGCGAGGTGTGTGATGAGTACCCCCTTGAAAATCGATTTCGTCAGTGACGTGTCTTGCCCCTGGTGTGTCATCGGCCTGTACGGCCTGACCCGGGCTCTGGATGTGTTGGGTGACGAAGTCCGGGCCGAGATCCGTTTCCAGCCATTTGAGCTGAACCCGAAGATGGGGCCCGAAGGGCAGAACATCACCGAGCACATCAGCGAAAAGTACGGCTCGACCCCTGAGCAGTCGCAGAAAAATCGCGAGATGATCCGCGCCCGCGGTGCCGAGGTCGGGTTTGCTTTTCGCACGGACGGCAACAGCCGCATCTACAACACCTTCGATGCCCATCGCTTGCTGTACTGGGCGGGGCTGGAAGGGTTGCAGTTCAACCTGAAAGAGGCGTTGTTCAAGGCGTATTTCACCGAGAGCGGTAATCCATCCGATCACGGGCAATTGGTGCAGATCGCTGAAAGCGTCGGGCTGGACCGTCAGCGTGCCGAAGCGATTCTGGCTTCGGACGAATTCGCCAAAGAGGTTCGCGAGGAAGAACAGTTGTGGTTATCGCGCGGAGTGAGTTCGGTGCCGACGGTGGTGTTCAACGGGCAATACGCCGTCACTGGCGGGCAGCCGGTGGAAGCGTTCGTTGGTGCGATCCGGCAGATCATGAGCGAGGCCAGGGGCGGCAAGGTCAACGGCTGATGGCTCCATCTGTGCGGAGTGAAAAATATATCAATATGCCACTATGGTTTTTACCGATGCTGCCGACATAGGCAGCATCGTTAATCATCATAGGGACTTGATCCATGAATCTTTACGTTCTACGCACCTGGGCCGCGCTGACGCTGCTTGCCTGCCTCACCCTCACAGGCTGTGCTCATGTGCAACCTCCAGTACCGCTGGACCACCAATTCTGGGATGCCAAAGAGCCGACTATCGGCGTGGCGATCACCGTAGTGCCAGAGCCGGTGCTGGCGTTGACCGGCAATCAGGGGCTTCTCGATCTGGCGATCAACAAGGGCGTTAACAGCAAGCTCAGTGACAATGTCGAAAAATGGCAAGTGCGCGACCTCAACACCTTGCCGGATGCCATTGTCGCCAAGCTGCAGGCCAAGGGTTACAAGGCCAAGCGGATAGACCAGCCGCTCGATTTGAAGACTTATAAGGAAACCAGTTTCCGTGAAGGCTATATGACCCGGGACATGACGCCGGTCAAGGCCGCTTTCGGCGTCGATCGTTTGCTGCTGGTGAATGTCTACGCCACCGGTGCCACCCGCAGCTACTACAGCATCGTGCCGACCAGCGTGCCGATGGCGCAAGTGGGTGGACAGGGTATGGTGATCGATCTGGCAGACAACAAGCTGCTGTGGTTCAAACCCTTTGTCGTGACGCAAGCCGCTCAGGGTGAGTGGGACGAACCGACCTATACCAACCTGTCCAACGCGTTCTATCAAGCTATGGACGATAGCCGCCAACAAATGATTACCCCGTTCGCGCAATGAAGCGATCGTTCGTAGTCGGCGCTGCGCTGGCTCTGTCGATATTGGCGGGGTGTGCGCAGAAACCGGCCCCTGAGGCCGGTTTCAAGGATTCGGGTGCCTTGCCCTACGTCCAGGCCCACGGGCTTAAGGTCGATGTGCAGTTGCCGCCATCCTTTGTCGGCGCCAGTACCGTGATTGACTCCCAGGCGGCCCTGAAAGCCGCATCCTCGAGTCACAATCTGGTGGCAAGCTCGGGCAACGGTGCCGGGCTTGCCGGCTTGCTGGTAGCCAGCCTGATCAACACCCAGATGGGTAGCGGCAGTTTGCAGCGCGATGCGGAAAAAACCGCGCTCAACGAGGCGCGACCCATGGCCGACTTGCTCGCGGGCGTTCCGTTGCAGGAGCGTCTGCAAAAGCGCTATCAACAGGCTTCGCAAGTGGCCGGGCTCAAGCAGGGGGAGGGTCAGGTCACTGCGCGTCTGGTGATTGAACCCAAACTGATGCTCACCCCTGATCGCGGCAGTTTCGTGCTGGTCAATCAGGTGCAGGTCCAGGACATTGCGGCGTCGGCGCTGTATCGCATGCGGATCGAAGTGGTCAGCCAGCCGATTCGGCGCTGCGGCAAGCAGTGCATTGACGATGGCGGCTTCGACTTGGAGAAGGTTACGGCCGTGCTCGACGAGTGTATCGACGAGTCGATGCGCGTTCTGGCCACCGACCTGATGCAGCCAGCGCCACCAGCGGCTGCCCAGGAAACCTTGCGCTATGTTCTTGATGGCCAGCGAGTGGTCGAGCGTGGTTATCAACTGGCCCATAGCGGAAACTATTGGCGTTATCGCAACCTCTATGGTGCGGTGAAATCGGTGCCTGTGCCGTTTGAGGATGCATTGACACAAGCGCAGTTGCAGAAGGTTTACGGGCAGTAATGCGACCCTGCGGGGGCGAGCAGGCATGCTCCCACAGGGAATTGTGGTCAGGATTGAAAGCGCACCCACACCGTCACCAGCATCGTCGCCGCCATCAACCACGCCACCGCTGCCACCGCCAATGAAGCCTCCAGCCGCATCCGGTCGACCATCACATACAAGGTCGCCAGATAGACGAAGTACGGAATGATCGACCACATGCCAAACACGATGGTGGTCTTCAGGTCATCCAGCGAACGCCCTTTGCCGACGATGTAATGAGCGATCAGCGCAAAGGTCGGAAACAGCGGCACCAGGCCTGCGATGTAATAGTTTCTGGTCTTGGCCAGCATGGCGAGGATTACCACCACTGCCGCGCCCAGGGTCGCTTTGAAAATCAGGTCCATCAGTGGCTCAGCCCGTATTTTTTCACTTTGTCGAACAGTGTGGTCTTGGCCATCCCCAGTTCCTGGCTGGCCTGGGTCAGGTTGCCGCCGCTGCGCTGCAAGGCATCGCTCAGCAGGTTGCGTTCGAAAGCTTCCACCGCTTCGGCAAAGGCCAGGCTCTGGTTGCCGCTACTGGCGCCGGTTTTTTTGAAGGCTGGCAGGCCGAGGGCGAAGCGTTCGGCGACGTTGCGCAGTTCGCGCACGTTGCCCGGCCAATCGTGGCTCATCAGAATCGACACGGTCTGGTTGTCCAGCTCAGGAGGCGAGCGGTCGAAGCGCAGGGATGATTGCTGCAAAAAGTGCTCGAACAATTGCAGGATGTCTTCGCGGCGTTCGCGCAGCGGTGGCAGTTCCAGGGTGACCACGTTCAGGCGGTAATACAGGTCGCTGCGAAACTCGCCGGCCTTGCTCGACTCATCCAGATCGGACTTGGTCGCGGCGATCACCCGGCAATCCACCGCCACGCTCTGGTTCGAGCCCAAGCGTTCGAGGGTGCGTTCCTGCAGCACCCGCAGCAGCTTGATCTGCAACGGCAGCGGCATGCTTTCCACTTCGTCGAGGAACAGCGTGCCGCCATCGGCGTGTTCGATCTTGCCGATCCGCCGTTTGCCGGCGCCGGTGAAGGCGTTGGCCTCGTGGCCGAAGATTTCGCTTTCGAACAGATTCTCCGGCAGGCCACCGCAGTTCAGCGCAACGAACTGTTTGCTGTGCCGGCGGCTGAAGTCGTGCAAGCAGCGCGCAACCAGTTCCTTGCCGGTGCCGGTCTCGCCTTCGATCAGCACGTTGGCCGACGTATCCGCGACGTTGGCGATCAGTTCCCGCAGGTTCTGCATGGCCGGTGAGCGACCGATGATCCGGCCTTCGAGGGAATCGCGCTCGAACAGTTGGCGACGTAACGAGGTGACTTCCCGCGCCAGGCTGCGTTGCTCCAGCGCACGGCGGGCGACGTCCACCAGGCGTTCGGGGGAGAAAGGTTTCTCCATGAAGTCGTAGGCGCCTTTCTGCATCGCGCCGACAGCCATCGAGATGTCGCCATGGCCGGTAATCAACACCACCGGCAGGCTGCGATCGCGGGCCTTGAGCCGGGTCAGCAGCTCCAGGCCATCGATGCCCGGCAGGCGGATGTCGCTGATAACGATGCCGGCGAAGTTATCGCCGACCCGCTCCAGCGCTTCTTCGGCGCTGCCGACGCCGATGCAGGGAATGTCTTCAAGCGTCAGCGCCTGTTGGCAACCGAGCAGCACATGGGGGTCGTCTTCGACGATCAGCACACTAAGGTCGTTGTTCATATTGGCTCGGCGGGAGTAGGGCTTACCAACGGTAAACTGAGGACGAAGGTGGTACCACCGCTGGCCGGGTGTTCGACACCCAGATGCCCGCCCGTGGCGGCAGCCAGGCTCGCTGACAGTGTCAGGCCGAGACCCAGGCCCTGTTCGCCGGGCTTGGTGGTGAAGAACGGTTCGAACAGATGTTTGCGCGCTTCGGCATCGATGCCGTGGCCGTTGTCGCGCACCCGCAGGCGATACTTGCCGTCGAATTCCTCGCCTTCGAGCCACAACGCCGGTTGGGGCTGCGACTGCATGGCATCGAGCGCATTGCCGATCAGGTTGACCAGGATCTGCTCCAGACGGGTCTGGTCGATCTGCACCTGCACGTCGGTAAAGTCGCGATGCAATTGCAGTGGCACGTTTTCCATCCGGCTGCCCAGTAATTGCAGGGCGGCGTCCACGCCTTTGCCGAGGCTGGCCTGGCCCTTGTCATCGCCGCGCCGGGCGAAGGAACGCAGGCTGGCGGTAATCCGGCCCATGCGGTCGATCAGTTCATTGATGGTCTTGAGGTTGGTGCTGGCCACATCCAGCTGACCGCGTTCCAGAAAGCGCACGGTGTTGCCGGACAAGGTCCGCAAGGCTGCCAGCGGTTGGTTCAATTCGTGGGCGATGCTGGTGGACATCTGGCCGATGGCGGCCAGTTTGCCGGCCTGTACCAGTTCATCCTGAGCGCGGCGCAAGGTTTCTTCAGCCTGTCGGCGTTCACGAATCTGACCCTTGAGCCGTTCGTTGCTGGCGCGCAGGTCAGTGGTGCGTTCGGTAATCCGACGCTCCAGTTGATTGTTGGCTTCCTGCAAGGCTTCCCGCGCCGCGAGGCGGGTGGCGATCACTTTGCGGCGCTCGTTCCAGGCGATCAGCAGGAATGCCACCAGGGCAAACGCCACCGCCACCAGGATTCCCTGATTGATCGCTTCACGCCGCAGGTCTTGCAGGGGCGTGAGCAGGGTGAAATTCCACGGGGTGTCGCTCAGCGGCCGGGTTTGCGACAAGTAGCTGATGTTTTCTTCATCGGACACCAGTTCGCTGTTGGCGGGGAAGGTCAGTTTTTCCTCGCCTTCAGCCAGTTTCTCTCGGGCCAGCGGTTGCAGTTCATTCAACGGATACCAGTAGTACTGGAGGCTGCGGGCCAGGCGCTCCTTGGTGTCGTCGCTCAACGGCAGCACCGACTTGAGCCGCCGCGCCGGATCGCTGGAGAGAATGATGATGCCGTTCTCGTCGCTGACGAAGGCTTCCAGACGAGCGCGTTGCCAGCGTTCTTCCATGGCCTCGAGGCGAACCTTGACCACCGCGACGCCGGTGATTTTGCCGTGTTCTTCCAGGCCATGAGCCAGGTAATAGCCGGGTTCGCCGCTGGTGCTGCCGATGCCGTAGAAACGTCCCGGCTGGCCACGCACGGCGCTCTGGAAGTAGGCGCGGAAGGACAGGTCTTCGCCCAGATAACTGTCGACATCGCGCCAGTTGCTGGTGGCCAGTACGCGGCCGGTGGTGTCCATCACATAAATGGCCCGACTGCGGCTGCGCCGGTTCAGGCCTTCGAGGTATTCGTTGACCGTCTGCCGGAGTTCTGGCGACGGGTCTGCCAGCAGCTTGGAAACACTCGATTCGAGTTCCAGCAGGCTGGGCAGGTAGGTGTATTTGCTGATCTCGCTTTCGACGGCGCGCGCGTGCAGTTCCAGCTGACGCTGGCCGTTCTCGCTGAGGCTGCGAATGCCGTAGTGTTCACTGACCCAGAAGCCGATGTAACCCAATCCAATCATCAGGGCGATGATCAGCGGCGGCAGGAACAGATGGCGAATCAGACGGGGTTTCACGGCGAGTGATGGCGGCGCTGCGCGATAGAAGGTGGAGTCGCATTTCATCACAGAAGCCTTGGGTCAACCACAACACAATATCCATATCCCCACGGGGCCTGTGGGAGTTGCTGTGTGGTGAGGGGGCAAGCCCCCTCGCCACAAAAGCCCGCTCCCACAATTGGGGGAGCGGTGTCTTCCTTCTCAGTGCTGCAGAATCTTCTCGAGGAAATGCTGCGCACGCTCGGAGCGGGCGTTGATGTCGCCGAAGAACTCTTCTTTCTTGCAGTCTTCGATAATCTTGCCGGCGTCCATGAAAATCACCCGGTCCGCGACCTTGCGGGCGAAGCCCATTTCGTGGGTCACGCACATCATGGTCATGCCTTCGTTGGCCAGTTGCACCATCACGTCGAGCACTTCGTTGACCATTTCCGGGTCCAGTGCCGAGGTCGGTTCGTCGAACAACATGACGATCGGGTCCATCGCCAGCGCACGGGCGATCGCCACACGCTGTTGCTGACCACCGGAAAGTTGGCCTGGATGCTTATGCGCATGGGCAGACAGCCCGACGCGCTCAAGCAGTTGCAGGCCTTTCTTGGTGGCTTCTTCCTTGCTGCGGCCCAACACCTTGATCTGCGCGATGGTCAGGTTTTCGGTGATGGTCAGGTGCGGGAACAGTTCGAAATGCTGGAACACCATGCCCACCCGCGAACGCAGTTTCGGCAGGTTGGTCTTCGGATCGGCGATGGACGTGCCATCGACGATCAGGTCGCCTTTCTGGAACGGTTCCAGTGCATTGACGCACTTGATCAGGGTGGATTTGCCGGAACCGGACGGCCCGCACACCACGATCACCTCGCCTTTTTTGACCTCGGTGCTGCAATCAGTCAGTACCTGGAAGTCCCCATACCACTTGTTGACGTTCTTGATAGAGATCATACGGCGAACCTTTTTTGCAGACGCTTGACCAGCTGCGAGGCGGCAAAGCTGATGATGAAGTACGTGAGACCTGCGAAGATCAGGAACTCATTGGAGCGGCCGATGATGTCGCCACTGGCACGCGAGGCATTGAGGAAGTCCACCAGGCCGACCGCGTAGACCAGCGAGGTGTCCTGAAACAGGATGATGCTCTGTTGCAACAGCAGCGGGGTCATCTTGCGGAACGCTTGCGGCAGGATGATCAACCGCATCATCTGGCCATACGTCATACCCATGGCCTGGGCGGCGCTCATCTGGCCCTTGGGAATCGACTGCACGCCGGCCCGGACGATTTCGCAGAAGTACGCTGCTTCGAACATCATGAACGCCACGATGCACGAGGCGAACGCGCCGATCGGGGTGTCTTCGCCGGTGATCCAGCGCAATACGAACGGCACCGCCAGGTAGAACCAGGTGATGACCAGCAGCAGCGGGATCGAGCGGAAGTAGTTGACGTAGGCGCCGGCAATGTTCGACAGCAGTTTGTTGTGGGACAGGCGCATCAACGCCAGGACCGTGCCGAGGATGATCCCGCCGCTCACGCCCAGGGCCATCAGCTGGAGGGTCATGACCATGCCGTTCCACATACCCGGCAGGGACGGAATGATGCCCGAGAAGTCGAATTCCATCATTTACCCCCTACGGAAATCAGGCCCGGCACGGCGACTTTCTTCTCGACCGCGCGCATCAGCAGCATCAGGCTCATGTTCAGGGTGAAGTAGATCAGCGTTGCCAGGGTGAAGGCTTCGAACAGGTTGGCGGAGAACTCGGCGGTCTGTTTGGTCTGCGCCAGCAGCTCCATCAGGCCGATCAGCGACGCGACGGAGGAGTTCTTGAACACGTTCAGGAATTCCGAAGTAAGCGGCGGAATGATGATGCGGTAAGCCTGGGGCAGCAGTACGTTCCAGTAGATCTGCGGCAGCTTGAAACCCATGGCGCGGGCAGCGGATTCCTGGCCGCGGGGCAGCGCCTGGATACCGGTGCGCACTTGTTCGCAAACCCGGGCCGTGGTGAACAGGCCCAGGCACACGACGACACTGAGGAAGGCCGAGGTGGTCGGGTTCAGGTCCTGCTTGTACCAGTCCTGCAGGTTTTGCGGCAGCAGGTCGGGCACCAGGAAGTACCAGATGAACAGCTGCACCAGCAGTGGCACGTTACGGAAGAGTTCGACGTAGCAGGTCGCGATGCCCGATACGATGCGATTCGGCACCGTGCGCATGACGCCCAGGATCGAGCCCAGCAGCAGCGCGATGATCCAGGCGGCGACGGCGATGGCGATGGTCCAGCCCAAACCGGAGAGGTACCAGTCGAAATAAATCTCGCTGCCCACGCCGGTGGACTTGAAGAACACGCTCCAGTCCCAGTTGTAATTCATTAGGGTCTCCCCTCGGATTCGATCGATGTACAAGTGCCCGATGACGGTCAGGCACACGCGAACGGCTCGACAACCACCGGTTCGAGTGTTTCCAGAAATGCCAGCAGGGAGTGACAACCCCTGAAAGGGCTGAGGCCTTTTCAGGGGATAACGTTAGTCAGAAATCAGGATTTCTTTTCGTCAGCCGCTTTGTCGGTCGGATTGGCGATCAGGGTCTTGAGCTCGGCGCTCATCGGGAAGTTCAGGTTCAGGCCTTTTGGCGGGATTGGCTGCATGAACCATTTTTCGTAGATCTTGTTGATCTCGCCCGACTTGTAGGTCGCGATGATTGCGTCGTCGACGGCTTTCTTGAACGGTGCGTCGCCTTTGCGAACCATGCAGCCGTAGATTTCGAAGGACTGTGGTGTACCGGTCACGGCCCAGTCATCTGGCTTCTTGGCCTTGGCCATTTCACCGGCCAGCAAGGCGTCGTCCATCATGAAGGCCACGGCACGGCCGGTTTCCAGCATCTGGAAGGATTCGCCATGGTCTTTGGCGGAAATCACGTTCATGCCCATCTGCTTGTCGGCGTTCATCGACTTGAGGATGCGCTCGGACGTGGTGCCGGCGGTGGTCACGACGTTCTTGCCTTTGAGGTCGGCGAAATCTTTGTAGGGCGAGTCTTTCTTGGCCAGCAGCTTGGTGCCGATTTCGAAGATGCCGGCGGAGAAATCAACTTGTTGCTGACGCTCGACGTTGTTGGTGGTGGAGCCGCACTCGACGTCCACGGTGCCGTTCTGCACCAGCGGGATACGGGTTTGCGAGGTCACCAGGTTGTATTTGACCTGGAGGTTGGGCATGTCCAGATCTTTCTTGATGGCTTCGACGATTTTCAGCTGTATATCGTGGGAGTAGCCAACCGGTTTGCCGGAAGCGTCCGCGATGTAGGAAAACGGAATGGAAGCGTCACGATGCCCGAGGGTGATGGTGCCGGACTCTTTGATCTTCTTCAGTGTGCCGGTGAGTTCGGCGGCGAAAACTGGAGTGCTAATCAGAGCGGCAGCAATGGCTGCGCCCAGGATATGGGGAACGATGCGCATCAAATTTTCCTCGACATTGTTTTTTTTATGGAGCCAGTTCATCGGCCTTTTTTGGTGCTTCGAATGCCTGGCGGCTCCTGAAGGAGTAGCGCAATAAACATTCGTCCGGGAGAGTAGAGCATGACTCGTGCCAGACCATGCATCATCTAGCAAGCTATTGATTTTTAAGAGTGTTTTAATTTTTGTGACGTTGAGTTTGTTGTCGGATGATCCGGTTTTCCGAATCGACCGAGGAGTCGCGTTCGGAAAACCGAATGGATTGACTCACACAAAACTGTAGGAGCGAGGCTTGCCCGCGAAGGGGGCACTGCGGTCTGTCTGTTGAACCGCTTTATCGTTCTTCGCGGGCAAGCCTCGCTCCTACAGTAATGCGCGGTATGAAAAAGCCCCTGAATCGTCAGATTCAGGGGCTTTGGTTTAACCGGATATCCGATCAGGCCGCTTCGATTTTGCTGCGGTTCTGTTCGAGCTTGTTCAGATAATCCTTGAGCCTTTGCTGTTCCGCCGCGGTGGTGAACAGCCCAAGCTTGCTGCGGCGCCACAGAATGTCATCGGCGGTGGTCGCCCATTCTTCGCTGCACAGGTAGTCGACTTCGCGGGTGTAGAGGCCGCCGCCGATGTGTTCGCCCAAGTCGCCCAGGTTTTCCACACCTTCGAGCATGCGCCAGGTGCGGTTGCCGTAAGTGGTGGACCAGCGTCGGGCGATTTCGGTGGGGATCCAGTCGAACTTGTCGCGGATCCGCGAGCTAAGGGCCTGTGGAGTGGTCATGTCTTCGCCGCCGGGCAGAGGAGCGTTGGCGGTCCAGCTTGGCTTGATGTGCGCGAAGTACGGAGCCAGTTGTGCCAGCGCCGACTCAGCCAGTTTGCGGTAGGTCGTCAGCTTGCCGCCGAACACCGACAGCAACGGCGCTTCTTCGCCAGAGCCCGACAATGCCAGGGTGTAGTCGCGGGTAACGGCCGACGGGTTGTCGGATTCGTCGTTGCACAGCGGACGAACGCCGGAATAGCTGTGCAGGATGTCCGCGCGGCTGAGTTGTTTCTTGAAGTGGGCATTGACCACTTTCAGCAGGTAATCGGTTTCGCCTTCAGTGATCGCCACTTTTGCCGGGTCGCCGGTGTACTCGCGGTCGGTGGTGCCGATCAGGGTGAAGTGGTTCAGGTACGGAATAGTGAAGACGATGCGCTGATCTTCGTTTTGCAAAATGTGCGCGTGTTCGCCTTCGTACAGTTTTGGCACGATCAGGTGGCTGCCCTGGATGAGACGGATGCCGTACGGTGACTCCATCTTCAGGTCATCACGAATGAACTGGGCGACCCATGGGCCGGCAGCATTCACCAGTGCCTTGGCGCGGATCGAAAACAGGCTGCCATCGGCGCGTTCCAGGTTCATGTGCCACAGACCCTTGGTACGACGGGCGCTGACGCAGCGGGTTTGCGTATGAACGTGGGCGCCTTTCTCGCGGGCGGCCATGGCGTTCAGTACGACGAGGCGTGCGTCATCGACCCAGCAATCGGAATATTCGAAGCCTTTGGTGATTTCGCTTTTCAGCGGGCTGTCCGGGCCGAACTTCAGGCTTTTCGAGCCTTCGAGTTTTTCCCGTTTGCCGAGGTGGTCATAAAGGAACAGGCCGGCGCGGATCATCCAGGCCGGACGCAGGTGCGGGCGGTGCGGCAGCACGAAACGCATCTGTTTGACGATGTGCGGTGCCTTGGCCAGCAGCACTTCGCGCTCGGCAAGGGCTTCGCGTACCAGGCGGAATTCATAATGCTCCAGGTAGCGCAGGCCACCGTGGATCAGCTTGCTGCTGGCCGACGACGTGTGGCTGGCCAGATCATCCTTTTCGCAAAGGAACACCGAAAGGCCGCGACCGGCGGCATCCGCTGCGATCCCCACGCCATTGATCCCACCACCGATGACGGCGATATCGTAGACCTCGGCGAGAGGGGGCGTAGGCAAGGTAGAAGTGGGCATCGGCTGGCCTCGGGCTTTTTTGATTTCTATATTTGAATTCGAACATTAATGTTCATTTGCGAAAATACTAGCCCATAAAGACGCCCACAGCCAGCGTGCTTCGATTGAAAATACTGATCGAAGGGTCGTTAAAGGAAAATTTTCGAACATTGAATGATGGTAGGGAGTGCTTTTGTGGCGAGGGAGCTTGCCCCCGCTGGGCTGCGAAGCGGCCCTAAAACCGGCTACCGCGGTATCTCAGGAAGAGCATGTTGTCTGATTGGCGTCTGCTGTGCAGCCGAACGGGGGCAAGCCCCCTCGCCACAGGGGGGATGTGCTTACACGACCTCCAGCCGAATCTTGTGCTGGCTCAACAACTGCGCCAGGGCCGGCGAAGGCGGCTGATCGGTGACCAGGCAATCGATCAGGCTGATCGGCCCCAGGCGAATCATGGCGTTGCGCCCGAATTTGCTGGAGTCCGCCGCGAGAATCACCTGTCGGGCGTTGGCGATGATCGCCTGGGACACCCGCACTTCCTGATAGTCGAAATCCAGCAAGCTGCCGTCTTCATCAATGCCACTGATGCCGACCAGGGCGAAGTCGACCTTGAACTGGTTGATGAAGTCGACGCTGGCCTGACCGACCACGCCGCCATCACGTCGCACGTTGCCACCGGTCAGCAGCACGTCGAAGTCGTCCTTGGCGCTGAGCATCGAGGCCACATGCAGGTTGTTGGTGATGATTTTCAGGTGGCTGTGGTTGAGCAGCGCCCGAGCAATGGATTCGGTGGTGGTGCCGATATTGATGAACAGCGAGGCGTGATCGGGAATCTGCGCCGCAATGGCTTCGCCGATACGCTGCTTTTCATCGCGCATCTGATCGGCGCGCATGGCGTAGGCGGTGTTTTCGACGCTGGAGTCGTAGGCGGCGCCGCCGTGATAGCGACGCAACAGATTCACTTCCGCCAGTTGATTGATATCGCGGCGGATGGTTTGCGGTGTAACGACGAACAGCTGGGCCATTTCCTCGATGCTGACATAGCCGCGTTCGCGGACCAGTTCGAGGATTTGCTGCTGACGGGGAGGCAGATTCATGGGGCTTCCTTTGGGCTGCCGTGCAAAATTTGCCCATGATGCCGCAGGAATCCGCTCCCTACCAGTTACAACCGGATACGAGTCCGGTCCGTGGCTTATTCAGCGCCTTCGTGCGGTTCCCAATCGCGAGTGCGGCTGACAGCTTTTTTCCAGCCGGCGTAGAGTTTTTCCTTCGCGGTTTCGTCCAGCGCCGGTTCGAACTCGCGCTCGATCACGGCCTTGCCGCGCAACTCGTCCAGGCTGCCCCAGAAGCCGCAGGCCAGACCCGCCAGGTAAGCGGCGCCCAACGCGGTGGTTTCGCGCATTTTCGGGCGCTCGACTTGAGTACCGAGGATGTCGGCCTGGAATTGCATCAGGAAATTGTTCGCCACTGCACCGCCGTCCACGCGCAGGGCTTTCAGGCGTTCGCCGGAATCCTGCTGCATGGCGTCCAGAACGTCGCGGGTTTGGTAGGCAATCGACTCAAGCGCGGCACGAATGATGTGATCCACGCGTACGCCACGGGTCAGGCCGAACAGCGCGCCACGGGCATACGGGTCCCAGTACGGAGCACCCAGGCCGGTGAAGGCTGGCACCAGGTACACGCCGTTGCTGTCCTTGACCTTATTGGCGAAGTATTCGGTGTCGTGGGCGTCATTGATGATCTTCAGTTCGTCGCGCAGCCACTGCACGGTGGAGCCGCCGTTGAACACCGCGCCTTCCAGCGCATAGGCCACTTCGCCACGCGGGCCGCAAGCGATGGTGGTCAGCATGCCGTGCTTGGACTTCACCGCTTTGTCGCCAGTGTTCATCAGCAGGAAGCAACCAGTGCCGTAGGTGTTTTTTGCCTGGCCTGGCTCGACGCACATCTGGCCGAACAGGGCCGCTTGCTGGTCGCCGGCGATACCGCCAATGGCGATGCCGCTTTTGGTGTGGCCGTAGATTTCGGACGAGGACTTAACTTCCGGCAGCATCTCGCGCGGGATGTCGAGGACGTCCAGCATCTTCGCGTCCCACTCCAGCGTGTGGATGTTGAAGAGCATGGTGCGCGAGGCGTTGGTGTAGTCGGTGACGTGCACCTTGCCGCCGGTAAACTTCCAGATCAGCCAGCTGTCGACGGTGCCGAACAACAGTTCACCCTTGCGTGCCCGCTCACGGCTGCCTTCGACATTGTCGAGGATCCACTTGAGCTTGGTGCCGGAGAAGTACGGGTCGGTGACCAGGCCCGTGGTGTCGCTGATGTATTGCTCGTGGCCATCGCGCTTGAGCTGCTGGCAGATTTCGGTGCTGCGGCGGCACTGCCAGACGATCGCGTTGTAGATCGGGCGGCCAGTGGTCTTGTCCCAGACCACGGTGGTTTCGCGCTGGTTGGTGATGCCGATGGCCGCGACCTGGTCGTGATGCAGGCCGGCTTGAGCCAGGGCCTCGACCATCACGGCGCTTTGGGTGGCGAAGATTTCCATCGGGTCGTGTTCGACCCAACCGGCTTGTGGGTAATGCTGTGCGAATTCACGCTGGGCGGTGCAGACCACGTTCGCGTCGCGATCGAAAATGATCGCGCGGGAGCTGGTCGTACCCTGATCGAGGGCAATGATGTAGTTCTTATTCTGAATGTCGGTCATGTCGATTGCCTTGGACGAAATAAGGAAGTGAAGTCAGGCGAGGGATCAAAATGGGCAGGATCACGCGCCAACGGTTTCAAGACGTTCTTGGTTTGCCGTCAATGGCCAGTGCTGCGTCCTTTGTAGCAGGTATGGCGCTGGGCAGATGACGGGCAATCAGCCCGCGATAAGCTGCAGCACCGAGACAGGCACCGACAATCGGTGCAAAAACCGGAATCAGGAAGTACGGGATATCGCGTCCGCCAGTGAAGGAAATTTCACCCCAGCCTGCGAAGAAAGTCATCAGTTTAGGACCGAAGTCGCGGGCCGGGTTCATCGCGAAACCGGTCAGCGGGCCCATCGAGCTGCCGATCACGGCAATCAGCAGACCGATCAGCAACGGCGCCAATGGCCCTTTGGGCAGGCCATTGTTGTCGTCGGTGAGCGACATGATCACGCCCATCAGAATCGCGGTGATGATCACTTCAACCAAAAAGGCCTGGCCCGTGGACAGGGCAGGGTTCGGGAAGGTGGAGAACACCGAAGCCAATTCAAGGCTGGCTTCGGTGCCACGAACCATTTGGTGAGTTTGTTCGAAATCGAAGAACAGGTTGCTGTACAGCGTGTAAACCAACAATGCCCCGCAGAAGGCACCGGCGACCTGGGAGAAGATATAGAAAGGCAGTTTGCGCTTTTCGAAGTCAGCGAAAATACTCAGCGCGATACTCACGGCAGGGTTGAGGTGAGCGCCGGAGACGCCGGCGGTGAGGTAAATCGCCATGCTGACACCAACCCCCCAGATGATGCTGATTTCCCACAGCCCGAAGCTGGCACCCGCGACCTTGAGCGCGGCAACGCAGCCGGTACCGAAAAAGATCAGCAGTGCAGTACCCAGAAACTCGGCCATGCATTGGCTCGAGAGCGACGGTTGTTGTAACGCAGTTGTCATTGAAAACCTCGTTTTTGTTGTTGTCTGGCGCTTTTCCATCGAGGTCAAAGCGCGATTTCCACCGAGGCAGGATCCCCATCCTGCGCTCGGCTTACTGCCGGGTGCTGCGGTGAGACATTAGTACAGTGTTCACATTCGAAAAAATATAGACAAGAAGCACTGCTGTCAAAGGTCGAAAGTGAACCGTCAGTCATATTTAAACTATTAGTTCTGTGAATGATCGCATCGTTCATCTGGCGGGAAGCGCGTGGATGAACGGCTGAAAGCCCGGCCAGGCCTTGGAAACAGCGCCGCAATAGAGCCTTTTGTCGATCGATGACCTAGAATCCTGCGCAGTATTTTTCTTCTGCCGCCAAGCTTGGAGCTGTCATGACCCCCGCATTGGATTTGTTGAAAAAAGTTCGTGCCGAACATCGCGTGCATAGTTACGAACATGACCCGAAGGCAGCGTCCTATGGTCTGGAGGCCGCGGAAAAACTGGGTCTGGACCCCGCGCAGGTGTTCAAGACATTGCTGGCGGCGAGTGAGAAGGGTGAGTTATTGGTGGCAGTGGTGCCGGTCGTCGGAAGTCTGGACTTGAAGGCGCTGGCACAGGCCGCAGGCGTGAAAAAAGTTGAAATGGCCGATCCCGCCGCGGCACAGCGTTCAACCGGGTATCTGTTGGGCGGTATCAGCCCGCTCGGGCAGAAGAAACGCCTGCGCACTTTTATCGATCATTCGGCCCAGCCGTTTTCCAGCATTTTCGTCAGCGCCGGGCGGCGCGGTCTGGAAGTCGAACTGGCGCCTGCCGTGTTGGCCGAACACACCCAGGCGAAGTTCGCCGATATCGGTCGTGCCTGAACAAAAGGTCTTGGGCTTACAGCCCGGCGCTGTATGGTGGAAATTGGTTCGTTCTGTCACTGGCGAAGGGCTATGCCAGACTTCATGCTCGGCGACCTGAAGAAAGGGAGAAGTGCCATGCAGCTTGAGTTTCATCAGGTCGATGCGTTCAGTGATCGGCCGTTCAGTGGCAACCCGGCGATGGTGTACCGGCTCGATGCCTGGCTCGACGATGAGTTGATGCAAAAAATCGCCGCTGAACACAACCTTGCCGAAACCGCGTTTTTGGTGCGTGAGGGTTCTGTCTGGCGCATTCGCTGGTTCACTCCGACCACCGAAGTCCCGTTATGCGGTCATGCGACCCTGGCCAGTGCCTACGTGCTGTTTGAACTCTATAAAGAGCCGGTCGAGCGACTGGACTTCATCTGTAAGTCCGGCCCGTTGAGTGTCACCCGAGAGGGTGGGCGCTTGTGGCTGGATTTCCCGGCAGTCGTTCCGTCGGAAGTGGGCGTGACCCGGGATGTCGAGCGCGCCTTGGGCGTCGAGGCGGTCGATGTGCTGGGCTCGAAAGAATTGTTCGTGGTGCTGGAGTCCGAGCAGGCGGTGCTCGATTGTCAGCCGGACATGATTGCCCTGGCGAAACTGCCGTGGCCGGGGGCCATCGTGACAGCCAAAGGCAACAAGCATGACTTTGTGTCGCGCTACTTTGCTCCGGCGATCGGCATCAACGAAGATCCGGTGACCGGCTCGACCCATTGCAGCCTGATTCCGTACTGGTCGAAACGCTTGAGCAAGATGAGTCTGACGGCTTATCAGTGTTCGGCGCGGGGCGGGGAGTTGTTTTGTCAGCTAGAAGGGGATCGGGTGAGTATTGGCGGGAATGCGACGCTGGTCGCGAGTGGAACGCTAATGCTGGGTTAAACGAAAATCCAATAATGTGGGAGCGAGCAAGCTCGCTCTCACCTATGTTCGCGTTGTTCAGCTGGCGGCGCTGTAGCGCCGAACCCCGGATTCGACCGGCGGAATCTGCGCCGCTGTACTGCCGGAGGCCTGGAACAGTACCAGGTGTTCCGCCGCTACCCGAATGCCTACTTCAGCACCGACCAGATGATCGGCATGGCTCGGGAAGATCGACTCCAGCTGTGCGCCCGTAGGCAACTGCAAGCGGTACAGCGTTGATGCGCCCTGGAAGCTCTTTCCGATAATCCGCGCTTTGAGTGGGCTGGACGGTGCATAGACGATATCGTCCGGACGCAGCAATACGTCCACGGCACCACCGATCGGCCAGGTGTAGGCGCGGTTGCCGCGCAATTCACCCAACTCGGTCTGCACCGACTCCGGGCTGCTCAACTGACCGCGAATGAAGTAACCCTGGCCAATGAAGCTGGCCACATACGGTGTCAGCGGTTCGTGATAGAGGTTGTAGGGCGTATCCCACTGTTCCAGGCGACCTTCCTTGAAAACACCGACATGGTCACTGACCGCGAAGGCTTCTTCCTGGTCGTGGGTCACCAGAATCGCACTGGTGCCGCGAGCCTTGAGAATGTCGCGTACTTCATGGCTGAGCTTGCGTCGCAGCTCGCCGTCGAGGTTGGAGAATGGTTCGTCGAGCAACAACAGTTGCGGTTCCGGCGCCAGGGCGCGGGCCAGTGCAACCCGCTGCTGCTGGCCACCGGACAGCTCATGGGGAAAGCGCTTGCCGAGGTTTTTCAGGTTGACCAGTTCGAGCAGCTCTTCGGTGACGCGATCCTTTTTCGGATGCTTGCGGATCCCGAAGGCGATGTTCTCGGCCACGCTCAAATGCGGAAACAGCGCGTAATCCTGGAACACCATGCCGATCCGGCGTTTTTCCGGGGCGAGGGTGAAACCGGCGCTGGAGATGGTCTCGCCCGCCAACTGGATCTCACCCTCGTGCACCGGTTCGAAACCGGCAATGGCCCGCAGAGTGGTGGTTTTGCCGCAGCCAGAAGAGCCCAGCAGGCAACCGATGTCGCCGGCATTCAAATGCAGGTTGAGGTTCTGCACAACCCGCTGGTTTTGATAACCACAGGCGAGGTTGCGCAGGTTCAGCAGTAATGGCGGGCTCATGCGTGGTGGTACGAAGGTGGGACGAGAAACTCGAGCAGGGCCTTTTGTGCATGCAGGCGGTTCTCGGCTTGATCCCAAGCCACCGAACGCGGGTCGTCGAGCAGGTCAAGGCTGATTTCCTCGCCACGGTGGGCCGGCAGGCAATGCATGAACAGCACGTCCGGCGCCGCCAGGTCGAGCAGTGCCCGGTTGACTTGGAACGGTGCGAACAGCTCCAGCCGCTTGGCGGTTTCCTCTTCCTGGCCCATGGAGGTCCAGACGTCGGTGCTCACCAGATGCGCGCCGCGCACGGCTTCCTGCGGATCGCGGACGATGCTCACACGATCGCCGGCCTTGGCCACGAATTCAGGGTTGGGTTCGTAACCTTCCGGGCAGGCAATGCGCAATTGGAAGTCGAACTGGATCGCCGCTTCTATATAGCTGTTGCACATGTTGTTGCCGTCGCCGATCCAGGCCACGGTCTTGCCTTGAATCGAACCGCGATGCTCGAGGAAGGTTTGCATGTCGGCCAGCAACTGGCACGGGTGCAGGTCATCGGACAGGCCGTTAATCAGCGGGACTCGCGAATTGGCGGCGAATTCGGTCAGGGTGCTGTGCGAAAACGTACGGATCATCACTGCATCGAGCATGCTCGACATGACAATGGCGGCGTCGCCGATCGGTTCGCCACGGCCCAGCTGAGTGTCGCGCGGCGACAGGAAGATCGCCTGGCCACCGAGCTGGATCATGCCGGCTTCGAACGAAATACGGGTACGGGTCGAGGACTTCTCGAAAATCATCCCCAGGACGCGGTTTTTCAAAGGCTCGAACAGTACGCCGCGGTTACGCAGGTCCTTGAGCTCAACGCCTCGACGGATCACGCTGACCAGCTCTTCGGGCGTGCAATCCATCAGGGAGAGAAAGTGCCTTGCGCTCATCATTGACTACCTTTTTGCAACAGACCGCAGATACTCAAAGCCTTGTTTAACTGAAAAACGGGCGAGACCTGCGGCGTAAGCCGCACGGGGCGACGAAATAGGGGGAGGCGCGATATTGACATTAAATGTCGCGTTTTTCC
The DNA here is from genome assembly GCF_058148225.1 of Pseudomonas sp. DF5. NCBI lineage: Bacteria > Pseudomonadati > Pseudomonadota > Gammaproteobacteria > Pseudomonadales > Pseudomonadaceae > Pseudomonas > Pseudomonas sp. DF5. The sequence goes on from NZ_JBYVYM010000004.1 coordinate 176,396, forward strand.
AATAGGCTACGGTGTTTAGAGGATTTCAGAGGGGCTACGGGGTGACCGTGGTAGCGCTTTTGAAGCCTGTGTCCTGACAGCCGCTGACCATTTGTACACTGGGCCCGCCGGGATTGGCAATCAGAGGGGGCGCGGGCGACATACTGGCGGTCGGTTTTTGACCTGTCATTCAAGCCTTTGGCGGGTAATGTGCCTGGTCTGAAACATTTGCTAATGCAAAGTGCTGGGTTATAACTAAAGCTTGCCATCCAGGATCCGACACAGTTTCGGGAACTACCGGATGACAGGCCCTCATGCCGACGCAGGACGCCCTTGGAATGGAATCGAAAGAACAGCTATTAATGGAACTGCTCGGGCTTACGGCTCGCTCTCTGACCCACCTCACTGCTTCCATGACTTCGATGTCTTTCGAGTTGCTGCGCAGTGAAGACGAAGTCACCAAAGTGGCTGGCCGGCGCATGATCGACCGCATGGCCACCATCAGTGCCGGGCTCGACGAGCATTGGCGGCTGATTGGCGAGCTCACCGGCGTGCATGTCGCCCACGAGCAGATCGAAACCATCGAGGAAATCCAGCTGCAGGCGCCGCCGAGTCTGCCGCCGAACTGATCCTCTTGCTGTCATCGGCCGGCTTGATGGTCGTCGATTCACAAGACGAACGTCGCTGGCGCGGTGGCGAGTCACGCGCCATAGTTTTGTTCCCGCGGCCGACATCGCCCGCCCAGAACAAAACAGAGACTGGCCATGACCAAGACTCTCCATCACCGTGCGTGCCACCTGTGTGAAGCCATCTGCGGCCTGACCATCGAAACCACTGAGGTCGAAGGCGGCGGCGTGCAGATCACCTCGATCAAGGGCGACCCCCAGGACCGCTTCAGCCGTGGGCATATCTGCCCCAAGGCGGTGGCCCTGCAAGACATTCAGAGCGACCCGGATCGCCTGCATCAGCCGATGCAGCGAGTGGGTAGCGAATGGCAGCCTATCGAGTGGGAAGATGCGTTCAGCCTTGTAGCCGAACGCCTGGCGGCGATTCAGGAGCGTCATGGGCAGAATGCTGTGGCGGTCTATCAGGGCAACCCCAGCGTGCACAACTATGGGTTGATGACCCACAGCAATTACTTCCTCGGTCTGTTGAAAACCCGTAACCGGTTTTCCGCGACATCGGTCGATCAGTTGCCCCATCACCTGACCAGCCATTTGATGTACGGCCATGGCTTGCTGTTGCCGATTCCGGACATCGATCACACCGATTTCATGCTGATCCTGGGCGGCAATCCACTGGCCTCCAACGGCAGCATCATGACCGTGCCGGATGTAGAGAAACGCCTCAAGGCGATTCAGGCCCGGGGCGGCAAAGTGGTGGTGGTCGATCCGCGTCGCAGCGAAACGGCGGCGATTGCCGATCAGCATCTGTTCGTGCGTCCCGGTGGCGATGCGGCGCTGTTGTTCGGGCTGCTCAATACGTTATTCGCTGAAGGCCTGACCTGCGACAGTCATTTGCCTGTGGACGGTCTGGATGACGTACGTCAGGCGATTGCGGGTTTCAGCGCCGAGGCCATGAGCCCGTTGTGCGCAGTGCCCGCCGAACAGATCCGTCAACTCGCCCGGGATTTCGCTGCAGCCCCGACGGCGGTCTGCTACGGCCGCATGGGCGTCTCGACCCAGGCCTTCGGCACCTTGTGCCATTGGCTGGTGCAATTGATCAATCTGGTGACCGGCAACCTTGATCGTGTCGGCGGTGCGTTGTGCACCGAGCCGGCGGTGGACCTGGTGGCGTCCACCTCGGGCGGCCATTTCAATCTGTGGCAAAGCCGCGTGTCCGGGCGTCCTGAATACGGTGGCGAGTTGCCGGTGTCGGCGCTGGCCGAAGAGATGCTCACCGAAGGGGAAGGGCAGGTCCGTGCGCTGATCACTGTGGCGGGTAATCCGGTGCTGTCCACGCCCAATGGCCGACAGCTGGAGCAGGCGCTGGACGGACTGGAGTTCATGGTCAGCGTCGACCTGTACATCAATGAAACCACGCGTTATGCCGACCTGATCCTGCCGTCGACTTCGGCGCTGGAAAACGATCATTACGACACCACCTTCAATATGTTCGCGGTGCGCAACGTCACCCGCTTCAATCGGGCGATTCTCGCCAAGCCGCAAGGCGCGCTGCATGACTGGGAGATCTTCGTGGGGCTGGCCAAGGCCTTTGCGGCGAAGACCGGCAAGGAGCTGAAACCGACCATTGCGCCGGCGCAGATGATTGACCGGGGGCTGCGGATGGGCCTGTATGGCGATGCTTCAGGGCACAAACTGTCGCTGGCGACCTTGTTCGATCACCCTCACGGTATCGATCTCGGCGCGCTCAAGCCCAATTTGACGCCTCGTCTGAAGACGGCCAATCAGCGCGTCCAGGCGGCGCCTGTGGAGATCCTCGCCGATCTGGCACGCTTTGCGGCGCTGCAGGCACCGGCCGCCGATGAGTTGCTGATGATCGGCCGCCGCCATGTGCGCAGCAACAACTCATGGATGCACAACTATCACCGCCTGGTGAAAGGCAAGCCGCGCCATCAACTGCTGATGCATCCGGACGATCTGGCCAGTCGCGGGCTCGCCGATGGGCAGCGGGTACGCGTCAGTTCGCGGGTCGGCGTGATCGAGGTTGAAGTGCTTGCCAGCCTCGATATGATGAAAGGAGTGGTCAGCCTGCCCCACGGTTGGGGCCATGCGCGACCGGGCGTGCAGATGACGATTGCCAGTAGCCAGCCAGGCTCCAGCGCCAACGACCTGACTGACGAATGTCAGCTCGATGAGTTGTCGGGCAATGCGGCGTTGAACGGCGTGCCGGTGACTGTGGCGGCGGCGTGAACATGTCTGTCGGAGAGGCCGAGCATGGCGCTCGGGTTTCCGTTACAATGCGCCACCGTGCCGACCACTGAGTCGGAAAGTTCAGCCGAGGTGCTCCATGGATATCATCGAAACGATTAAAGAGCAGATTGCCAACAACACCATTCTGCTTTACATGAAAGGCTCGCCGAATGCCCCGCAGTGTGGCTTCTCCGCGAAAGCCGCCCAAGCTGTGATGGCCTGTGGTGAAAAGTTTGCCTATGTGGATATCCTGCAGAACCCGGAAATCCGCGCCAACCTGCCAAAATACGCCAACTGGCCAACCTTCCCGCAACTGTGGGTTGCCGGTGAGCTGGTCGGTGGCAGCGACATCATGACTGAAATGTCTGCCGACGGTTCGTTGCAGACACTGATCAAAGACGCCGCCGCAAAAGCCGCCGCTGCCAAGACCGAAGCCTGATTCGGTACCTGTAGGAGCGAGGCTTGCCCGCGAAGCAGGCGCCGCGCTTCTGCAGATACACCGCGTCATCGTTCTTCGCGGGCGAGCCTCGCTCCTACAAGAGCGCACGTAAAAAGCCCCGCCTCTGTAAAGAGAGCGGGGCTTTTTATTGCGTCGGGGTTAGCGGCGTAGAACTTACTCTTCGCCCATCTGCGATTGCAGATAGTTCTCGAGGCCGACTTTATCGATCAGGCCCAGCTGGGTTTCCAGCCAGTCGATATGTTCTTCTTCGGATTCAAGAATGTCTTCGAGCAGTTCACGGCTACCGAAGTCGCCGACGGTTTCGCAATGAGCGATAGCGACTTTCAGGTCGGCATGGCCGTCGCGTTCGATCTTCAAGTCGCACTCAAGCATTTCCTTGGTGTGTTCGCCGATGTGCAGCTTGCCCAGGTCCTGGACGTTCGGCAGGCCTTCAAGGAACAGGATGCGCTTGATCAGCTTGTCAGCGTGCTTCATCTCGTCGATGGATTCGTGGTACTCGTGCTTGCCGAGCTTGTTCAGGCCCCAATCTTCATACATGCGCGCATGCAGGAAATACTGATTGATCGCGACCAGTTCATTGCCAAGGATTTTGTTGAGGTGCTGGATGACTGTAATGTCGCCTTTCATAGTGGGAGTCCTGCCCTGTATTAGCTGTATATGGGGCAGAGTTTGAGCCGCGTAATTAACAGTGTCAAACCTAAGTTATTGAAACTTAAATGAAAATTAATCGGAATAAGAATGTTTGTGTTCCGCGTCTAAGGCCTAAGCGATTGATTTTCAGGCATAAAAAAACCGGACATCAAGTCCGGTTCTTTGAAATACGGTAATTATGCGGCTGTAAATTCTACAGAGTAGGGAATCGCCGCCTGGGCCGTTTGCAGTTTGCCCAGGGTGTCGCGGACCACTTCCTTGGCCAAGCAAGCGCATTTACCGCATTGGCTGGCGACGCCGGTAGCCTGACGGACTTCCTTATAGCTGCAGCAACCGTCATAGATTGCATCGCGGATTTGACCGTCGGTGACGCCAGTGCAGAGGCAGACATACATAAGTGAGAACCGTCGCTGGTTGTGACTCAATTGCGATGGATCTTAATGTTAACGAGAATGATTGTCAAAGTGGTTTCTGAAGGCTTTTCATCATTATGGCCTGTGACTGACGAACGGTTTCCTCCCGCGCCTCGTGAAAAAATAGAGGAGCGGCCATTTTGCCCGTCAGAAAAAAACCGCTAAGGACAGGCGAAAAACGCGGTGTATGATGGTCGGCCTTTTGCGAAGGAGGTTCGTGTCACAGGGCTGTCGCCTGAGGGTGACAGGCTGGCATGAACCCTAGTTCTTCAACGTTATTACACCAGGAGATATCCAATGAGCGTACTCGTAGGCAAACAAGCCCCTGACTTCACCGTACCGGCCGTACTCGGCAATGGCGAAATCGTAGACAGCTACACCCTGTCCTCGGCCATCAAAGGCAAATACGGCCTGGTGTTCTTCTACCCACTGGACTTCACTTTCGTTTGCCCGTCCGAGCTGATCGCTCTGGACAACCGCATGGCTGACTTCAAGGCACGCAACGTTGAAGTGGTCGCTGTATCGATCGACTCGCACTTCACCCACAATGCATGGCGCAACACCCCGGTGAACAATGGCGGTATCGGCCAGGTTCGTTACACCATGGCTGCCGACCTGAAGCACGAAATCGCCAAGGCCTACGACGTTGAGTCCGAAGGCGGCGTTGCTTTCCGTGGCGCGTTCCTGATCGACGACAAAGGTGTTGTCCGTTCGCAGATCGTCAACGACCTGCCACTGGGTCGTAACATGGAAGAGCTGATCCGTCTGGTCGACGCTCTGCAATTCCACGAAGAGCACGGCGAAGTTTGCCCAGCCAACTGGAAAAAAGGCGACAAAGGCATGAACGCTTCGCCAGAAGGCGTTGCGGCTTACCTGACCGAGAACGCTGCTGCGCTGTAAGCCAGGCGTACGGCAATAAAAAACCGGCCTCACTGAGGCCGGTTTTTTTATGGGCGGGATAAACCGGCGACAGGCATCAATCGTTGTAGTCTTCCCAGCCGCCCATTTGTTTCCAGCGATTGACGATGCCGCAGAACAGCTCGGCAGTCTTCTCGGTATCGTAACGAGCCGAGTGGGCCTCGCGACCGTCGAAGTCGATATCCGCTGCTTGGCAGGCCTTGGCCAGTACGGTCTGGCCGTAGGCAAGACCAGCGAGGGTCGCGGTGTCGAAGCTGGAGAACGGGTGAAACGGGTTGCGTTTCATGTCCAGGCGCGCGACAGCCGCGTTGAGGAAGCCCAGATCGAAACTGCTGTTGTGACCGACCAGAATCGCTCGTTTGCAACCGTTGGCTTTCAGGGCCTTGCGAATGCCACGGAAGATATCGGTCAGCGCCGCTTCTTCACTCACTGCCATGCGCAACGGGTGATCGAGCTTGATCCCGGTGAACTCCAGGGCTGCTGCTTCGATGTTGGCGCCTTCGAATGGCTCGACCCGGAAGAAGTAGGTGTGATCGGGGTACACAAACCCTTTTTCATCCATGGCGATGGTGGTTGCAGCAATTTCCAGCAGGGCGTCGGTGGCCGAGTTGAAGCCACCGGTTTCTACGTCGACGACAACCGGCAGGTAACCACGGAATCTGGCAGCCATTGGATGACGAGGACCACCTCCACCGCCTTGACCGTCCTGTTCGTCGTCGAAATGGTCTTCACTCACGCGTGTTCCTCCAGCAGGCGCCAGCGCAGTTTTTCACCGGCGCGCAGCGGGATAACGGTCAGCTCGCCAAATGGCAGGCTGGTTGGGGCGGTCCACTCTTCGCGGACCAGGGTGATGCGATCGGTGTTCGCCGGCAGACCGTAGAAACGCGGGCCATTGAGGCTGGCGAAGGCTTCGAGCTTGTCCAGCGCATTACGCTGTTCGAAGGCTTCGGCATACATCTCGATCGCGGCATAAGCGGTGTAGCAGCCGGCACAGCCGCAAGCCGCTTCTTTGGCGTGCTGGGCATGGGGGGCCGAGTCGGTGCCGAGGAAGAATTTGTCGCTGCCACTGGTGGCGGCGTCGAGCAGCGCTTCCTGGTGGGTATTGCGCTTGAGGATCGGCAAGCAATAGAAGTGCGGCCGAATCCCGCCCACTAGCATGTGGTTGCGGTTGTACAGCAGGTGATGCGCGGTGATGGTGGCGCCAACGTTGGCCGAAGCCGCGTTGACGAACTGCACGGCATCGGCGGTGGTGATGTGTTCGAACACCACTTTGAGCGTCGGGAAACGCTCGACCACGCGACGCATGTGCTCATCGATGAAGATTTTTTCCCGATCGAAAACGTCGACATCGCCACGGGTGACTTCACCGTGAATCAGCAACGGCATCCCGACTTCGGCCATGGCCTCCAGTGCAGGGAAAATCTTGTCGATGCTGGTGACGCCAGAGTCCGAGTTGGTGGTCGCGCCTGCCGGGTAAAGCTTGGCGGCGTGAATGAAACCGCTGGCCTTGGCTTCACGAATTTCTTCAGGCTGGGTGCGGTCGGTCAGGTACAGAACCATCAGCGGTTCGAAACGGCTGCCGGCCGGACGTGCAGCGAGAATCCGCTGGCGATAGCCATCGGCTTCAGCAGCGTTGCGCACCGGAGGTACCAGGTTGGGCATGATGATGGCGCGACCAAAGGTACGCGCGACATCCGCGACGGTATTGGTCAACACGGCACCATCGCGAAGATGAATGTGCCAGTCGTCGGGACGCAGCAGGGTCAGGCGGTCGGACATGAGGGGATTCCAGGCGGGTCAAACTCAGGGGAATGCTACCGGAAAAGACTCTTGCAGGCACTCGCTATCAAGTTTTACGACAAGCATCCGATACCCAACAGGCAGGCCGTGAATATGTGTGTCGGTCTTTATTGTCGTAGAAGCCAGTGGAGCCTCCCGTGCGCCAGCGTTATTTAGCCTTGCTCAGCGTGTTTGCCAGCCTTCCCGCGATGGCGCTCACTTTCCAGACCCGTCTGGAGAGCATCGAGTGGACGGTCGAAGGTGACAAGTTCGAATGTCGCCTGACTCAACCGATCACTGATTTCGGTTCGGGTGAGTTTGTTCGGCGCGCCGGAGAGCAGGCGACATTTCGTCTGAAGGCCTACAACTCAATGATCGGAGGGGGTTCCGCCACTTTGCTGGCGGCGGCTGCGCCATGGCAACCAGGGCGTGGCGACATCAACCTGGGGTCGGTGAGAATGGGTAGTGGCAACGTGCTGTTCAACAGCTCGCAAGTGCAGGCCGGGCGTTTGATCAGCGGGTTGATGGATGGTCGCAGTCCGGTCGTTCGACACTCCTCGGGCGACGGTCGGGTGTCTGAAGTTCGTCTGTTGCCGGTCAAGTTCAGCAAGGCCTACAGTGACTATCAGGGGTGCGTGGCCAAGTTGTTGCCACAGAATTTCGAGCAAGTGAAGCAATCCGAGGTCGGCTTTCCGGGGGAGGGGATCGATCTCGATGCCAGGGCCAAGGCTCAGTTGCAGGTCATGCTGGAATTCATGAAAGCCGATCCGACGGTCAACCACATTGAACTCGATGGCCATTCCGACAACAGTGGCAACCGCCTGACCAACCGTGAACTGTCACGACGCCGGGCACTGGCGGTAATGGATTTCTTCAAGGCCAACGGTATTCAGGAATCGCAGATCACCCTGCGTTTTCATGGCGAGCGCTATCCCCTTGCACCGAACAACAGCGCCGCCAACCGGGCAAAAAACCGCCGTGTTGCCGTACGCCTCGAGCGCGTAGCGCCAACCGAGAAACCGGCGCCTCAAGCCACTGCCGCCGCGAGCAGCGCGACGACCTCCTGAACCTGCTGAATTCGTCGCCCACTCGACATAATCTGTCGCTTCGTCGTCATAAGCTGTCGCGCCTCTGTAAATTATCCTGCATGAGCGGTAGACTTGACAGCTTTCCGTAGAACCCCGTGGAGTGATGGCATGGCGGACGTAAACAAGGTCGTTCTGGCGTATTCCGGCGGCCTGGACACTTCGGTGATCCTCAAGTGGCTGCAGGATACATATAACTGTGAAGTAGTGACCTTCACTGCTGACCTGGGTCAGGGCGAAGAGGTCGAACCGGCCCGCGCCAAGGCACAGGCCATGGGTGTAAAAGAAATCTATATCGACGATCTGCGCGAAGAATTCGTGCGTGATTTCGTGTTCCCGATGTTCCGCGCCAACACCGTTTACGAAGGCGAGTACCTGCTGGGTACTTCCATCGCTCGTCCGTTGATCGCCAAACGCCTGATCGAAATCGCCAACGAAACCGGCGCTGACGCCATTTCCCACGGCGCGACCGGCAAGGGCAACGACCAGGTTCGTTTCGAACTGGGTGCGTACGCCTTGAAGCCAGGCGTAAAAGTGATCGCCCCATGGCGCGAATGGGACCTGCTGTCCCGTGAGAAGCTGATGGATTACGCCGAGAAGCACGCGATCCCGATCGAGCGTCACGGCAAGAAAAAATCCCCGTATTCGATGGATGCCAACCTGCTGCACATCTCCTATGAAGGCGGCGTGCTGGAAGACACCTGGACCGAGCACGAAGAAGACATGTGGCGCTGGACCGTCTCCCCGGAGAACGCTCCCGACAAACCGCAGTACCTGGAACTGACCTACCGCAACGGCGACATCGTTGCACTGGACGGCGTCGAAATGACCCCGGCTACCGTGCTGGCGACCTTGAACCGTATCGGTGGTGAACACGGTATCGGTCGTCTGGACATCGTGGAAAACCGCTATGTCGGCATGAAGTCCCGTGGCTGCTACGAGACGCCTGGCGGCACCATCATGCTGCGCGCTCACCGTGCGATCGAATCGATCACCCTGGACCGCGAAGTGGCTCACCTCAAAGACGAGCTGATGCCTAAATACGCCAGCCTGATCTACACCGGTTACTGGTGGAGCCCTGAGCGTCTGATGCTGCAACAGATGATCGATGCTTCCCAGGCCCACGTGAACGGCGTAGTGCGCCTGAAGCTGTACAAGGGCAATGTGATCGTCACTGGCCGCAAGTCCGACGAGTCGTTGTTCGACGCCAACATCGCGACCTTCGAGGAAGATGGCGGCGCCTACAACCAGGCCGATGCGGCGGGCTTCATCAAGCTCAACGCCTTGCGCATGCGTATCGCGGCGAACAAAGGCCGCAAGCTGTTCTGAGACCTTTGAGTTGGTAATTGGAGTTGTGGCCTTGTCGATAACAAGGCCACAACTCTGAAAAAGGGTTGCTGCATATTACGTTTCGCTTCCTGCTAATTTTTCTAACCGTCCCTTCTGCCGCCTGCCTTTGATCTCGCTTCAAGGGCTGCCTTGCTCTGTGCGACGGGTCAAAACCTAGCCCATAATCGTCACGCAATATGAGCTCAAATTGTAAGAAACACAAAACATTGCGTTGTTGCGTTTCTTTAGTTGTTTCCAGTGTTTGAGCGCGCTTTCCTTCAGCAATATCTCCGAATTGGCGCACGTGAGAAATACGATCACTTGTGCAGGATTATCCGGAGGGTGCTGGATACTCTCCATCAGGGCGCTGAACGCCATTTTTTTGGTTATCCAGCGTGCATCAATGATGTGCAGATCCCTTAGCGGTGCGGGCAGCTGCACATGATGTTGGGCCGAGCGTTCAGGCGATACTCTGGAAGTGCTGTTTCCCGAGTGATCGACGTTGTCCATGACTTTTATAAAGTGCTTGCCCTTCTCGAAATCGGAGGGAGCGTAAAGCGACCGATAATTGAAGTTGAGTGTGGCGAAGAAAAGAAAAAGCAAATAAAAGGGGAAACTGATCAGAAACCAGACGTAGAGTTCTCTCTCCTTGTTGTCAAGAAAGGGCAGCGATACAGCGGCTGATGCTTCGGACAGTGCTGCGAATATTGCAATGATTGTCATGGGGTTGGTGATTCTTTTTTTGAGTTTTATCATATTTTTTGCTCATGAGATATTGTCTTTTTCTCTGTTGATTTATAAAGTTTGTGTTGGTGGTAATAGCGAGGTATAGGTTTTTTGTCTTTGTTGTTTAAGTCCCTTTTTGCTGTGTGGTTGAGGTTGATATAGTAGCTGCATTGTTCTGGGCTTGGGTATGGCTGTTTATTGGTTTTAAAGTTGTGTGGGTTTATTTGGTTTTGAGGTGTTGCTGGGTGTGAGGTTTTTGAGTGGTTCGGACCGAGCCATGTAAGACTTTAGAAAGTAATCGTTACCTTTAAGGGTAGCTTAATAGTCTAGGTCTGTCGGACCAAGGATGTTGAACCCTGATTGGGGGGGGAATTGTTACAAAGAAGCTGTCGAAGCGTTTAGCAGCGTTGGGCCAATAAAATCTCTGGCTCATCGTGTGCAATGATTTCTTGTAGGAATAATCCGTGTTGTTTGTAGGTAATGTCTCTCGTTGCGAGTGGTCGAGGGGGACGGCATGCCATGGGTGAAACGACTAGGCTATGGTGCGGGCTCTAAAAATTCGAACAGCGAAAATTGGACTTGCCCATGAATAAAGTGCTGATCGTGGATGATCACCCCGTCATTCGTCTTGCGGTACGTATGCTAATGGAGCGTCATGGCTACGAAGTCATTGCAGAAACAGATAATGGCGTGGATGCATTACAAATTGCCCGTGAACTTATGCCGGACATTGTCATTCTGGATATCGGAATACCAAAGTTGGATGGGTTGGAAGTTATTGCGCGCCTGACATCGGCGGCGATGCCTCTTAAAGTGCTGATATTGACGTCCCAGGCTCCAGGGCATTTTTCCATGCGCTGTATGCAATCGGGGGCCGCCGGCTATGTCTGTAAACAACAGGATCTTACTGAGTTGCTCAGTGCAATAAAGGCCGTATTGTCAGGTTATAGCTATTTTCCTAATCAGGCGCTGCATACGGTGCGCTCCAGTCTTGGAAATGCCAGTGAAACCGATATGGTGGATCGACTGTCTGGGCGGGAAATGATGGTCCTGCAACAGTTGGCACGAGGAAAGACAAACAAGGAAATCGCCGATGGAATGTTCCTCAGCAATAAAACTGTCAGTACTTACAAGACTCGCCTGTTGCTGAAGCTCAATGCTCGCTCACTGGTCGATCTCATTGAGTTGGCTCAACGCAATGGCCTGGTATGAATACGCCAGCGTTTGACGAGGTGCGATGAGCGGACGTTTGCAGGGGATGGGCACTTAGTAAAAAGCCTCCGTTTCGGGAGGCTTTTAGGTGTCATAGGTCAAAATCGTAATCGGCCAATTGCTTTTGCAGTCGGCGCTCCTCCAGCAGATTGTCGATGGTGCGGCGTTTGCTCAGGTTGGTCTTTGCTACTTCCACCACCGGCTCTGCGTCATCGGCCTCAACGGGGGTGAAGTCGTCTTCTACGTCCAATTGCTCTTTGCCAGTGCTCATAAAGGTTAACTCCAGGCTAAGACTGCCTTTGGCGCTCCTTATATCGACAATTTCCCGGCGGGTAAAAAAGATTTTTTCAATCGGTTCATCAAGAAAACTAATAGAACCTCAATCGTCTGAGGTCTTTTGCTTGTATTCGCATAAGTCCTCGATCCGGCAGCTGCCACAACGCGGCTTGCGGGCCAGGCAAACGTAGCGTCCGTGAAGAATCAGCCAGTGATGGGCGTCGAGCAGATACTCCTTCGGCACGAATTTCATCAGTTTCTGCTCCACCTCGACCACATTTTTCCCCGGAGCAATACCAGTACGGTTGCTGACCCGGAAAATGTGGGTGTCCACGGCCATGGTCAGCTGACGAAAGGCGGTATTGAGCACCACATTGGCGGTCTTGCGGCCGACGCCGGGCAACGCTTCCAGCGCTTCGCGGGTCTGCGGTACTTCACCGCCATGGCGCTCTACCAGCAAGCGACAGGTTTCGATCACGTTTTTTGCTTTGCTGTTATACAGGCCGATGGTCTTGATGTACTCCGATAATCCTTCGACGCCCAAGGCATAAATCGCCGCTGGCGTATTGGCTACCGGGAACAGTTTGGCGGTGGCCTTGTTGACGCCGACATCGGTCGATTGCGCCGAGAGAATCACGGCGATCAGTAGTTCGAACGGCGAGGAATAGGCCAGCTCGGTCTTCGGTTCAGGATTGTCCTCGTGAAACCTGCGGAAAATTTCCAGACGTTTTGCGGCATTCATGGGCGATGCGTTTCCTCGAAGGAGGTCAATGTAGGGGTGGGGCGGGCCCAGGCCTGACTTGCTGCAATCAGCAGCCCCAGCAGAATAAACCCACCGGGGGCCAGCGTGGCCAAGCGCAAGCCACCGTCAGCGGTGAGCACCCAACCTTGCCAGTCCGGCTGCATAGCACCGGTCAGCCAGGGCAGATGGCTACCCACTGTCCCTTTGCCGATGAGTTCGCGCAGCAGGCCCAGGCCAATCATCAAGGCGCCGAACAAGCCACACAGGCGCAGGCGATCACGCCTTGTGCCTTGGAAAAAGCCGTTGTGCTCCAGCACGACGCATTGCAAGGCGATCAGTCCGGCATAAAAGCCGAGATGCTGGTGCCATTGAAGCGACCAGGCTTGTGTAGCGAGTTCCGCGCAACTGGTCAGCGTGGCAGCCAGCAGGAGGCAGGCCAGCAAATGGGTTGCCGGAATCAGTCGCGAGCGCAAGACGCCCATGCTCACGCCATAAGCGCTGAGCACCAGAGCGAATATCAACCACAGGCCCTGGGCTGTTACCAATGAATCCGTGGCACCGATCAGCGGCGCGAGCATCAATGAGTTCTGCAGGTTCGATGACTTATTCATGGGCACTGCTCCCGATCAGCGATTGTCGGTGTTCGTCGAAGTAGCGCAACGCATCATGGGTGGCATTGATCACCGCTCTTGAGGTGATGGTCGCGCCCGCGATCTGATCGAATTGCCCTTGGTCCTTTTTCAACGCCCAGCCATTGTCGCCTGGTTCGGCGAGAGACTTGCCGGTAAACACTTCAAGCCAGGCATTGGGCCAGTCGGCGAGCTTGCCACCCAGCCCCGGAGTTTCCGATTGTTTGAGAGTTTTGACCCCCAGCAACTTGCCATGGGGGTCGATGGCGATCAGCAAGTCGATGGAGCCGGCGTAGCCCAGCGTCTGGCTGCGTAGCAACACAGCGCTCGATTGGCCGTCCTTGGAGGCCAGGTAGCCACTCAGCAGCGTGCTGTTGGCCAGGCGAGTGTTTTCGACGCTGAGGGGGTGTTCCAGTGGCTGATTGTCGTAGCTGCCGGACGCTAGCAGATCCAGCAAATTGCGGCTGTCGATCAGGCGTTGTTCGGCGGCAATGCGTGCGGCGCTGGTGTGCTGCGCGATGTAAGTCGCGCCCATTCCCAGGCCGGCCAGCAATGCCAGGACCATAACGCTTGTCGCTCGGTTCATGGGCTGACCTGCGCTTGCCTGGAGGCAGCAAACCGCTCCAGCGCCGGTACACAAAGGTTCATCAGCAGGACGGCAAAGGCCACCCCGTCGGGATAGCCGCCCCACGTGCGGATCAGGTAAGTCAGCAGCCCCACTCCGGCGCCGAACAGCAACCGGGCCGTGGGGTTTTTTGCGCCGGATACCGGTTCCGTCACGATGAAGAAGGCACCCAGCATGCTCGCGCCGGTGAGCAGATGGAAGAGTGGCGAGCCATGGGAATCGGAGCCCGAACCGTTCCAGCACAACAGGCTGATGACGAACAGGCTGGCGAGCATGCCGACCGGCGCATGCCAGCTGAACACCCGTCGTTGCAGCAGAAACGCGCCGCCAGCCAGGAAGGCCAGGTTGACCCATTCCACGCCCCGGCCGCCGAAATGGCCGAATGCCGGGTTGCCGGTAAACAGTTCGTCCATGGTCAGGCTTTTGTTGATTCGCAGGCTGTCCAGCGCGGTGGCCTGGGCCCACGCGTCTGGCGTCTGGCCGAGGTTGAAGCCGAACACTTGTTGCAGGCCAGCGAGAAAGTCCATGCCATGGGACGACGGCCAATGGGTCATTTGCTGGGGAAATGTCACTAAAGCCAGGGCGAAACCGAGCATCGCCGGGTTGAACGGATTCCTGCCGACGCCGCCATACAGGTGCTTGCCGAAAAAAAGTCCGAATGCCGCAGCGCTGACCGTCAGCCACCACGGGCAATAAGGCGGCAAGGCCAGGGCCAACAGGGTCGCGCTGACCAGCGCACTGCCATCGCTCACTGTCGGTTTTACAGGTTGCTTGCGCAGCTGCAACACCGCTGCTTCAACGGCCAGCGCGGTAGCTGCCGTCAGAATCAGGTTGATCAACACGCCCCAACCGTACAGCCAGAACAACATCAGCATTCCCGGCAGGGTGGCCAGCAACACCAGCTTCATGGCCTGCTGAAGGCGTTCGTCCACCGATTCAAGGGGCGGCATAGGCATCCACCTGCCGCTCGGCTTCGCTGAGCGCATGTTGCAATGCTGCGATCTGTTCGGCCGACGCTTCGTTTGTTTGAGCCTTCTTGAGTTCGGCGCGGCGCATGGCCAACTGGATCTTCGCGCGTTTCAGCTCGGCATCGTTAGTCGGAACAGGCTGAGCAGCTACCACCGGTGCACTGTTTTCCAGCTGCGCCAGCGTCTGCTCGGCGGCTTCAAATTGCTGTTGCAGCACGATCAGTTGCGATTGCTGTTCGAAGGTCGGTGGATGCCCGAAGGCCTTGAGCGACTTGTTCAACTGCGCTCGACTCATGGCCAGATCGACCTTGGCCTTTTTCAGCGCCGCATCGGCATTGGCGGCCTTCTGCGCCCGCACGCGCTCGAGCGCAGCCTGAACCGGGTCGAGCGTCACTTCACTGTGCTGCACGGCGCGTTGGGCGCGGGCCTGACGTTCGGCGAGTTTCTGTTGCTCTTCGCGATGTAAGCGGGCATTGCGCTGTTCGAAGCGACGTCGCGCGCGGTTGCGCTTGGCGGCCCGGGCCTGTTGCTCCTCCAGGCTGAACGCCAGCCCACCGACAATCGGCAGCGTGGCCAGCGGTAGCGGATGCATCTCGATGCAATCCACCGGGCAGGGCGCCACGCAGAGGTCGCAACCGGTGCATTCGTCGACGATGACCGTGTGCATGAATTTCGCCGCGCCGACAATCGCGTCGACCGGGCAGGCCTGAATGCATTTGGTGCAGCCGATGCATTCGGCCTCGCGGATGTACGCGATTTGCGCAGGTGCCGAGCCGCGACTGACGTCCAGTTCCAGCACCGGCACTTTCAGCAGCTCGGCCAGGGCCGCGATGGTTTCGCTGCCGCCCGGAGGGCACTTGTTGATCGGCTCGCCGCTGGCGATGCCTTCGGCGTACGGTTTGCATCCGGGGTGGCCACACTTGCCGCATTGGGTCTGCGGCAAGAGGGCATCGATGCGTTGAATCAGACTCATGTTTTGATCAACCCGCTGAATCCGAGAAAAACCACCGCGATCAATCCGGCGCTGATCAATTCGATCGGCAGGCCGCGAAAGGGCAGGGGGACATCGTTATCGAGTGTGCGTTGACGCAAGTCGCTGAACAGGTTCAGCACCAGCCAGAAACCCAGCCCGGCACCGAGGCTCAGGGCTATGGCGTGGAAAAGTCCCTTGTCGTCCTGGGCGTTGAGCAACGTCAGCCCAAGCACGCCGGCATTGCCCAGCAGCAGGGGCCAGAGCCCCTCGAATGAAAGCTTGGCAAATAACCGTGGAAGCAGCTTCAGCAGCGGGGCGATCAACAGAACGCTCAGCGGCAGGAATACAAACAGTCGCAGCGACGTCAGCCCCAGCGGCACCAGCAGCCAGTGGTAGAACGCATGGCCGAGCGTGCCGACGATCAGCATCAGGCACGTCGTCGCGATGCCCAATGCATGCACCTGTCGCCGCTCGCTGCCCAGCACCGGATCGACGCCCAGCGGCCAGTGCAACACGAGGTTGTTGATCAGGGCAGCGCTGATAAGCGTAAGAAGCAGTTCGGTCATGATCGTGCCGGTAAGAATAGGGCTTTCTTAAGGGGCTCTCTAGAAAGGGCTCTCTAAAAAGAGATTAGGCATTATCCGGCAAGGAAGGAGGGTGGGCCAGATATGAAAATCCCACAGTCGCGCCGGGCACGACTGTGGGATCGGTTTAGCGCAGGACCTTACTTGATGCGCTGACCTGGCTTGGCGCCGCTGTCGGGGCTCAGCAGGTAGATTTCTTCGCCACCAGGGCCGGCCGCCATCACCATGCCTTCGGAGATCCCGAATTTCATTTTGCGCGGCTTGAGGTTGGCAATCATCATGGTCAGGCGACCTTCAAGCTTGGCCGGGTCCGGGTAGGCGCTCTTGATTCCGGAGAGCACGTTGCGTTGCTCGTCACCGATGTCCAGGGTCAGGCGCAGCAGCTTGTCGGCACCCTCGACGGCTTCGGCCTTGAGGATCAAGGCGACGCGCAGGTCGACCGCGGCAAAGGTATCGAACTCGATCTCCGGCGACAGCGGATCCTTGGCCAGTTCGCCGTTGCCTTGAGGCGCTGCAGCTTCGCCGGTGTCGGTCTGGCTGGCGGTCAGGTCTTCTTTCGAGGCGTCGGTCATGGCTTGCACTTTTACCGGGTCAATGCGGGTCATCAACGGTTTGAACTCGTTCAGCTGATGGTTGCTGAGCAAGGTGGCGTGGTCGTTCCAGGTCAGCGGTGCGACGTTCAGGAACGCCTCGGCATCGGCGGCCAGCAGTGGCAGCACCGGCTTGAGGAAAATCACCAGTTGGCGGAACAGGTTGATGCCCAGGGCGCAGATGGCCTGGACTTCATCCTGCTTGCCTTCCTGTTTGTTCAGCGACCACGGTGCCTTGTCGGCGATCCAGGCGTTGGCACGGTCGGCCAGACCCATGATTTCACGCATGGCCCGGGCGAAGTCACGCGCCTCGTAGGCTTCGGCGATGCTCGGCGCTGCGGCCAGGAACGCTTCGGTCAGTTCCGGTGCGGCGTTGCCGGCCACCAGCACGCCAGCGTTGCCCTTGTTGATGAAACCGGCGCAACGGCTGGCGATGTTGACGACTTTGCCGACCAGGTCCGAGTTGACCTTCTGCACGAAGTCTTCGAGGTTCAGGTCCAGGTCATCGACGCCACGGCTCAGCTTGGCCGCATAGTAGTAGCGCAGGTATTCCGGCGACAGGTGATCCAGGTAGGTCCGGGCCTTGATGAAGGTGCCGCGAGACTTGGACATCTTTTGACCGTTGACGGTCAGGTAGCCGTGCACGTTGATGCCGGTCGGTTTACGGAAACCGGCGCCTTCGAGCATCGCTGGCCAGAACAGGGCGTGGAAGTTGACGATGTCCTTGCCGATGAAGTGGTACAGCTCGGCGGTGGAGTCCTTGCCCCAGAACGCGTCGAAATCAAGTGCAGGCGTACGGTTGCACAGGTTCTTGAAGCTGGCCATGTAGCCGATCGGCGCGTCCAGCCACACGTAGAAGTACTTGCCTGGCTCATCAGGAATTTCGAAGCCGAAGTACGGCGCATCGCGGGAGATGTCCCACTGCTGCAGGCCCGCGTCCAGCCATTCGGCGATCTTGTTGGCCACGGCATCTTGCAAGGTGCCGCTGCGGGTCCAGGCTTGCAGCATTTCCTGGAAGTCCGGCAGCTTGAAGAAGAAGTGCTGGGAATCCTTGAGCACCGGCGTGGCGCCGGAGATTGCCGACTTCGGATCTTTGAGGTCGGTCGGCGCGTAGGTTGCACCGCATTTTTCGCAGTTGTCGCCGTACTGGTCTTCGGTGCCGCATTTCGGGCAGGTGCCCTTGATGAAGCGGTCGGCCAGGAACATTTTCTTTTCCGGGTCGAAGTACTGCGTGATCGAGCGCGTGGCAATGTGCCCTGCGTCGCGCAGCTTCAGGTAGATCTGGCTCGACAGCTCACGGTTTTCTTCGGCGTGAGTGGAGTGGAAGTTATCGAAGTCCACCAGGAACTCGGCAAAGTCGGCGCTGTGTTCAGCCTGGACGTTGGCGATCAGTTGTTCCGGGGTGATGCCTTCCTTTTCAGCGCGCAGCATGATGGCCGAACCGTGGGCGTCGTCGGCGCAGACATAAATGCATTGGTTACCGCGATGCTTCTGGAAGCGCACCCACATATCGGTCTGGATGTATTCCAGCATATGGCCGAGGTGGATCGAACCATTGGCATAGGGCAGGGCGCTGGTGACGAGGATCTTGCGTGGCTCGGACATGGGGCTCGGCTACTTGATGAAACGGAGGTCGGCCACTATAAAGCGCCGGCGCATATTTTTCACCCCCACAGCCCGCCTCCACGGACCTTTGTAGCCGCCGGCCATAAGATATTTGTCATATTCTGAAAGCATCCCGTCCCGGCGACAGAACGGGTAGGATACCCGCCTGATTTTCAGTCTTGCTATCGGAGTTGCCCATGAGCGCCGTCAATCGTGCAGCGGTGGAAGCCGTCCTTCGCCAATACACCGACCCTTATCTGAACCAGGATCCGGTCAGCGCCGGGTGCGTGCGCAGCATCGATATTCAGGGCGATCGCGTCAGCGTCCAGCTGGAGCTGGGTTATGCCGCCGGTCTGTTCAAGAGTGGCTGGGCGCAATTGCTGCAACTGGCCATCGAAGGCCTGGATGGCGTGGTCACTGCCCGCGTCGAGATCACCAGCGTGATCGCCGCGCACAAGGCCCAGGCGCAGATTCCGGGGCTGGCCAACGTCAAGAACGTGGTGGCCGTGGCGTCCGGCAAGGGTGGTGTGGGCAAGTCCACCACGGCCGCCAACCTGGCGCTGGCGCTGGCTCGTGAAGGCGCCAAAGTGGGGATTCTCGACGCGGACATCTACGGTCCGAGCCAGGGCATCATGTTCGGCATCCCGGAAGGCACCCGTCCGCAGGTCAAGGATCAGAAATGGTTCGTGCCGATCAAGTCCCATGGCGTCGAAGTGATGTCCATGGCCTTCCTGACCGACGACAACACGCCGATGGTCTGGCGCGGGCCGATGGTGTCCGGCGCCTTGTTGCAACTGGTCACGCAAACGGCCTGGGGCGACCTGGATTACCTGGTCATCGACATGCCGCCAGGCACCGGCGACATCCAGTTGACCCTGGCGCAAAAAGTCCCGGTGGCCGGTGCGGTGATCGTGACCACCCCGCAGGATCTGGCATTGCTGGATGCGCGCAAGGGCGTGGAAATGTTCCGCAAGGTCAACATCCCGGTGCTGGGTGTGGTCGAAAACATGGCCGTGCACATCTGCTCCAACTGCGGGCATGCCGAGCATTTGTTCGGTGAGGGCGGCGGTGTGAAGCTGGCCAGCCAGTACGGCGTCGAGTTGTTGGCGTCGTTGCCGTTGTCGATGCTGATCCGCGAACAGGCCGATGGCGGCAAGCCAACGGTGATCGCCGAGCCTGACAGCCAGATTGCGATGGTTTACCAGGAACTGGCCCGTCATGTCGGCGCGCGGATCGTGTTGCAGGAAGCCGCGACGCCGGCGATGCCGAACATCACCGTCAGCGACGATTAAATCACTGAAAAGAGATCGCAGCCTCGCTTCGCTCGACAGTTCCTACAGGTGTAAGCCAATCCATGTAGGAGCTGTCGAGCGAAGCGAGGCTGCGATCTTTTGATGTTGCTTTAGATACGCAACCCGCCATCCAACTCCAGAATCCGACCGGTGTAGTAGTCATTCTCGAAGATGTAGGCCGCCGACTGGGCGATCTCTTCGGGTTTGCCCATGCGCTTGAGCGGGATCCCGGAAGTCATCTTCTCCAGCGCTTCCGGCTTCATGCTCAGGGTCATTTCAGTTTCGATGAAGCCCGGTGCGATGCCCGCTACGCGAATGCCGTAACGCGCCAGTTCCTTGGCCCAGGTCACGGTCGCCGCCGCGACACCTGCCTTGGCGGCGGAGTAGTTGGTCTGGCCGATGTTGCCGGCGCGCGAGATCGACGAGATGTTGATGATCGCGCCACTGTTGTTCAGCTCGACCATTTTTGCCGCGACTTCACGGGTGCACAGGAACACGCCAGTCAGGTTGACGTCGATTACCGCCTGCCATTGGGCCAGGCTCATCTTGGTCATTTCGCCATCCTTGACCTTCAGCAACAGGCCGTCACGCAGAATGCCGGCGTTGTTGATCAGGCCATGGATTGCGCCGAAATCGTCGGCCACCTGAGTGACCATGTGGGTCACTTGCTCTTCATCGGCGACGTTGCACAGATAGGCGCGGGCTTCGACACCCTTGGCCTTGCAAGCGGCAACGGCGGCGTCGAGTTTTTCCTGGTTCAGGTCCACCAGGGCCAGTTTCGCGCCACGACCCGCAAGATACTCGGCCATGGAGCGGCCTAAACCCTGGCAACCGCCGGTGATAATGATTACTTTGTCAGTGAGTTGCATTCGTATAGCCCCATAGCAGATCGGAGTGGTTTTCCTTCTAGAGGGCCTCTCGATTCAAGCCTGATGTGGCCTGGCCGCACACGAGAATTGCCCCGATGGCGTGCTGGAACTATTACCCAGGCGCCTGTCCGTTTTTGACGGATTCTATATAAGGAGTCATAAATTGAGCGTTGTAGTGGCTAAGCATGCCCGAGAATTGCTTCTCAAGGAATACCGTGGAGTGCTCTCGACGCATTCCAAAGCGATGCCCGGTTTCCCGTTTGGCTCCGTGGTTCCTTACTGTCTGGATGAACAGGGGCGGCCGCTGATCCTTATCAGCCGCATCGCTCAGCACACTCACAATCTGCAGAAGGATCCAAAATGCTCACTGCTGGTGGGTGAACGCGAGGCCGAAGATGTGCAAGCCGTTGGTCGGCTGACCTACCTGGCTGAAGGGGAGAAGCTCGAAGACGCTGCAGCCATCGAAGCGGCAGCCGAGCGTTACTACCGCTATTTCCCGGATTCGCAGAACTATCATAAGGCCCACGATTTCGATTTCTGGGTGCTCAAACCGGTACGCCACCGTTACATCGGCGGCTTCGGCGCGATTCACTGGGTCGATCAACTGACCCTCGCCAACCCGTTCGCCGGCAAGGTCGAGTTGAGCATGGTCGAGCACATGAATGCCGATCACGCCAAGGCCATCGCCCATTACGTCGACCTGGCGGGCCTGCCGAAAACCGCGCCGGCGCAATTGGTCGGCATCGACAGTGAAGGCATGCACTTGCGCATTGGCCAAGGGCTCTATTGGCTGCCGTTTCAAGCGCCCTGTAATACGCCGACACAAGTCCGGGAAGCCTTGGTTTTCCTGGCTCACGCCGAGCATTGGCCGAAAAATGAAGTGGCCGACGCTTGAATTCACGAAACGGCGACGTCATCTAAGGAAGACTGCAAGGCATTCTTGCGTTGAGGAACCATTTGATGCGCCCTTTTTTGCTGCTCTTTGTACTGTTTCCGGTGTTGGAGCTGTTCGTATTCGTCAAGGTCAGCGGGGCGATCGGGTTTTTCCCGGCCCTGCTGCTGATCATTCTCGGCTCGATGCTCGGCGTGTTCGTGCTGCGTATCGCCGGTCTGGCTACTGCGCTGCGTGCCCGTGAAAGCCTGAGCCGCGGCGAGCTGCCGGCCCAGACCATGCTCGAAGGCCTGATGCTGGCTCTGGCGGGTGGTCTGTTGATCCTGCCGGGCTTCGTCACCGACGTGCTGGGCCTGATCATGTTGCTGCCGATCTCTCGTCGACTGCTGGCCAATAAAATGCGCCAGCGCGCCGAGGAACAAGCGATGCGCCAGCGTGCATTTGCCGATGACCTTCAGCCGCGGGGCGGTCCTGCTCCACGTCAGCCGTTGGGCCGTGAGCCTAACGTGATCGAAGGCGAGTTCGAACACCGCGACTCCAAGTAACATGTCCATCGATACGGCACCTTCGGGTGCCGTATTCGTTTTCAGGGGATCGACGTAAAAATTTCGCTCTCGGCCCTTGAAATAGGCTCGCGCGCCCTTATGTAACGGTCACCGCAAGGTTTCTGGCAATTGCGCCAGACAGACTTCCGCGGTTCGCTCGACGAACCGCACCCGGCGCCGCCGGATTTGTTAAACCCGCCGGGACTACACCGGCCGATGAAAACCACAATTAGGAGAGATCGACAATGAAGCTTCGTCCTCTGCATGACCGCGTCGTTATCCGTCGCAGCGAAGAAGAAAAGAAAACCGCTGGCGGTATCGTCCTGCCAGGTTCGGCTGCTGAAAAGCCAAACCAGGGTGAAGTCCTAGCTGTAGGCCCAGGCAAAGTGCTGGACAACGGCGAAGTGCGTGCACTGTCCGTGAAAGTGGGTGACAAGGTGGTGTTCGGTCCGTACTCCGGCAGCAACACTGTGAAAGTCGATGGCGAAGACGTGGTGATCATGGCTGAGAACGAGATTCTCGCTGTTGTCGAAGGCTGATTCCCCGCTCATTTTCCCGCTACTACAAAGTATTTAAGGAATATCGATCATGGCTGCTAAAGAAGTTAAATTCGGCGACTCTGCCCGCAAGAAAATGCTCACCGGTGTCAACGTCCTGGCTGACGCAGTAAAAGCGACCCTGGGCCCGAAAGGCCGTAACGTGATCATCGAGAAGAGCTTCGGCGCTCCGACCATCACCAAGGACGGCGTTTCCGTAGCCAAAGAAATCGAACTCGAAGACCGCTTCGAAAACATGGGCGCGCAGCTGGTCAAAGACGTTGCCTCCCGTGCCAACGATGACGCAGGCGACGGCACCACCACCGCTACCGTTCTGGCTCAGTCGATCGTCAACGAAGGCCTGAAAGCCGTCGCTGCCGGCATGAACCCGATGGACCTCAAGCGCGGTATCGACAAAGCGACCATCGCTATCGTCAAAGAGCTGAAGAACCTGTCCAAGCCTTGCGCTGACACCAAGGCAATCGCTCAGGTAGGTACCATCTCGGCCAACTCCGACAACTCCATCGGCGACATCATTGCTGAAGCCATGGAAAAAGTCGGTAAAGAAGGCGTGATCACCGTTGAAGAAGGCTCGGGCCTGGAAAACGAACTGTCGGTTGTTGAAGGCATGCAGTTCGACCGTGGCTACCTGTCCCCGTACTTCGTCAACAAGCCAGAGACCATGACTGCCGAGCTGGACGGTCCGCTGATCCTGCTGGTCGACAAAAAGATCTCGAACATCCGTGAAATGCTGCCAGTACTGGAAGCCGTTGCCAAAGCCGGCCGTCCACTGCTGATCGTGGCCGAAGACGTTGAAGGCGAAGCCTTGGCGACTCTGGTTGTGAACAACATGCGTGGCATCGTTAAAGTCGCAGCCGTCAAGGCTCCAGGCTTCGGCGATCGTCGCAAGGCCATGCTGCAGGACATCGCTGTTCTGACCGGCGGTACCGTGATCTCCGAAGAGATCGGTCTGAGCCTGGAAAGCACTACCCTGGAACACCTGGGTAATGCCAAGCGCGTGATCCTGTCCAAAGAAAACACCACCGTGATCGACGGCGCCGGCGTTGAGGCTGATATCCAGGCTCGCGTGACCCAGATCCGTCAGCAAGTGGCCGACACTTCGTCCGACTACGACCGTGAAAAACTGCAAGAGCGCCTGGCCAAACTGTCCGGCGGTGTTGCAGTGATCAAGGTTGGCGCTGGTTCCGAAGTTGAAATGAAAGAGAAGAAAGCCCGCGTTGAAGACGCCCTGCACGCTACCCGTGCAGCCGTTGAAGAAGGCGTGGTACCTGGCGGCGGCGTGGCACTGATCCGTGCCCTGCAAGCCATCAGCGAACTGAAAGGCGACAACGCCGATCAGGACGTTGGTATCGCTGTACTGCGTCGTGCGGTCGAAGCGCCACTGCGTCAGATCGTTGCCAACTCCGGCGACGAGCCAAGCGTGGTTGTCGACAAGGTCAAGCAGGGTGCAGGTAACTTCGGTTACAACGCTGCCACCAGCGAATACGGCGACATGATCGAAATGGGCATCCTGGACCCAACCAAGGTGACCCGTTCGGCTCTGCAAGCTGCATCCTCGATTGGCGGTCTGATCCTGACCACCGAGGCTGCTGTTGCCGAAGCACCGAAGAAAGAAGGCGCAGCTGGCGGTGGTATGCCGGACATGGGCGGCATGGGTGGCATGGGCGGCATGATGTAAGCCAGCCTTACCCCTATAAAAAAGCCCCGCCTGCGTTGAGCAGGCGGGGCTTTTTATTGCCTTCATTTTGGTAGGTCCGCAGATCGCGTCGCGGCCATCCATCGCGGGCAAGCCACGATCCCACAGTGGATTGCGTAAACCTGTGGGAGCGGGGCTTGCCCGCGATGGCGCCGGTTCAGGCGCTGACCGGTTTTGCCTCGTGCGCCTGTTCAGTCTTGGAGGCCGGCCGGTACAGGATGTAGTAGTACGCCCCCAGGCAAAACAGCCAGCAGAAAACCGCCGTCCACACGTTGTGCGAGAAGAAGTGCGCGCCCTGCATCATTCGGCCGATGGAAAACACCGAGCCCAACGTGAAAGCGAAGATAAACGCATAGCGTGCCAGCCGTGGGCGTCGGTCACGCAACACAAAGAACAACGCAAACAGGGTGAAACCGGTCGCCGCATGACCACCGGGCCAGCAGCGGCCTGGCTTGTCGGTATGCGGGCGAGGGCTCAGCAGTTCGCTGTAGGTTTCGTGCCCGCCAAATTGCTCCAGGCTCCATGGGCATTGCACCGCCGTTGCCGCTTTGAGCGGGGTGACAAAGGAGGTTGATAGCGCCAGAGACAACACCAGGCAACCCATTTCACGTTTGAATGGTTTGAGCCTTTCAATGAAAAAGGAGCCGACAAAGCCCAGGATTGAGAACACCGAAAAGGCAATGACCACTTGCTTCGCCCGGTCATGCAGGATGTCTTCCAGGAAATAACTGTGGCGCCCGATGAACGCACCGGCAACCGGATCATAGAACAGCTTGGCAAGGTCCATGTCCAGGGACGTCAACTCGAGCAGCAGCAGAGTGATCGCCGCAATGACGGGCACTCCCAGGTACAACCAGAAGTTGAGCGGGCGGGAGACGGGACGGACAACGGTTGATGACATGGTGGATCCTGATGAATGGAAAAACCCCGGGGCATCAGCCCGGGGCCATTCGGTTAACGTTCGCTGACTTGGGGGGCGCCCTCCGTGGGCGCTTTCCAGCCGAGCAGCTGTTGCTTGAAGCCATGACTGGCAGTTTGGTAATAAGTGATTGCACGGGTGATCAACGGATCATCGGTGGTGGCTCGCGATTCGCGACTGTCGGTCAGTGCATCGTCGTGGCGACGCAGACCGTCACGCGGGCTCAGGATCGCTAAATCCTTGCCATCGAACAAGCCCAGATGTTGATAGTTGCCAACCACCACTCGCGGTGGCAGTGGATTGTCCTGCAACAGGTTGCGACCGAAGAACGTCGACTGGTAATCCAGGTTCAGCAGCCCGAGCAACGTTGGTGCAAGATCGATCTGACTGGCCAGCTGTGCGGTTTCCCGAGCATCGATCAGTTTCGGTGCATAGATGAACAGGGGAATCTGATAGTTGCTGATCGGCAAGTCTTCCTTGCCGGCGCTGCCAGCCGTGTGGTCGGCAACGAAGACAAAGATCGTATTATCGAACCAGGGTTTCTTGCGCGCCTGATCGAGGAACTGACCAATGGCGAAGTCGGTGTACTTCACCGCACCGTCGCGTCCGTTACCGGATTTGATGTCGATCCGGTTATCCGGGTAAGTGTAGGGACGATGGTTGGAGGTGGTCATCAGTTGCAATAGAAACGGCTGCTGCCTGGCATAGTCGGCGTCGGCCAGTTTCAGGGTCTGGTTATAGAGGTCTTCGTCAGCCATTCCCCAGGCATTCTTGAAGTGGATCTCTGATTCATCGACGCTGCTCTGGTCGACGACGCGATAGCCGTTGCCACTGAAGAACGCGTTCATGTTGTCGAAGTAACCGCGCCCGCCATACACGAATACGCTGTCGTAACCCACGGCGCTGAGCTGCTGGCCGAGGCTGGCGAAACCGCTTTCACGACCCACGCGCTTGACGATCGAACGCCCCGGCGTCGGAGGAATGGCCAGGGTGATGGCCTCCAGGCCGCGATCGGTGCGGGTGCCGGTGGCGTAGAAGTTATTGAAGTACAGGCTTTGTTTGCGCAAGGCATCGAGGTTTGGTGTCAGGTTGCGATCGTCGCCATTGCTGCCCATATACTTGGCACTGAAGCTTTCGATGGTGACCAACACGATGTTGGGTTTTCGCTCGGTGCCGGGATTGTCGATCATGCGGCGGATGTCCTGCGGATCCTCGCCGATGAAGCGAGCGTTGGGCTCGGTCAGTTCAGCGCGAATCTGTTGCGCGACGACGGAGGTCGGCAGGGTGCTGTAGAACTGCGGGTAATCCAGTTCGTTATTGCGAAAGGCGGCGAAGAACTGGTATGGGCCATTGCTCGCCAGTTCGTTCTGATAGGCATTGCCGCCCTGAGCGCGCGGCGCATCCTGGCTGAGCAGTTGCGCGCTCAGGCCCGCGACGATCAGCAGGCCCAGCGCATTCAGCAGACGCCCGCGCATGGCTGGCAAGGGGGCCTCCAGCGCAGTATTGAAGGATTTGCGCAGCGCAAAGCTCAGGACCACGGCCAGCACCGCGAGCATGCTCAGCAGCTTGCCGATCGGGTACGACTCCAGCAGGTTATTCAGCACTTCGTCGGAGTACACCAGGTAATCGACGGCGATGAAATTGAAACGCACACCGAACTCATCCCAGAACAGCCATTCGGCCACGGACGTGAACAGCATGGCAAACAGGCTGACGGTCAGCAGTCCTTGAAGGAACCAGCGATGACCACGGCGGCGCCACAAGGCCGGCGGGCATAGCAGCAGATAGAGGCCCATGGGCAGCGCCGCGTAGGCAATGAACCCCAGGTCATAAAGCAGGCCGATGCCAAACACTGGCAGGAATCCGCTGCCGGCCTCATCCAGATGAGTGAGGAGCAGGACGCTTCGGGTCAGGAGAAAAATGACCAGCCAGGAGCCGGTTATCAGTAGCAAAAAGCGCATTGGCGCCGTCTTCAAACAATCCATTATCTACATTCCCTATATAAATGGCGCGATAGCTTCTATTGAGCGCTGTAGTCAGGTTGTGAATCGATAGTGAAAAACTTGTTATCACCATTATTTGGTTGAGCGAATCGATTCTTAGACCGGCCGCCCTAGCCCTGAGCCACACTTGGCCTTAAGCTGCGCGCCAAGACGGCCGTTACTGTATACGGAGAAGGTGCCGATGCGAATTCTATTGGTTGAAGACAACCGCGATATCCTGGCCAACCTGGCCGATTATCTGGGGCTTAAAGGTTACACCGTGGATTGCGCGCAGGACGGTTTATCGGGCCTGCACCTGGCGGCCACCGAGCATTACGACCTGATCGTACTCGATATCATGCTGCCCGGCATCGATGGCTACACCCTGTGCAAACGCCTGCGCGAAGACGCCCGCCGTGATACGCCGGTGATCATGCTCACCGCGCGCGATCAACTGGATGACCGCCTGCAGGGCTTCAAGTCCGGCGCTGACGATTACCTGATCAAACCCTTTGCCCTGTCCGAGCTGGCAGCGCGCATCGAGGCGGTGATGCGCCGTGCCAAGGGAGGTGGTCGCCGTGCCTTGCAGGTTGGTGATCTGAGCTACGACCTCGATACCCTGGAAGTGACGCGCGAAGGCCGTTTGCTGAAACTCAACCCGGTGGGCCTGAAATTACTGGCAGTGTTGATGCAGAAAAGTCCGCATGTGCTGCGCCGGGAAATTCTCGAAGAGGCCCTGTGGGGCGATGACTGCCCGGACAGTGACAGCCTGCGCAGCCATGTCCATCAATTGCGCCAGGTGATCGACAAGCCGTTCGCCAAACCCTTGCTGCACACGGTGCACGGTGTCGGTTATCGTTTGGCCGAGGGCCGTGATGGAGTTTAAGCAGAGCCTTTCGCAACGGATCATCATTGCTTTTGCGCTGATGAGCGCATTGGTCGCAGGAGCCTTTGCGGTAGGCATCATAGCGACCGTGCACCTGGTGGAAGAGAAACTGATTTCGTCAGGTCTGGGTGGCGATTTGCAACGTCTGTTGCTGATGGACAGTGTGACGGACTGGAGCCACCGCCCCGAGCCCGACCAACTGTTCTATTTCAGCGGCGGGCCGGGCGATTTTGAGTTGCCCAAGGATTTGCGGCACCTGGACTCGGGGTTTCATGAGGTTTTTCGCGATCATCTGTCGTATCACGCAATGGTCGAAATCGTCGACGGACGGCGGTACGTGCTGTTGCAGGACCAGAGCGATTTCGAAGAGCGTGAACGGGTGCTGTTTGCCGTAGTGCTGGTGGGTTTCGTGCTGAGCCTGGCGCTGGCGGTATTTCTGGGCTGGGTGCTGGCGCGCAAGGTCATGGCGCCGGTGGTGCGACTGGCCCGTCAGGTGCGCCATCGCGATCAGTTGTTGGGCCTGGCGCCGCCACTGGCACCGGATTATGCCGCCGATGAAGTGGGCGAATTGGCCGTGGCCTTCGACGCCACTCTCGGGCGCTTGCGTCAGGCGTTGACCCGTGAGCGATTGTTCACCAGTGACGTCAGCCACGAACTGCGCACGCCATTGATGGTGTTGGCCAGTTCCTGTGAGTTGTTGCTGGAAAACCCCTGCATCGATCAGCGCGGGCGTGCCCAGGTTGAGCGGATCGCCCGGGCTTGCGCAGAGATGCGCGAGTTGGTGCAGACCTTCCTCATGCTGGCCCGCGCTCAGCATGAAGACGCCAGCATGGGCCCCCAGCAGAGCCTCAGTCAGGTGGCCGACGGGCTGCTTTCCCAATGGCGCGAACCGATCGAAGCCAAGGGCCTGACGTTGAACGTCGAGTTGGGTAACCCGCCGGACACCCGCTATAACGCGACGCTTCTGCACGCAGTAATGGGCAATCTGTTGCGCAATGCGCTGCATTACACCGAGCACGGGTTTATCCGCTTGGCCCTGACGGATACGGGGTTTGTGGTCGAGGATAGCGGTGTAGGCATTCCCGAGGAAAAACGCGAGGCGATGTTCGAGCCTTTCGTGCGCGGCAGCGAGAAGCGTGGCGAGGGCTTGGGGCTGGGACTGTCGCTGGTGCAGCGGATCTGCGAGAACCAGGGCTGGAGTGTCAGCCTGACGAATATGGAACCCAATGGCTGCCGTTTTCAGGTGGAGTTGGGGCCGTCCCGAGTCTGATTGGGTCGTCAGGTAAAACCCTGAAATGATTTCGGGTTTTACCTGACGAAATTTTCACCAAGGCATGACCTGACGCTGACACCCCGCAACTTAAGGTGGTTGTTATCAGAAGCTCAGGAGATTGCAGTCATGGCTGGCCCGATAAAGCTCGGCTTCTCCGAAAAATACGACGATCAACCCGCACAGCAAAATGTGCGCAAGCACCAGGTGGGGCTCGGTCGCCGGCTGTCCCAATGGCGTGATGAACACCTGGCGCGAAAGGCCCTGGCGTTGGCCGGTGAACCTGGCCTGGTCCTCGATTTGCCCTGCGGTGCCGGGCGTTTCTGGCCGTTGCTCGCGGAAAAGCACAACCGTGTCATCATCGGGGCTGACAACTCGGTGTCCATGCTCAAGACTGCCATGCGCACGCAACCCGCCGACGTGGTCAAAAGGGTACAACCCTTGCACACGTCTGCATTCGACATTGCCTTGCCCGATAACGCGGTCGACAGCATTTTCTGTATGCGTCTGCTCCATCACATCGGTGAAGCCGAGCAACGACTGACCATCCTGCGCGAATTCGAGCGTGTCACCCGCGACAGCGTGATCGTTTCGTTATGGGTCGACGGCAATTTCAAGGCTTGGAAACGCAAGCGCGCCGAGAGGCAGCGTGGGCAGGAAGGTTACCAGACTCGATTTGTGTTACCGGCTGCTACGATTGAAAAGGAGTTCGAGCAGGCGGGTTTCCATATTCAGGGGCAAATGGATTTTTTACCGCTCTATGCCATGTGGCGGGTCTATGTATTACGCAAGAGGTAACAGAATGACAGTGCACTTTGCAGCTGCGCCCCATGA
The DNA here is from genome assembly GCF_058148225.1 of Pseudomonas sp. DF5. Taxonomy (NCBI): domain Bacteria; kingdom Pseudomonadati; phylum Pseudomonadota; class Gammaproteobacteria; order Pseudomonadales; family Pseudomonadaceae; genus Pseudomonas; species Pseudomonas sp. DF5. The sequence continues at coordinate 206,555 of NZ_JBYVYM010000004.1, forward strand.
CCTGAAGCAAGGGCGTCGCCACTCGTCGTTCAGCGATACAGACGGGAAAAAACTCGTCTACTTTTATAACAAGGCGTTTGGCAGCGCTATCAAAGGCTTATTGCAATGAAACTCGAAATTGCACGAGGTTTGTTTTTAGCCGGAGCCTTGGCAGTTGCTTCTTTGGCGGTGGCTGCCTGGGAGCAGCCCCGCACGCAGGTCCTCAGTTCCGTGCACGGCGACGCACATTGTCCGTTGCCCCGGGTAGCCAAAGCACCCGTGGCCACTCAACCCGATCATGACTTGTTACTGTTCATGTTCGGACTTTCTCAGGGACTGAGGCCACAGAGTTGACGGATTGAAAGCCCAGATAAAAGGCCTCGCAGTTGCGAGGCCTTTTTATTGGGTCACCATAAACTCAATGTGGGAGCGGGCTTGCTCGCGAATACGGTCTGACATTCACCAGTGATGTCGATTGGGACACCGATTTCGCGAGCAAGCCCGCTCCCACAGGTTATGGGTGTTTTTCGGGTTTATCAGGCTTGGCCAGCAATGTGTAAATGCACGGCAGCACGAACAAGGTGAACAACGTCCCGATCGACATCCCCGTTGCGATCACCGTGCCGATGTCGAACCGGCTGACGGCCCCCGCGCCTGTGGCGATGATCAATGGCACCATGCCAAACACCATCGCTGCCGTGGTCATTAATACCGGGCGCAGACGAATGGCCGCCGCTTCCTCCACCGCTTCGCGCGGTGTCAGGCCTTTCTCCTTGCGTAACTGGTTGGCGAACTCGACGATCAGGATCCCGTGCTTGCTGATCAGTCCGATCAACGTCACCAATCCCACCTGCGTATAGATGTTCATGCTCGACCAGCCGAGGAACAATGGGATCAATGCGCCGCAGATCGACAGGGGAACGGTCACCAGAATCACCAGCGGATCGCGGAAACTTTCGAACTGGGCCGCCAGCACCAGGAAGATGATCGCCAAGGCCAGGGCGAAGGTGACCCACAGCGCGCTGCCTTCCTGAACGTATTGCCGTGAGACACCGGCATAGTCGACGGCGTAACCCGTCGGTGCCTCTTCCCGGGCGATCTGGCGCACGGTGTCGATGGCTTCACCCATGCTGACCAGCGGGACCCCGGAAAGAATCGCCGAGTTGAGTTGCTGGAACTGGTTCAACTGACGCGGCCGCGCGCGGTCAGTCACGGTGATCAGGGTCGACAGGGGCAGCAGTTCGCCCTTGGTGTTCCTGACGTAATAATGGTTCAGCCAGTCAGGGTTATCGCGGTAGGGCCGTTCCACCTGAGCGATGACCTTGTAGCTGCGACCTTCGATGGTAAACCGGTTGATCTCCGCCTCGCCCAGCATCGTCGCAAGAGTACCGCCCAGGTCCTGCATGGACACACCCATCTGCGCAGCCTTGGCGCGATCGATATCCACCACGACTTCGGGTTTGTCGAAGGCCAGGTCGACGTCGACAAAAGCAAACTTGCCGGATTCCATCGCTCTTTTTTTCACTCGGTCCATCACCTGCAACAGCGCCTCGTAGCTGTTAGCCGAGTTGATCACGAATTGAAACGGCAAGCCCTCGCCGGTACCTGGCAGGGACGGCAGGTTGAAGCCGAATATTTGCAGCCCGGGAATGCTTTCCAGTTTGCTCTGGACCAGCGGCAGGATCTGCATCTGGGTCCGGTGGCGTTCATTCCAGGGTTTGAGCAGGAAGCCGCCGATCCCCGATTGGACGCCGTTGAAGCCGTTGATCTGGAACGAGGAGTAGTACTCGGGAAACTCCTTGAAAATGGCGACGAACTCGTCGGTGTAGGCGTTCATGTAGTCGAGGTTGGCTGGTTGCGGGGCGTTGGCCATCATGAAGATCACGCCCTGGTCTTCGTCCGGCGCCAGTTCCGACTTGGTGAACTTGAGCAGTATCGGGATCAGGCACAGCACGATCACCGCGAACACCAGCACTACCGGCCGGGTGTTGAGAGTGCCGTGAAGCACGCGCTGGTAGCGGCGTTTGAGGCCTTCGAAGATCACGTCCAGGCGATGGGCCAGGCCGCTGGGGTTTTCATCGTGGCGCAGCAGCATGGCGCACATCATCGGCGACAGCGTCAGGGCGACGACACCGGAAATCACCACCGCCCCGGCCAGGGTCAGGGCGAACTCCTTGAACAACGCCCCCGTCAGGCCAGTCAGGAAGCCGATCGGCGCATAGACCGCCGCCAGGGTGATGGTCATCGACACCACCGGCATGGCGATCTCCCGTGCGCCCTCGATGGCCGCATCCAACGGTGTCTTGCCTTCTTCGATGTGCCGGTGGATGTTTTCCACCACCACGATGGCGTCGTCCACCACCAGCCCGATGGCTAAGACCATCGCCAGCAAGGTCAGCAGGTTGATCGAGTAGCCCATCATCTGCATGAAGAACATCACGCCGATCATCGACAGCGGAATGGTCACCACCGGGATCACCACCGAACGCAGGGCGCCGAGGAACAGGAACACCACCACAATCACGATCAGCACCGCTTCGAACAGGGTTTTCAACACCTCGTCGATGGAGGCCTGGATGAACAGCGTGGCGTCGTAGGCGATTTCGCCCTTGAGGTTTGGCGGCAGCTGGGCTTCCAGGTCCGGCATGATCTTGCGCACTTCCTTGATCACGTCCAGCGGGTTGGCGCCGGGTGTGGCCTTGATGCCGATGTACACCGAAGGTGTGCCGCCGAAGGAGCTGATGGTGTTGTAGTTCTCCGCGCCCATCTCGACCCGCGCCACGTCTCGCAACAGCACACGACTGTCACCGTCGACCTTGAGCGGAATTGCGCCAAAGGCCTCGGCGGACTTGAGTTCGGTGTTGGCGTTGATGCTGGTGACCACGTACTCGCCTTTCACTTCGCCGGCGGCGGAGAGGAAGTTGTACTGGCGCACGGCGTTGGTCACATCGCTGGCGCTCAGGCCGAAACCGGCGAGCTTCACCGGGTCCAGCCACAGGCGCATGGCGAACACCTGGTTGCCGAGAATCTCGGCTTCGGCCATGCCTGGCAGGGTCGCCAGTTTCGGCTGGATAACCCGGGACAGGTAGTCGGTGATCTGCGGGTTACTCAGCTCGTTGCTGAAGAAACTGATGTACATCAGAGCCGAGGCGCCGGTGGCTTCCTTGCTCAGCACCGGGTCTTCGGCGTCCTGGGGCAGCTGGTTCTTGACCTCGTTGGCCTTGGCCAGCAGTTCGGTGAACAGGCGGTCGGTGTTGGAGCCGATGCGTGCGTAGATCGAGATCACCGAGAAGTTCTGGCGACTGACCGAGGTCATGTAGTCGATGCCCTCGGCGCTGGCCAGGCTATGCTGCATCGGTTGGGTGATATAGCCCTGGATGGTCTCGGCGTTGGCTCCGGGATAAGCGGTGGTCACCGTGATCAGGGCGTTTTCCATTTGCGGGTATTGGCGCAGCGGCAGCTTGCTCCAGGCCTGGAAGCCCAGCAGCACTATCAACAGGCTGACCACGGTGGCGAGCACCGGGCGGCGGATGAACGGATCGGTAAAAGCCATGGGGATTCCTTGATCAGTCAGCGCGCGGCTGACTGTTCTTCTCAGCCAGGGTCTTGTCGTCGCTGATGGCAACGTGCACGCCGTGGTCCAGTTTGAGCTGACCAGCCGTGACCACTTTTTCGCCGTTCTGCACGCCTTTGGTGATCATGACCATCCCGTCGCGGCGCTCGCCGGTTTCGACGAAGCGTCGTTCGGCGATCAGAACCGGTTCGCCCTTGTCGTCTTTTTCGAGGCTGCCGTCTTCGGCCTTTTTCTGCGCGACGACATACAGCGAGTTGCCATAAAGGGTGTAGCTGATCGCGCTTTCCGGCACCACGATGTGCAGCTGCGGGTCGGGCAACAGCACCTGCAGGCTGGCGAACATCCCTGGCAGCAGCTTGCCATCGGGGTTGGCCAGGGTCGCGCGCACCAGCACGTTGCGGGTGCTGCTTTCTACCTTCGGGTTGATGGCGCTGACGGTGCCGGGGAAAGTCTCCGTCGGGTAGGCCGAGACAATGACCTGTACCGATTGGCCGAGGATGATCTTCGGCACGTCCTGCTCGGGTACAAAGAAGTCGACGTAGAGGCTGCTGAGGTCTTGCAGGGTGGCGATCATCGTGCCGCTGGCCACGTAGTCGCCGACGTCTACCCGACGAATACCGATGGTCCCGCTGAACGGTGCGAGGATACGTTTTCTTTCCAGCGCCGCCTTGAGCTGATTGACCGTGGCCCGGCTCTTTTGCAATACCGCCGAGAGTCGGTCGAACTCGCCTTTGGAAATAGCCTGGCTGCCCACCAGTTGGCTGCCGCGACCGTAATCCAGTTGCGCCAGTCCCAGGTCGGCCTGGGCGGTTGCCAGCAGGGCGGTTTCCACGGCGCTGTCGAGTTGCAGCAGTGGCTGACCGGCCTTGACCTTCTGTCCTGATTCGAACTGAACTTCCTTGACGGTGCCGTCGACCTCCAGGCTCAGATCGACCCCTTGCAGTGCCGTGAGGGTGCCGACCGTTGGTAAACGGCTTTGCCACGGACGTTCGGTAGCGGTGGCCACGGCGACACTGATCGGCGGTTTCGGCACAGAGAAGCCCTTCATCATCGTATAGATGGAGAAGGCTTTGTAACCGGCCAGGACCAGCACGATTAGCAGGACAACACCCAACATGATCAGCATGCGGCGACGCAGCATATTTCCATTTCCTTGGAGAAAATCAGGTGAGACAGGCGGGAACATTACTCCCACTGCGAAGGGGATTCCAACTGGCAGTTATTACAGAATGGCGCAAGCCCTGTAGGAGCGAAGCTTGCTCGCGAAAGCGGTGTGTCAGCCAACTGATGTACTGACTGATACACCGCTTTCGCGAGCAAGCTTCGCTCCTACAAGGGAGGATGAAGTCAGATCAGATGAAGATGGTTGTCCCAGAGCCCGGCAGGCAACTCCAGAGGTTTTGCAACGAGGGTTGTCTGGCGGCAATCGTAGAACCGGCAACGGCCTTGCCCGGAAGTGACGACAAAACCGTCGGCCACGGCCCCGACCCCGGCGCAATCGGGAAGCGGTGCATCCAGGCGTACTTCACCGCTGTCCAGGTCCCAGATAAAAAAGCGGTTGCCCCGCGGCGCGGTCAGGGCGACCAGGCGCAGTTCGCTGTGCACGGCCACGCTGGCGGTGTAATGCCCCATGGCCTGCAACTGATCCTCAGGCACCGGGAAGGCCACGAACGGTTGGCCGGGACGCTTGATCGCCAGCAGTTCCGATGACTCGTGAGCATCGCCCATGAACTGCTGACCGGCGACGATGGTGCCGTCGCTGGCGATGCCCAGGTGCCGCACGCTGTTCATCTGCTGGGCCAGTGTTTCCTTGCTCAACAGCGTGCCATCGCGCTGCATCAGTACCAGGCTCGGTTCCATGGCATTGAGGTTCATCTCGACCCGGCTTTCGGCCTCGGTGCGAATGCCGCCATTGGCCACCACCAGCGTCTCGCCATCGGGCATCCACGACACCTGATGCGGACCGACGCCGTGGGTGGAAATTTCGCCGCTGTGCACCAGTCGCTCACCTTCGAACTTATACACACCAAGCAGGCCTCGGCCCGGATCGGAGGTGTCGTTCTCGGTGGCGTACAACCAGTCGCCGCTCTTGTGGATCACCGCGTGACCGTAGAAGTGCCGGTTCGGCTGCGACACCACGGTTTGCAACAGCGTGCCGTCGCGCAGGTCGATCAGGTAGCTCTCGGTGCCCGGACGCCGAGCGACGAATAGCGCAATCGGCAGTGTCGGGTGATTGATGATGTCATGGCAACGCTGGCCGACCTGGGTGGCAAACACCCGGGTGCCGTCCAGTCGATAACCGACGGCATAGTGCTTGCCGTCACCGTCGTCCCGCGCCGAGAGCAGCAGCGGGCTTTTGTCCTTTTGCTTGAACAGCGTCCAGCCGCCCAGTGTCACCGCACCCAGCAGCAAACTCCCTAACGTCAGAGCCTGGCGTCGCAGCATGGCACTTGCCCTCATCAGTCACCGTCGTTGGCGTTGAAGCCCAGTTGGATGCCCAGCGCCTTGGCCAGTTCGCCTTCGTGCAAGCGGTGGACAACGTTGAGGCTGTCATAGATGTCGTTGAGCTGCTGGCGACCGGCCTCGTCGGTGAGCATGTCGGTCAGCGAGCGCTGGTTGCCGGCAAGCAGTTTCAGGGAGGCTGCGTAAGCCGCGTCGATCTTGTCGGCCAACGGTTTTTGCTCGCTTGGCAACAGACCGCGCAGGCCTTTGTTGTCGACACCCACCCAGACGGTTTGCGCAGCAGTCAGGCTTGCTTCCAGGCCTTTGAGCGACGATTGGCTGCGCCAGGCATCGGCCTGGAACGGCTGTGGCGTGCCCTTGCTCTGACGGCCCATCGGGGTGCCGAGTTTTTTCTTCAGGGTGTCCAGCGCGGTCACTTGCACACGCAGCAGATCGGCGATCGCTTCGTGGGAATCGGCGTAGCGCTGGTTGGGGAATTTGCTCATTTGCGCGAGCATGCCGTCGTTGGTGTTCCAGCGCGACAGGATCTCTTCGGCCAGTTGCTTCTGACGCTCGCCAATGGCGGTCAGCAGCGGGCAGTATTTGGCTTTCTGAGCGCTGTCGGCCATGTCGATCTTGCTGTCGAACAAGATGTATTCATAGGCCGAGAGGCCTTGCACCACGACACTGGACTTGGCCAGGGCGGCAGCATCGATCTGCGGCTGCGCGGTGACCAGTTGCTCGACCTGACGGCCCACCAGGTTTTTCTTGTCCGGCCAGAACTGTACCTGCCACGAACGGTTGCCCTCGGCCAGCGGCCCGATCAGCAGCGGTTGCAACTCGGCCCAGGCTTTCTGCGCGTGCAGGAAGTCGGCACGAGCGGTGTCCAGGGTTTCCTTGCCTTGGCAAAACGCCAAGGCGCTGACCGCCAATTGCCGGTCGGCTTCCACCCAACGACTGTAGCTCGGCAGGATCACTTGCTTGGCGATGGCCGCCGAGGTGACCGCTTGCGGATCCTGGGGCGAACAGGCGCCCAGGGCGAGGGCGGCAAGGCTGGTGAACAACAATTTGGGACGGAACATGTCGGGCTCCCGCTGAAGGAATACGTATTAAAGGGAATTCAAAAACGCCAGCAACGCCGAGCGCTGTTCGGCGTTGAAAGACAAAACCTGTTGCTGCGCCGCTTTTGCCTCACCGCCATGCCAGAGCACGGCTTCGAGCAGGTTGCGGGCGCGACCGTCGTGCAAAAACTGGGTGTGGCCGCTGACCGTCTGCGTCAGGCCGATGCCCCACAATGGCGGCGTACGCCAGTCGCGGCCACTGGCCTGGAACTCGGTGCGGTTGTCGGCCAGACCGTCGCCCATGTCGTGCAGCAGCAGATCGCTGTAAGGGCGAATCACTTGATTGGCCAATTCAGGTTCCGCGGCGTTGGCGGCGGTGGTGTATTGAGGGGTATGACAGGACTGGCATCCGGCCTGGAAAAACAGATTCTTGCCGGCCAGCACCTCAGGTGCGCCAACATCGCGACGGGCCGGCACGGCGAGGTTACGGCTGTAGAACAGCACCAGACGCAAAATGTTGTCGCTGACTTCCGGCTCGCCATCGGGGCCATTGCCGTTGGGCGCCTGCTTGCAAGCGGTTTGGGCGTCGGTGCAGTCATCAATGGGTTTCAGGCTGGTCGTGAGGCCCATATCACCAGAGAACGCGTGAGCATTCTGCTGATTGAGATTCGGTTGCCCGGCTTTCCAGCCAAATCGTCCAAGAACAGTCTTCTGCTGCGCGTCGTCCCAGACCCGGTTCGGTCGTCCGGCGATGCTGTTTTTTTCCCGGGCCTGAGCCTCGGCGTTGGCCAGGATGGCCTCGTCGGGAATCGCTTCAAGCAAGCCCAGGCCAATCATCGGCGGAGCGATGCGCGCCGAGAAACGCGTGTCCGGGTGCATTGGGCCATAGCCGAGTTGGGTCATCTGCAAGGTCGGCTTGCGCAACTCGATTTCGCTGCCGTCCTTGAAACGTACCGGGACCGGCGTGTAATCGACGCGCACCTTGCCTTCCGGGGCGACGCCGGGCACCGACATGTCCTGGAACTGGCCGCCGTAGACCGGCTCCGGCACCACGCCCATTTGCTCGATGACTTTGGCGTAGGCCGGCGAATCGGGAATCGACAGGCGCACCAGCATCGACACCGCATTCGGCGCATCGGGCGTTGGCGGATGACCGCGCCCGTCCTTGATGTGGCAGTTCTGGCAGGCGTTGGTATTGAACAGCGGGCCTAGGCCATCGCGGGCGGTGGTGGTCGACGGCGCGATCACCCAGGGGCTGCGAAAGAAGCTATTGCCGACGCTGAAGTCGACGCGCCGTGACGGCGGCAGATTGGCGGAGGGCAAGGAGAATGCGTTCTTGTCGGTCTTGCGCACTGTCGCGCTGCCACCGGACCGGGCTTCACCGGGTTCGGCCTGGGTAAAACGCGGGGCGTCATCGCAGGCACTCAGGCCCAGGGCCAGCAACAGTGCAGACAAGCGAAGAGGCAGCGTGGGCATCGGACATCCTGCAAGACGAGCAAAACAAGGGCGCAAAGTCTAACAGGGCAGGGGAGTTTGAATAAGAGGAATTATCGTTTGGTTGATGTGAGGCAGGGTTTGATGTCAGACCGCGTCGCGGCCATCGCGGGCAAGCCACGCTCCCACAGGGTTTTGCGCTGACCCCGTGGGAGCGTGGCTTACCCGCGATGAGGCCATCAGCATCACCCAAAAGACAGGCATGAAAAAGGCGACCCGAAGGTCGCCTTTGCATTCGCTCAGCCAGCGTTGATCAGAATTCGTGATCAGCGTTGTCCGGGTTCAGGTCGCTGATGCCCAGTTTCCCGGCAGCGGTTTCGATCGAACCGGTCTGCTTGACCAGCGAGGCGATGGCGTCGCGCACGATCTGATTGCCAGCGGTGTTACCGGCAGCGATCAGTTGGTCGTAGTGCTCACCCTTGTTGGCGTGATCGACCATGACCTGGATCTTGGCTTCGGTCGCAGCCAGATCGGCTTTCAGCGCGGTATCGGCAGCCGGGTCGGCCTTGGCCACCAGGGACGACAGGCTGGCGCCGGTCATTTTTGTGCCGTCGACACGGGTGTATTCGCCCAGGTACACGTTACGAATGCCTTTGGCATCGTAGAAGTGCGAGTTGTGAGTGTTGTCGCTGAAGCAATCCTGTTCGTCTTCCGGGGAGTTGGCTTCCAGGGAAACCTTCATGCGCTCGCCCGCCAGTTCGCCCAAGGACAGGCTGCCCATGCCGAACAGCATTTTGCGCAGACCGGATTCAGCCGGTTCCGCTTCCAGGGTGGCGCGGTAGTTGTCGGCCACGTTCGGCTTCCAGTTACCGACCATTTCTTCCAGGTCGTTGACCAGCAGTTGGGTCACGGATTTCAGGTAAGCACGACGACGATCGTTGTGACCGCCGGTAGCGCCTTTGCCTTCCAGGTAGTCGGAGGCTGGACGGTTGCCGGCGCCAGGGCCGGTGCCGTTCAGGTCCTGGCCCCAGAGCAGGAATTCGATGGCGTGGTAGCCGGTGGCGACGTTGGCCTCGGAGCCGCCCAGCTCGTTCAGGCTGGCGAGTTTTTCCGGGGTGATGTCTTGCACGTCGACCTTGTCTTCGCCGACCTGAACCTGGGTGTTGGCGATGATGTTGGCGGTGGCGCCCGGGTTACCCAGTGCGTGTTCGTAGGATTTGTCGACGTAGTCGATCAGGCCTTCATCCAGTGGCCAGGAGTTCACCTGACCTTCCCAGTCGTCGATGATGGTGTTGCCGAAGCGGAACACTTCGCTCTGCAGGTAAGGCACGCGGGCCGCGACCCAGGCAGCCTTGGCGGCTTTGAGGGTGTCGGCGTTCGGCTTGGCGAGGAACGCGTCGACGGCGGTTTGCAGGGTTTTCGCGGTGGATTCGGCATCGCTGTAAACGGCAAAGACCATGTCGGCATAGTGCGCGACCACAGCCTTGGCGGCGGCTTCGTCGACTTTAGCGGTGGTAGCAGGCGCAGCTGTGCTGGCGGCTGGGGTCGGCGCTTGTTGAGCGACAGCCTTGTCTTTGCCTTCGCCGCAACCAGCGAGGGAAATAGCGATGGCCAGCAGACTGGCGGTGGCCAGAGGCATACGAATCATGGCAAACATCCTGCTTCGGTGATGGATTGGGCGCGCACGGGCGGCGCGCAAAACTGCGACATAATGCAAATCTTTCGCATTATCTGTAAAGGCTTGTACCTGTAAATATTTCTTATTCACCTGTGGCGAGGGAGCTTGCTCCCGCTGGACAGCGAAGCTGTCCCAAATTCTGCAACCCGGTTCTTCCAGATGGATCGCGTCAACCTGGTGGCGACTGCTGCGCAGCCGAGCGGGAGCAAGCTCCCTCGCCACAGGGCTCCGTCAACTGCTACAAAGGTTGTTTCAGAGGATGGCTGCGTTATTGCGCTGCGCCTGTTTCAGATAGACGCTCAACTCCCGCGCCGGTAGCGGTTTGCTGTAGTGATAGCCCTGACCTTCGTGACAGCCTTCGGAGATGATGTAGGCCTCTTGCTCGGCGGTTTCCACGCCTTCGGCAATCACCTGCATGCCCAGACTTTTGCCCAGCTGGATGATGGCCCGGACGATGGTCGCATCGTCGTCGTCATCGAGCAGGTCCTGAACGAAGCTCTTGTCGATCTTGATCTTGTCCAGCGGCAGGCTTTTCAGATAACTCAATGACGAATAACCGGTGCCGAAGTCGTCGATGGCGATCAGCGCACCGGAGCGACGCAGGCTCAGCAGGTGCTGGGCGGCGGTGCTGATGTCTTCCATCAGGCCGGTTTCGGTGACTTCCAGCTCCAGGCTGCGCGGCGGCAGGCGGTAGATCTGCAGCAGGTTATTGACCACCCGTGGCAACTCGGCGTGGTGCAATTGCACGGTGGACAGGTTCACCGCCATGCGCAGGTCGACGAAGCCCTGATCGTGCCATTCGCGCAGTTGTTTGCAGGCCTGATCCAGCACCCACTCGCCAATGGCGATGATGGTGCCGTTCTGCTCGGCCAGCGGAATGAACAGGTCCGGCGGCACCAGCCCGTGCTCGGGATGTTGCCAGCGAATCAACGCCTCGACCCCCACCACGCGATGATCGCGGTAGCTGATCTGCGGCTGGTAGACGAGGTAGAACTGGTCACGGATCAAGGCATCGCGCAGGTCTTTTTCCAGCTCGCGACGCCGCCGCATTTCCGTGTCGACGCTGGCGATATAGAACTGATAGCGGTTGCGCGAGCGCGTCTTGGCCAGGGTCATGGTCTGCTCGGCTTTTTGCAGCAGCTTCTCGGTGCTGTCACCGTCCTCGGGGAACAGGGTGATGCCGATGGTGGCGCGCAGGCGGATTTCCTGATGATCGAGGGCGAACGCCGCTTCCAGATCATCGAGAATGCTTTGGGCCAGTTCGGCGGCTTCGTAGGGTTGTTCGATGTCGGCCTGAACCAGCGCGAACTGGTCGCCACCCAAGCGGGCGAGGGCGCCGAGACGGCCGCTGTGAGCCCGCAGGCGATCGGCCAGGGCCAACAGCAGTTGGTCGCCGGCCTGATAGCTGAATTGTTCGTTGATGCCCTTGAAGTCATCGAGCCCGACACACAACACCGCGACCCGACGCTGCAATTTACCGGCGTCGACGAGGATCTTGTCCAGCTGCTGCTGCAACTGCTGGCGGTTCGGCAGACCAGTGAGAAAGTCGTACTGGGCCATGCGCAGCAGGCTGTTTTCCGCCTCGTGGCGCAGGTGAGTGTTGCGCTCGATGGATTCGAGCAACTGGTTGGCGGTGTTGATCCAGACCCCTAGCTCGTTTCTCTCATGGCCCTTGAGCTGCGGAATCTTGTGGGCGCTGGGCCGGTCCGGGTTGATTTCAGTCAGGTGTTCGATGATCCGCGACAACGGTTTTGTCAGCAACCAGTGGTAAACCAGATACAACACCAGGCTCATGGCCAATGCGCGCAAGACGCCAGAGATGAAGATAATCACCGAACTGATGATGAAGCTCTGGCCGTAGGTCGCGGTGTCGAGGGTAATGCTCAGGTCGCCGTAGTACTCGCTGTAGGGACCGCGCCCCACCAGTTGGGTGGTGAACGTGCGTTCCTGGCCGAGGATCAGGTCGGTCAGCCAGCGGCTGTGGGAGTGCTGCAACTCGCGGGATTTTTGCGCGAGCATCGCTTCATTGGGGTGGCCGATGGAGGCCATGCGCACGGCATCGTCCTGGAACAGGCCTTCGATCACCTGCATGCCCATTTCCCGATCCAGGCTGTAGACGGCCTGGGTGGAGGGATCGCGGAACATATCGAGGATGCGCTGGGCATCATTGGCCACGGCCTGGCGAGTTTTATAGGCGTCGAAAACAATCTGTGCACAGCTCAAGACCACGCCGACGATCAATGCCGACAGGAGCACGACCCGGAGCAACTTCACCGACAAGCTGTTCTTGAGTTCCAGCTTCAAAGGGTTATTCCTTGTTCCGTGCGGGTAGCGTCAAGTTGCCATGAGTATTGGCAATCCCGTGATGGCAGTCAAAGGGACAATCCGCTCCGGGAGATATTGCCGGTAGCTTGGCCTGTATGCTGCTGTTTGGAGTATTTGCCCTATTAACACTGTGTCGGTTGTCGGGGCCTTCAACTTGAGGAGATCGAGGCAATTTTTCCTTGTGTTGATGTTAGACCGCTGTGCCGTGGGGGCAAGAGGGCGAATACGGCTCGCGTTGCAGGGAAAGCGCTTACCCCAAGGCTGCGCCAGGGATGTCTCTCATTTCCCGGATCCAATAAAAAACCCGGCAATAAAAGCCGGGTTTCTTGACTGGCGCGAAGCTTAGGCGGTGAAGGTTTTGCCTTCGAACTGCTCAGCGACGAATTTCCAGTTGACCAGGTTCCAGAACGCTTCGACGTATTTCGGACGAAGGTTGCGGTAGTCGATGTAGTAGGCGTGTTCCCAGACGTCGCAGGTCAGCAGCGGAGTGTCGCCGCTGGTCAGCGGGTTGCCGGCGCCGATGGTGCTGGCCAGGGCCAGGGAACCGTCAGCCTTTTTCACCAGCCAGCCCCAACCGGAACCGAAGGTGCCGATGGACGTTTTGCTGAACTCTTCCTTGAACTTGTCGAACGAACCGAAAGCAGCGTTGATGGCATCAGCCAGAGCGCCGGTTGGTTGACCGCCGGCGTTTGGCGCCAGGCAGTTCCAGTAGAAAGTGTGGTTCCAGACCTGAGCGGCGTTGTTGAAGATACCGCCCGAGGAAGTCTTGACGATTTCTTCCAGGGTCTTGCCTTCGAACTCGGTGCCTGGCACCAGGTTGTTCAGGTTCACGACATAGGTGTTGTGGTGCTTGTCGTGGTGGTATTGCAGAGTTTCCTCTGAAATGTGCGGCTGCAGGGCGTTGTGCGCGTAAGGCAGCGGCGGCAATTCGAAAGCCATGATAATTCTCCTAATCAGGTCAGTTGCGGTGAGCGCAAGGCCGATCACGGGCGGCCAGACATGCGCCGGGGAGTTTGTACTCTTTGCGGCGCAGGGATCGGATCATAGCACCGGGGGTGCGGCATAACCACGCAACAACTGTGTGGAATAGAGGTTCCAGAGCCATTTGGAATAAATCACCTGGCGATGATCAGTTGAATCGCTACAGCAAACATCATCACGGCCACCAACAGGTCGAGAATTCGCCAGGTACCGGGCCGTGCCAACCACGGTGCCAGCCATGCCGCGCCGAGAGCCAAGGTGAAAAACCACAGCAACGAAGCGCTGGCCGCGCCCACGACATAAGCACCGGGCTCGGTTTGTTGTGCTCCGAGGGAGCCGATCAGCAACACGGTGTCCAGATAGACGTGCGGGTTGAGCAAGGTCACCGCCAAAGCGCTGAGCAGCACCGCCCGCAACGAGCGCACGGTCTGGTTCTCACCGTGTTGCAGACTCTGTTTCGAGCACGCCCGACGTAGAGCAAGGCTGCCATACCACAGCAGAAACGCCGCGCCACCCCAACGAGCGATGGCCAACAGGGTCGGATTCTGCGCCAGCAATGTCGCCAGACCGAACACCCCGGCGGCCACCAGCAACGCATCGCAAGTCACGCAGAGCGCCGCCACCGGCAGGTGATGTTCACGTCGAAGGCTCTGGGCCAACACAAACGCATTCTGGGTGCCGATCGCCATGATCAGCCCGGCGGCCACCAACAGGCCGTTCACATAGCTTTGCCACATAAGATTTTTACTCCGCGTTGGCCGCCAGATCCCGCAATACCTGCAGGGCGCGTTTGGCATCGGCCTGGCCGACGAACAAATGGTCGTGGTAATACCCTGCAATCACGTTGCAACTGATGCCGGCCTGGCCCAGCGCCGTGGCGAATGCAGCGGTCAGGCCGACGGCTTCAAGGGCTGAGTGCACGTTCAAGGTGATCCAGGCAGCGATGTAGTCGAAGCTGAAACCGGCCTTCTCGGCGTGGGAACGTTGCAGAATCACCGTCAGCCCTTCCTGTTCGCGGAAGCTGCCGACAATCTCAAGGCCTGCGGGCAGCTTGCCGTCGGGCAACGTGCAAAACACGTATTCGCCGTCGTTGAGTTGCGGGCTCATGCTGCGCAGCAGAGTGGCTAATGAGGTTTCGCCAGCCATGTCGGTGATCCTTGTTCAAGAGTTCTTGCTGGCCATTCTCCAGTGGGAAGTTGTATAAGAAAAACCAATAATGCTGATCGCTCATTAGGAAAACTGATGTTCGACTACAAATTACTCTCCGCTCTCGCCGCGGTGATCGAGCAGGGCGGATTCGAACGCGCCGCGCAGGTCTTGGGCTTGTCCCAATCAGCCATCTCCCAGCGCATCAAACTGCTAGAGGCGCGGGTCGGCCAACCGGTGCTGGTACGGGTCACACCTCCGGCCCCGACGGAAATCGGCCGGCGATTGCTCAACCATGTGCAGCAGGTGCGATTGCTGGAGCGCGATTTGCAAAGCCTGGTGCCGGCGCTGGATGAAGAGGGCTTGCCGGAGCGCCTGCGTATTGCGCTCAATGCTGACAGCCTGGCCACCTGGTGGGCTGCGGCAGTGGGGGACTTTTGCGCGGAACAACATTTATTGCTCGACCTGGTGGTGGAAGACCAGACTGTCGGCCTCAAACGCATGCGCGCGGGTGAAGTGGCGGGATGCCTCTGCGCCAGCGAACGTCCGGTGGCCGGGGCGCGCAGCGTGCTGTTGGGGGCCATGCGCTACCGTGCGCTGGTCAGCCCGGCGTTCATTGCCCGGCATTTTCCCCAGGGTGTGCGCGCCGATCAGTTGGCCAGAACCCCGGCCCTGGTGTTTGGTCCTGATGATTTCCTGCAGCATCGTTATCTCGCCTCGTTAGGCGTGGATGGCGGTTTCGAACACCATTTATGCCCGTCTTCCGAAGGGTTTCTTCGTCTCATGGAAGCAGGGCTCGGCTGGGGCCTGGTGCCTGAATTGCAGGTGCGCGAACAACTGGAGCGCGGTCAATTGGTGGAGCTTTTGCCAGATAAGCCGATCGATGTGCCGCTGTACTGGCATCATTGGCGCAATGGCGGTCAGCTGTTGGGGTTACTCACCGATCAATTGGTGCGCGCGTCGAAGCAATGGTTGGTGCCGTTGAACTGATGACTGGCGTCAAGACCTCACGCACTACGCAATATGCAAAACGAAATATTCGGAGCAATACATGAAGATTCTGGTCACCGGCGCAAGCGGCTTCATTGGCGGACGCTTTGCGCGTTTTGCCCTGGAGCAGGGCCTGGACGTGCGGGTCAACGGTCGCCGGGCCGAGAGTGTCGAGCATCTGGTGCGCCGTGGTGCCGAGTTCATCCAGGGCGACTTGAGCGACCCGCAACTGGCGCGCGACCTGTGTTCGGACGTCGAAGCCGTGGTCCATTGCGCCGGCGCTGTCGGGTTGTGGGGACGTTATCAGGACTTCCATCAAGGTAACGTCGAGGTCACCGAGAACGTGGTCGAAGCCTGCCTGAAACAACGGGTGCGGCGCCTGGTGCACTTGTCGTCGCCATCGATTTACTTCGATGGCCGCGATCATCTGGGGTTGACCGAAGACCAGGTGCCCAAGCGCTTCAAGCATCCCTACGCCGCGACCAAGTACCTGGCCGAGCAAAAAGTCTTCGGTGCGCAGGAATTCGGCCTCGAAACCCTGGCCCTGCGTCCGCGTTTCGTGACGGGCGCAGGCGACATGAGCATTTTCCCCAGGTTGCTGAAGATGCAGCGCAAAGGGCGGTTGGCGATCATCGGCAATGGCCTGAACAAGGTTGATTTCACCAGTGTGCAAAACCTCAATGAAGCGTTGCTCAGCAGCTTGCTGGCCAGCGGTTCGGCCTTGGGCAAGGCCTACAACATCAGCAACGGAGCGCCGGTGCCGTTGTGGGATGTGGTCAATTACGTGATGCGCAAAATGGATGTCCCACAGGTGACTCGTTACCGCTCCTATGGCTTGGCCTACAGCCTTGCCGCGCTCAACGAGGGTGTTTGCAAGCTGTGGCCGGGGCGCCCGGAGCCGACCCTGTCGCGGCTGGGCATGCAGGTAATGAACAAAAATTTCACCCTGGACATCAGTCGCGCCCGGCATTATCTGGATTACGATCCGAAAGTCAGCCTCTGGACCGCCCTCGATGAATTTTGCGCCTGGTGGAAGGCTCAGGACATTCGCTGACACACAAGGGCCGGCCCTCACTGAACCGAGTTCGGGGTTCAGGGTCAACCGGTGCGGCAGCGAGGGTTATACTTCGCCCCATCAAGCCATCACCGCGTTTTACAAAGGTTGACTCAATGTCCATGCGTAACGATGCCAACGACGACTTCGACGATGTACCGAGCCTGCGTGCCGACAGCCTCGACGACGATGATTTTCCGACCACCGCTCGCACTTCCGTGCATTCGCGCACCACTCCGGTAGTCAAGGTCAAAGGCCCTAGCACCGGTCCGCTGTGGGCGTTGGTCGGTGCGTTGTT
The DNA here is from genome assembly GCF_058148225.1 of Pseudomonas sp. DF5. Classification (NCBI taxonomy): domain Bacteria; kingdom Pseudomonadati; phylum Pseudomonadota; class Gammaproteobacteria; order Pseudomonadales; family Pseudomonadaceae; genus Pseudomonas; species Pseudomonas sp. DF5. The sequence continues at coordinate 223,517 of NZ_JBYVYM010000004.1, forward strand.
TTTTGCTTTCGCTGGCCTTGCCTGGTGGAGTTTTCAGCAGATCTCGCTGATGGAACAACAACTGGTGGCGACCCAGGAAAGTTTTGCGCGCATCAGTGAGGAAGCGGCGGGGCGCTTGCAGGACATTTCCGGCAAGGTCGTGGCCAGCCAGTCCACCGTCAATACCGGCAGTGAAGCGTTGAAGCTGCAGATCAAACAACTGGAAGGCAAACTCCAGGACCAGAGCAAACAGCTGGAAAGCAAACTTCAGGATCAGAGCAAACAGCAGCAAGGCGTGCTCGGCCAGACCTCCGATCTGGACAAACGCCTGGCGCAAATGACCACCCAAGCCACCGAACAACAAGCCGCCAATGTTCAGTTGCAGGCTCAGATCAAAGCCTTGAGCGGCGAACTGGCCGCATTGAAGAGCGCACCGGCCGACACCAGCAAAGTCGACGCCCAACTCAAAAGCCTTGGGGCCGACATCGCTGCGCTGAAGCGGCAAGGCAATCCGAGCGCCGCCATCGAGCGCCTGGAGCAAGACATGATCGTGCTCAAAAGCCAACAGGACAACCGCCCGGCTGCAGCGCAAGGTGGCAGCAATACCGCCGAGTTCGACGCCTTCCGCGGCCAGGTCACCCGCAACATCAACACTCTGCAGGCGCAGATCCAGAACCTGCAACAACAGCTGCACGCCCGGCCCTAATAGCCCGATGCAGGGGCTTGTGGAGTGGTCTTTTTGTGGAGAAGGGCTTGCTTGTGGCGAGGGGGCTTGCCCCCGTTGGGTGGCGTAGCCGCCCCAAATCCATTCACCACGGCTTTTCAGATAGTCCGTGGTGCCTGATTTGCGACTGCTGCGCAGCCGAACGGGGGCAAGCCCCCTCGCCACAGATGTTCCATCCACCACGGATAATCCCTCTCACTGCACTGGCCACTGCCTCTTTGAAACACAGCTCCACACCGTTTCCTGAATATTCATACATAGCCCCAAGCGGTCTACGCTCTTGAAACACTAATAAGAACGGGGGATGCGCCATGGGGGTTCTTCGCAAGCTGGCTTGGCTCGGCGGGATGCTGTTGCTTTGCCTGGGGCCGGTTCACGCCGCCACGACGGAAAATGATGACAGCCAGGCCGCCAAAGCCTTGCTGGAAAAAGCCCTGGCCTATTACCACGAGCAGGGCGACAAGGCTTTCGCGGCGTTCAGCCGTCAAGGTGAGTTTGTCGACAAGGATCGTTATGTCTTCGTGGTCGATACCAAGGGCGTGATGCTCGCCAGCGGCGGGCCGTCTTCGGCGTTGATCGGTCGCGATGTGTCCGAGGTACTCGGGCCGGATGTGCAGAAAGCCTTCAAGGACGCCTTGAAAGTGCCGGAGGGCAACGGCATTCAGCAGGCCGAATACCGCTGGCAGAACTGGGCCGATGGCAAGGTCGAACGCAAGCATGTGTTCTATCAGCGCGTCGGCCAGCGGATCCTGGCGGTCGGTTACTACCTGCCACGGGCCTCGCCGCAGCAGGCGCAAGCGTTGCTTGATAAAGCCGCGGCCGATCTGGCCAACAACGAGAAAGGCACGTTCACGGCGATCAACGCCCTCAAGGGCGGTTACTTGCAGGATGACCTGTACGTGTTTGTCGTCGACCTGAATACCCGGCGTTATGTCGCCCACGGCACCAATCTGCGCCTGATCAACACCGACTTCGGCAAGATCAAGGACCAGGAAGGTAAACCCGTGGGCGAGCCGATCCTGGGGCTGATGGCCAAACAGGATGACGGCGAATACGAATACCGCTGGAAAAACCCGGTGACCGGCAAGGTCGAAGACAAGCATGCCTACCTGAAAAAGGTCGGGCATTTTCTGGTGGCAGTGGGGTATTACAGCCCTTGAATGGTGGTGGCTGACAGACCGCTTTCGCGAGCAAGCCCGCTCCCACAGTAGACTGAGTTCTTCCAGATGAATTGCGGTCGAATGTGGGCTTGCTCGCGAATGCAGGCGACTCGGTCTTTCTACCGGACCTTGTCTTCCCGCCCGCGCAACACCCTGTTCGGCATGGCAATCGCCGCCGCCAGCCCCAGCAGCGACACCGCCGCGCTGACCATCAGCAAATGCTGGAAGGTCAGTAGCAACTCGGCGCGCAAGGCGTTTTGCGCATCACCCGGCGCGGCGTTCAAACCATCGAGCAAGACATTCCCCGAACGGCCCTCGGCCATCAGCGACGAACCCGCCAGGTGCGCGAAACTGGAATCCTGCAACAATGCCAGCAACAGTGCGGACATCAACGCCACGCCCATCGCACCGCCCAGCGCGCGGAACAGATTGGTGGTGCTGGTGGCAACACCAATGTCCCGTTGCTCCACCGAGTTTTGCGTGCCCACCAACGACGTCGGGAACTGCATGCCGCCAGCGATTCCGCAGAGCAACATGAACAGGCTGCTCAGCACAAACGCCTGCGGCGCACTGAACGCCATGCCGAGAATCGCCAACGGCATGAGCAACGCGCCGGTCAGGATCATCGGTTTGTAACGACCGGTCACCGAGGTCCGGCGCCCGGCGAAATAGGCGCCTATCGGCAAGCCCATGGCCAGCGGCAACAGGTGCAGTGCCGCGCTGTCGGCCCCGGCGCCGGTGACGCTCTGGAAGCGCAGCGGCATCAGCACGATCAGGGAAATCGCCTGGAAACTGGTGAAGAAAATCGTGCACCAGCAAAGGATCGCATTGCGGTTGGCGAACAAATGCATCGGCAGCAACGGTTCCCGCGCCCGCCGTTCATGCCAGACGAACACCGCCAGCACCGCCACCGCACAACCGAGCAAACCCGCCACTTCGGGACTGCGCCACGAATGCCCCTGGCCAACCTGAGTGATGCCCAGCAACAACGCCGTCAGGCCAATGATCATCAGCAACGTACCGAGGTAGTCGATGATCGGCTTGCGCTGCGGCACCGGCAGCCCTACCAGCGTGCGATAAGCCACCCACCAGGCACCCAGGCCCAACGGCAGGTTGATCAGGAATACCCAGCGCCAGGACAGGTATTCGGTCATGTAGCCACCGAGTACCGGGCCGGCCACGCTGGCCACCGCGTACATGCTGCTGAAGTAGCCCTGATAGCGACCGCGTTCGCGCGGTGGAACGATGTCGCCGATGATCGCCTGGCTCACCGAAATCATCCCGCCGGCGCCGATGCCTTGAAAGATCCGCGCCAGTACCAATTGCTCCATGCTTTGCGCCATGCCGCAAAACAATGACGCCAGGGTGAACAAGCCCATGCCGAACAGCATCAATCTGCGGCGGCCGTACAGATCGCCGAGCTTGCCGTAGATCGGCACTGCCACCGTCATCGCCACCATGTAGCCGGAAATCACCCAGGCCAGCAGGCTGACATCCTTGAACTGCGCGGAAATCGCTGGCATCGAAACGGCGACGATGGTCTGGTCCAGCGCGCCCAGAAAGATCGCCAGCATCAGGGCGATTAGCACGCTGCGAATGGCTGGTTTGGGCGTTTCAGGCCGGTTGAGATTGGTCACGGTAAAACCTGCGGGCAGTGATGGACCCGCAAGAGGCAAGGCGAGCGGGAATGCTCGCCAGTGTAAGTCGGTAGGAAGCTATTCGATAGCCTCATAAGGAAGGCCGACGTAATTTTCCGCGATGGTTTTTCGGCCCGCCTCGGAGTCAACGAAATAGGCCAGTTCCGACTCGCTGATGCGCTGACTGAACGCGTCATGCTCGTCGAAGCGATGCAGCATCGAAGTCATCCACCAGGAAAACCGTTCGGCTTTCCACACCCGTCGCAGGCAGATTTCGGAATACTTCTCCAGCAAATCAACACGGCCTTCGCGGTAAACCTTCAGCAGAATAGTGAACAACGTACTGACGTCGCTGGCTGCCAGGTTCAGGCCCTTGGCGCCAGTGGGCGGAACGATGTGCGCGGCGTCACCGACCAGGAACATCCGTCCGTACTGCATCGGCTCGACCACGAAACTGCGCAGCGGCGCGATGCTTTTCTCGATCGACGGACCAGTCACCAGCACATCGGCGAGGGCGGTCGGCAGGCGGGATTTGAGCTCGTCCCAGAAGCGCTGATCGGACCAGTCCCCGACCTGATCCTGGGCCGGTACCTGAAGGTAATAACGGGTGCGTGTCGGCGAGCGCATGCTGCACAACGCAAAACCCCGTTCATGCCGCGCGTAGACCAACTCCTCATGAACCGGCGGGGTATCGGCGAGAATCCCCAGCCAGCCAAACGGATACACCCGCTCGAACACCTTCAGGCAGTCGGTTGGGATCGACTGTCGCGCCACGCCATGGAAACCGTCGCAACCGGCGATGTAGTCACAATCGAGTCGATACGTTTCGCCGTCCTTGTCGAAGGTGACGAAGGGTTCAGCGGTTTTCATGCCGTGGGGGACGACGTTGCCGGCTTCATAAATCGTCTGCGCACCAGCGTCCCGACGAGCGGCCATCAGGTCGCGGGTGACCTCGGTCTGGCCATACACCATCACGGTTTTACCGCCGGTCAATGCTTGCAGATCGATGTGCACCCGGCGCCCGTCCAGGGCCAGTTCGAAGCCTGTGTGGACCAACCCTTCGGCGTCCATGCGCTGACCCACCCCGGCCTGACGCAGCAGCTCTACCATGCCTTGTTCGAGGACACCGGCGCGGATGCGTCCCAGCACATAATCCGGGGTCTGGCGTTCGAGAATCAGGGTGTCGATGCCGGCGTTATGCAGCAATTGGCCGAGTAGCAGACCAGAGGGGCCGGCGCCGATGATGGCGACTTGGGTTTTTAGTGTTTTCATTGTTTTTATGACTCGCAAGCTCTACACGACCAAGGCCGGTGGGTGATTTTTATGGATCGAGTGCTTGCATTTTTCACTTGCGGGTCTGTCAATTGAAGGTGAAAACTGAGCCGATACCTGTACATTCTGCCAATCGGTGCGATTATCGCCCCGTTACCCCCGAGGCCTGGATTGAAGTGATGAACAAGCCCGCCCTGCCATCGATTCCGGTGTTCAAACTCTACGGTGAAAGCCTGGACTGGCCGACCCCCGATTTGCTCCACTGTGAAACCATCTCCAAACGCAGCCGCGAACATCAATGGGAAATAAAACCCCATCGCCACGCTGATTTGTGTCAGTTGCTCTTCGTCTTCAAAGGTCAGGCAGAGCTTGAGATCGAAGGCAAACGCTCACAATTGACTGAGCCGGCAATCATCATCCTGCCGCCGTTATCGGTGCATGGTTATCGGTTTTCCGAGGACGTCGAAGGGTTCGTCGTCACCTTGGCCGCGCCGCTGGTCGCCCATCTTCAGGCGCAGTTGGGCAATTCGGTGAACGCCCTGGCCCAGGCCGAAAGCTACCCGGCGGGTAAGGACAGCGAGTACCTCAACAGCCTGTTTTCAGCGCTGCAAAACGAATACACCGGCCATCAACCGGCGCGGGAAATGCTCATGCATTCGCTGGTCAGCGTGATCATGGTGTGGGTCAGCCGTCAGGTGATTCAGCGGCGCGCTGCCAGTCAGCGTCCGCAGCGTGCCCGGGAATACCTCAACGGTTTTATCCAGCTGGTGGAGGAGACCTATCGCCAGCACGTCAAGGTCGAGGATCTGGCTCATCGGCTGGGGATTTCCGTGTCCCACCTCAACGGCACGTGCCGTGAACTGGCGGGGCAACCGGCGCTGCAGATCATGCACGAGCGTCAGTTACTGGAGGCCAAGCGCTTGCTGACCTACACCAGCATGACCATTTATGAAATGTCCGATGCGCTGGGGTTTTCCGATCCGACCAACTTCACACGCCTGTTCCGACGTCGGGTGGGGATCTCGCCCAAAGCTTTTCGCGACCGCTTGAAGGCCGATCAGCACGCTGCCGATCAGAAGAGCGAAGCCTGACCCCTCGTCACAAGGTGTTCGTCAGCGGAGGGCGTTGAGGCTTGCGCTGTGGGGGATGCAGCGCTCGAAGTTGCAGCTCGCGAAGTCACGGGGCACTTTGCGCAACTGTTCGACACGCCAGGCGGCCGTGCCATACAGCGCCAGCGTCGCCGCGCAAGTGATGAAAATGGCGAGGTATCTTTTTGTTTTGATGTTCATGGCGTTGACCTCTGAACGAATACCCTTGGGTACTGCTTTGAGCATAGGTCAGCGCCGGTGAGTTGCCATCAAAACCACCCCACATTCGCTCCGGTTAAAGGCCCACATCCCACGCCGGTTCTTCGGGAAATCTGAGCACCAGAAAATCCAGCATGCTGCGCAACGCCACCGGCATGTGCTTGCGTGAGGCATACACCGCATAGATATTCATCTGCCGGGGTTCGGCCTGGGGCAGCAGGCGGATCAGTTCGCCGCTGTGGATATGCACCCCAGCCTGGTAACTGGGCAGCATCGCCACCCCGGCCCCGGCCATCGCCGCGCGCAGCAGCGTGCTGGCTTCGTTGGCGCTGATGTTGCCCTGCACCGGCACCGAGACCGGCTCGCCATCCTGCTGGAAATGCCAGAGGCTTTTGCCGAAGTAAGAGTGGGTCAGGCAATTGTGCAGGCTCAGGTCTTCGACTCGTTGCGGCGCGGGGTGCTCGCGCAGGTAAGCGGGGGAGGCGCAGATCACCGAGCGGCACACCGTCAGGCGCCGGGCGATCAGATTCGGGTCCAGGTCGTTGCTGGTGCGGATGGCCAGGTCGATGCGCTCATCCACCAGGTTCACCGTGCGGTCGAGCATTTGCAGATCGATGCTTACGCCGGGGTAACGTTTGACGTAGGCGGCCATGGCATCCGCCAGTTGCGCCTGGCCGAACGAGGTGCTGACGCTGATCCGCAGCAGGCCGCGCGGTGCGTCGTCCGGCTCGCTGACGGCGGCTTGCATGTCGCTGGATAAATCGAGCATCTGCCGGCACCGGGGCAGGATTTCGCTACCGGCGGCGGTCAGGCTCAATTTGCGCGTGGTGCGGTGCATCAGGCGTGCGCCGACCCAATTCTCCAGCTCCGCCAGATACCGTGAAACCACCGGCCGCGACAGGTCCAGGTGATCGGCGGCGGCCGATTGGCTGCCCAGGTCCACCACCGTAACGAACACCCGCATTGCTTGTAGACGATCCATGATTTGCCCGCTTTCAGAAACAAACTATGTTCAAGCATCGCATTTTTTGTATCGAACCAGGCAACTAAGCTCTGTCCCATCGCCAAGCACGGCATTCGGACAACGGAGCAACAGATGATCGGCTTCTCTTCAATCAAACGCATTCTTCTGGCAACCGCCGCACTGGGCTTCGCGGCCCATGCCGCTGCGGCGTCGACCCTGACGCTGGACGTCTACAACCCGGGCACCAACGCGATCTTCCCGGTGACCTCGGTACTGGTCAGCGGCGAGAAGGAAGCGATTCTGGTGGACGCACAATTCGGCAAATCCCAGGCCGAACAAGTGGTGGAAAAAATCCGCGCCAGCGGCAAGCAACTGACCACCATCTACATCAGCCATGGTGACCCGGATTACTACTTCGGCCTCGACACCATCACCCAGGCATTCCCGAACGCCAAGGTACTGGCTTCGCAACCGACCGTTGACCACATCAAGAAAACCGTCGACGGCAAACTGGCGTTCTGGGGTCCGAAAATGGGCGCCGACGTGCCGAACAAAACCATCGTGCCGCACGTGCTCAAGGGCGATAGCCTGATGCTGGAAGGGCAGAAACTGCAGGTGCTCGGCCTGGATGGCAAGCAACCGGATCGCAGCTTTGTGTGGATACCGTCGATCAAGGCAGTGGTCGGTGGCGTGGTTGTCGCCGAGAACATTCATGTGTGGATGGCTGATACCCAGACCCCGCAGTCCCATGCCGATTGGCTGACGACGTTGCACACGATCGAAGCCTTGAAGCCGAACACCATCGTGCCGGGCCATTACCTCGGTGAGAGCGCTCGTTCGCTGGCGGCTGTGCAGTTCACCGCCGATTACATCAAGGCTTTCGACGAAGAAACCGCCAAGGCGAAAGATTCAGCCGAACTGATCGGCGCGATGAAAAAACGCTACCCGACCCTGGGCGAAGAAAGCTCGTTGGAGCTGAGCGCCAAAGTCGCCAAGGGCGAGATGAAGTGGTAACCCGCTGAACAGTGGCGAGGGGGGCGACGCAGAACCTGTAGGAGCGAGGCTTGCCCGCGAAGAACGATGACGCGTAATCCCTGAAAAAACCGCGGCGCCTTCTTCGCGGGCAAGCCTCGCTCCCACAGGATTTTCGTCGCCCCGTGCCATACACATCAATACAGATTCACCCAAGCCAACTGGAGAACGTCATGAGCAAAATCGCAATCATCGGTGCCACCGGTCGTGCCGGTAGCCAACTGTTGGAAGAAGCCCTGCGTCGCGGTCACAGCGTCACCGCCATCGCCCGCGACACCTCGAAAATCGGCCAGCGTGCCGGTGTCGTCAGCAAAAACGTCGACGTGCTCGATGCCGTGGCTTTGCAAGCGGCAGTAGCCGGCCATGACGTGGTGATCAGCGCGGCGCATTTCTCTACCATCCCCGCCAGCGCGGTTATCGAGCCGGTGAAGAAGGCTGGTGTCAAACGTCTGCTGGTGGTGGGCGGTGCCGGTTCGCTGTTGCTGCCGGACGGTACTCGAGTGATCGACAGTGAAGGCTTTCCGCCGGAGTACAAGGCTGAGGCCAGCGCCGGTGCCGAGTTCCTCAATACCTTGCATCAGGAAAAGGAGCTGGACTGGACCTTCCTGTCGCCGTCGGCGGAGTTTGTCGAAGGTGAGCGTACGGGCAAGTTTCGGCTAGGCAAAAACGACTTACTGGTCAGTGCACAAGGGCGAAGCTGGATTAGTTTTGCCGATTATGCAATTGCGATGATGGATGAAGTTGAAAGTATGTCCCACGCGCGACAGCGGTTCACCGTCGGCTACTGATATATCGCGAAACAAGAAGCACAAGTTATTTCGGTGACTTGTGCTTTTTTATGCGTGTTGAAAATGTGTCTTTCGGTAAATTTTCTAGTTCGGGTTAGTTAGTGGGCTGTTTGCGTATTGTGGCTTTTTCGTAAGGTTAAAAATCGGCAGTGTCGTGGGTTTGATTTCCTACAGTCTGCGCCCTTATGTGGAGAGTTGATGAGGAGGATTTAGAAGGTTACCGTGGGCACTGCCACGATGCGTGGTGGGAAATGTAAATCCTGTAATTTATTGATATATAACTCAGTCAGCTGAAGCTGTTAGGGATGGCACTATGGGTCACGATCAGGGAAGTGAGATAAGGCGTGCTGCGCTGGAGTCGTTTGTAGAACTACAAGGCGCGGATGCGGCAGAAGATACTGAAACTAAATTAACGCGCGTTGCGCTAGAAGCGGTTGCAGAACTACAAGGCGTGGATACGGTCGCGGAAGCGGCAAAATATGTACCTGTTCAATATTTTGGTGTTATGGCGGGTTACGATGCACCTCATTACCAGGATGGAACCTTTATTGTTAAAAAGGAAAATATCGTTGCCATCAGAAAGTATGTCAGCCAGAGCCTTCTCCAACCGGTTGACCTGAGCGCCGTAGAAAAACTGCTCGGTTATACCCAGATCAATGTGGATGGACTGGAGCCTCGTGATATTCAGAATTTGCATCAGAAAATTCATCAGCATGCGCTTTCCTGGGCAACGCTGGAGCGCGATACCAAAGACCTGGGGACACGGCTGGATCTTTTTGCCAAGGGGTTCATCAACACCGGACGGCTGGTGATCGGTCATCTGGAGAAATTCAGCGGGTACAAGGATTTAAGCGGCACGATCGATACCTTATCGGACGCGGAACGCGCGGTATTGATGGCTATCCCGATGGGGAACTCCGACACAGAGAAGGTACAAAGTCTGGTCAGGTATCTCGGGAGAATGAAAAGTGATATTGAAGTTTTTTATACCCGCATAACGGCCGTCAAAGCGTTGGCCATCGAATTTTCCCGCAAGATTTCAGCAGATCTCATACCAATAGTCGATGCCAAACTGGGCAATATTGAAAAGGCTGGTATCGAAGAGCCCAAGCGGCTTAAGAATCTAAGAGATCAGATTAAAGACTTGGATCAACAGATTGCGGAGAAAGTCGCGGAGTACGATAGCCTGGTCGGGTATGCCTTTACGGGGTTGGTGTTCGGCCCTATCGGTGTTGCTGTTACCGGCGGTATATTCGGATCGAAGGCGGAAACTGTCAGAGGTCTGAAAAATACCTTGAACGAGCGTCGGGCCGAATTGCTGAAAGGAATGGAAGGGGCAACTCTTTCGACGTTGTTGAGCGGTTTGGCTGGGCAATTGAGTAATATAAAGTCGCTGATGGTGGATGCAGAGAAAGGCGCGAAGAATCTGGAGGATGTATGGGCGATTCTGTGGGTCAATGTTCAGGAGTCTGCTATCCGCTTGGCTCAAGTCGATAATGCATTTGATTTAAATATATTGGTTTTGGACTTGCAGGCGGTGGTCGAGCCTTGGGATGTTATTCAAGGGCATGCCAGAGCCCTGTCAAAGGTTTTCAATGAAGTGGTTGGTTAAATTCTATTTTTAATATTTTCAAGGATGAAATGTTCATGATGAACAATGCTGTTAACGGCGCTCCTGATTACGCGACACCCGACCGGCAGGTGATGAAGGCGAGCCAAAGCCACTTCAATACCTTGGTGGCCGATAATACGTTTGCCTTTTTGCCGGCGGTAATGGACAAGACTTTGCGCCTGCGTGCTCAGCTCAATACCGATGATCAGCACATAGGCGACCATATAAAAAGGGCCGTTGCGTCGCTGGGCAACGTAGGGTTCGCCAGTGTGCTGGCGCGCCTTGAAGAGATTCAGAGTCATCCCTCCGCAACGGCCAGCCTGCGTGAAGAGAAGCTCATTGAGCTGGTGAAATACTGCGCGCGTCGTGTTGAGAGTACGCGGGGGCCGATACAGACTGCCACCCAGTATTTACATCAGGGATTGGGCAATCTGGAGGCCATCCGTTTTGCCGAAGATGGTATCGATCTGGTCCGGATCGAAACGGATCGACGCATACGCCTGGAGCAGGCAGGTGCCGGGTACAGGGAAGATCAGGCAAAGCTTCAGGAGGAAAAACGCACCATTGATGCTCAGATTGAGCATTTCCAGGCCCCGGGTTGGCTGGATATTTTTGATAGCCTGATCCCTAGTGCACGGGAAATCGAGTCGGCAATCAAACTGGTGACCACCAAAAAGCCGGATCGTGAATTCCTTGAACTGGTGCTCGCACGCCTCAAAGGCAATCTGGAAGGGATTGAGAATGGACGCCGCTACTCCAACCTGACACAGGCTCGAGACGGTGTTCGAACCCGACTGGATGAGGTGCAAAAGGCGCTGACAGATACCGAGGCCCAGATCCAGGATGCGGGCAGTCGCCTGCAGAAACTTGAAGCCATTGCATCGCTCGATCAGGTCACTCGAAACTGGGTGCAAGAAGCACAAAAACTATTGACGGCGTACGAGCACTTTTTACAAACGAACGAGCCGCAATTGATTCGTGATGTGCTGTCGATTCAGGCAATGGCCGGGCGCTATACGGCCATGCTGAATTACCTGGGTGCAATTGCCTGGCGTTGAGTGGCTGCTCGCCTATGACGTAGCACGCGCCTGAGCTTGCAGCCAATCGAGCAGCTCAGCCAACGGAGCGCTCGGGGCCGGTCGTTGAGGGTGGACAAGGTAGTAGGCCAATCCTGTACGTACTTTCAGTGCAAACGGCATCACCAACCGCCCTGCGCGCAAGTCATCGCCAATCAACGACCAATCTCCGATCGCTACACCTGTGCCCTGAGAAGCCATCGACATGGCCAGATCCAGGGTTTCGAAATGCTGCCCCTTGCCGACATTGCTTAAGTGAACGTCGGCAGTTTTGAGCCAGGCTTTCCAGTCCCTTTCATCGCGAGTCGGATGCAGCAACAGATGGTGCTCCAGATCATCGGGGGTTAAAAGTGGCACGGGACCTTCCAGCAGAGGACGGGAGCAAACCGGCGTCAGTTGCTCATCGAACAGATGATGGGAGGCCAGCGAGCTGTCCGGCGGCGCGCCGTACATCACCGCCGCATCGAACTGCTCGCGATGAAAATCCACGCCGTGTTTCACCGTGGTGGTCAACTCCACCGGCACATCCGGACGTTCCTTTTGCCACTGCAACAGGCGCGGCAACAGCCAGCGCATCACGCAGGTCGGCGCCTTGAGTTGCAAGGTTTCGCGCTTCTCGCCGATCTGCTCCACGGCCTCGTCGATCAGGCCGAAAATCTGCTGCACCCGTGGCAACCACTCCCGCCCTTCGGCGGTCAGGCTCAAGCCCCGCGCCTGGCGAATGAACAGCTCATAACCCAGATGATCTTCCAGCCCTGCGATCTGCCGGCTCACCGCGCCTTGGGTGATGTGCAGCTGTTCGGCGGCCCGGGTGAAGTTGCAGCACTGCGCGGTGATCAGAAAAGTGTGCAGCGCCGGCAGGGGAGGAAGTCGTTTCATTGGGATCCAAGGTATGACGTGAGGACATGGCTAGTATGACTTTTTATCCATTGTTGCGGCTATGTGTCGCCCGTTCCAATGAGGCCATCCCTGGACCCGCCAATCCATCATAAACACTGGGCAGGTCCGGCGTCTCAAACGAACAAAAAGGGCAAACACATGGCGACGTGCGGCGAAGTATTGGTCAAGTTACTCGAAGATTACGGGGTCGAGCAGGTGTTCGGCATTCCCGGGGTGCATACCGTGGAGCTGTATCGCGGGCTGGCCCGTTCGAGCATCAACCACGTCACTCCACGTCACGAACAGGGCGCCGGTTTCATGGCCGACGGTTATGCCCGCACCAGCGGCAAACCGGGTGTGTGTTTCATCATCACCGGCCCCGGCATGACCAACATCACCACCGCCATGGGCCAGGCTTACGCCGACTCGATCCCGATGCTGGTGATCTCCAGCGTGCAATCGCGCAGCCAATTGGGCGGCGGGCGCGGCAAGCTGCATGAGCTGCCGAACCAGAGCACACTGGTCGGCGGCGTGGCGGCGTTCTCCCATACCTTGATGTCGGCGGCGGAATTGCCGGGTGTGTTGGCGCGGGCCTTCGCGCTGTTCCAGGCCGGTCGCCCGCGTCCGGTGCACATCGAAATCCCGTTGGACGTACTGGTCGAAGAGGCCGATGACTTGCTCGCCAGCATGCCGGTGAACATCGATCGTGCCGGTGCTTCGCCCAGCGCGATCAGCCGCATGACCGACCTGCTGGCCGGTGCCAAGCGCCCATTGATTCTCGCCGGTGGCGGCGCCATCGATGCGGCGGCCGAGCTGACTGAACTGGCCGAGCTGTTGGATGCGCCAGTGGCCCTGACCATCAATGCCAAAGGCATGCTCGAATCCAGCCACCCATTGCTGATCGGTTCGACCCAAAGCCTGGTGGCCACACGTGCGCTGGTGGCCGAGGCCGACGTGGTGCTGGCCATCGGCACCGAACTGGCCGAAACCGATTACGACATCACCTTCGCCGGCGGCTTCGAAATCCCGGGCGTGCTGCTGCGCGTGGACATCGACCCAGACCAGACCGTGCGTAATTACCCGCCGAAGGTGGCGTTGGTGGCTGACTCGCGCAATGCCGCCCAGGCCCTGCTGAGCGCGCTGTCCCACAAGTCGCTGGCCGAGCGCCGCAACGACTGGGGCCAGGTGCGCGCCGCTCGCTTGCGAGAAGAGCTTGCCGCGACCTGGGACGCCCCGACCCTGGCCCAGACCCGCTTCCTGGAAACCGTGCTGTACGAATTGCCGAACGCGGTGTTCGTCGGCGATTCGACCCAACCGGTGTACACCGGCAACCTGACCTTCAACCCGGAGCGTCCGCGTCGCTGGTTCAACTCGTCCACCGGTTACGGCACCCTCGGTTACGCCTTGCCGGCGGCGATTGGCGCCTGGCTCGGTGGCAGCGTCGAAGGCGGCACGCGTCCGCCGGTGGTGTGCCTGATCGGCGACGGCGGCCTGCAATTCACCTTGCCGGAACTGGCCAGCGCGGTGGAAGCCCGCACGCCGGTGATCGTGTTGCTGTGGAATAACCAGGGCTACGAAGAGATCAAGAAATACATGGTCAACCGCGCCATCGAGCCGGTGGGCGTGGACATCTATACCCCCGATTTCATTGGTGTGGCCAAAGCGCTGGGCTGCGCGGCCGAAGCGGTCAGCAGTGTTGACGGATTGCGTGATGCGTTGCGCCTGGCCACCGACCGCCAGGGTCCGACCCTGATTGAAATCGACCAGACCCAGTGGATGAAGGCGGTGTCGCAATGAGTTTTCCTACCACTCTTGATGGCCTGTTCATCGACGGCCAATGGTCCGCTGGCAACGAACATCTGCGTGTGATCAACCCGGCGACCGAAGCCCTGCTAACCACCGTCAACGGCGGCGATGCACACGCTGTCGATCAGGCCGTCACCGCTGCAGCCAACGCTTTCAAGCAATGGTCGAAAACCACCGGTGCCGAGCGCGGGGCGATCCTGCGCAGAATCGCCGCAGGCGTGCAGGCCGGGCGCGAGCAGTTGATGAAGTTGCAGTCGAGCAACAACGGCAAACCGCTGTTTGAAGCGGCCATCGACGTCGACGACGTGATCGCCACCTTCGAGTATTACGCCGGTCTGGCTGAAGGCCTCGATGCCAGGCAAGACAGCAAAGTGGAACTGCCGAGCGATGATTTCAGCGCCCGTTTGCGCCGTGAACCATGCGGTGTAGTGGGGCTGATCGTGCCGTGGAATTTCCCGATGGTCACCACCGCCTGGAAACTCGCCCCGGCCCTGGCCGCCGGTTGCTGCGTGGTGCTCAAACCGTCTGAAGTGACGCCGCTGCCGGAGCTGGAACTGGCGACGATCATTGCCGAGGCCGGTGTGCCAAACGGTGTGTTCAACCTGGTCTGCGGCACCGGCCTTGCGGTCGGCGCACCGCTCTCGGCTGACCCGCGCATCGCCAAGATTTCCTTCACCGGCAGCAACGCGGTGGGCGTGCAGGTGATGCAGCGGGCGGCGGAAACCGTGAAAGGCGTGAGCCTGGAACTGGGCGGTAAATCCTCGCTGCTGGTGCTCGCCGATGCCGATATCGAACTGGCTGTGGAAGTGGCCTGCGGTGGCGGTTTCTTCAACGCCGGGCAGATGTGTTCCGCGACCAGTCGCGTGCTGGTGGCCGATGAGTTGGCGGATGAATTTGTTGCGCGATTGAAGGCCCGTGCCGAAGCTATCCGCGTGGCCGACCCGTTCGACCCGAACGTGGAGATGGGCGCACTGGTCAACCAGGCGCAATACCAGCGGGTGCTGGGCCACATCGATCGCGGTTTGAGCGCTGGCGCGAAGCTGATCTGCGGCGGCAATCGCCCGGCAGAGTTGTCGCGCGGCTACTTTTTGCAGCCGACCGTTTTCATCGACGCGCCCCTCGAGAGTGCGTTGTGGTGCGAAGAGATTTTCGGCCCAGTGATTTGCGTGCGCAGTTTCAGCTCTGAAGCCGAGGCGATCGCCTTGGCCAACGACAGCCCGTTCGGTCTGGTAGCCAGTGTGGTCACGCGCGACAGCGAGGCCGCCGATCGGGTCGCCAACGCTTTGCAGGCGGGGCTTGTGTGGATCAACGCGCCGCAAGTGATCTTCCCGCAGACCGCCTGGGGTGGCTACAAACAGAGCAGCATCGGCCGCGAATTGGGGCCGTGGGGTTTGCAGGCGTTCCAGGAAATCAAGCATGTGATTCGGGCCGTCTGACAGCACGAAAACAGTGAGCGCATGCCTCGAAAGGAGGCATGCACTCACGTCATGGCTTCAATGAGTTTTTATCGATAGTCAGGTGTTTTGCACGACCTCAGGATGAACCCGCCGGCACAGCTCAAGTCCTTTGAAACCGGGGACTTCAAGCCGATCTGGCCGCGCGGATGCAACGGTTGCGACCAACCTCATACTTAAAAAAACAAAGGGAGTCCTTCATGGGCAAGCATGATCTGAACAGACGTCAATTCATCAAAACCGTGGGTGTGGCCTCAGTTGCAGCGGCAGCCATGAGCATGCCGTTCATCCGGGCCAATGCCAGCGATACGCGCTTTCAGGGCAAGACCCTGCGCCTGCTGACCTGGTCCGATGACACTGGCCTGGCAGCACTGCGCAATATTGCGGCGACCTTCGAAGACAAGTACGGCTGCAAGGTCATCGCTGACCGTACCGGCAGTACCTCGGAAATGGTCGCCAAACTCAAGGCCGGCGGTGATCGTCCACAGTACGACATCATCACCCTGGCCGGCGTCGGCGCCGAAGGCCTGGCCGCCGCCAACCTGCTGGAAAAACCCGACCTCAACCGCATCCCCAACCTGGTGGACGTGCCGGAGAAATATCGCACCGGCGCCAATGGCCACGGTATCGGTTACCTGCTGTGGTGCAACAGCCTGGTCTACAGCACCCGTACCCAGAAAGAAGCCCCGGACAGCTATGCCGCGATGTGGGACGCCGACCTGGCGCCGAACATTTTCCTGCCGCCGCCGAACTGGACCGAGGCTATGGACCTGATCATCATCGCCGCCAAACTGGCCGGTGGTGACGAACACAACATCGAGCCAGGCTTCAAGAAACTCGCCGAGCTCAAGAGCCGCGTGGTGACCCTGGGTGAAAACCCGAACCAGATCGCCGAGCTGTTCCGCACAGGCTCCCTGGACATGGGCGGCTTGTACGCGCCGGCGTTTTTCCCGAAACAGATCCGCGACCCGGCCTACGGTCTGGGCGCCACGTTCGGCATGAAGGAAGGTTTCTACACCGACCTGATGCTCTCGGTGATGCCGAAAAACCGTCCGGGCGATACCGACCTGGCCTACGCCTTCATCAACCACTCTCTGGACCCGCTGGTGCAGGGCAAGATGGCCGAAGACATCTACAACGGCCCGGTCAACGCCAAGGCGATTATCTCCGCCGAAGCGCGCAAGAGCCCGTACATCCTTACGCCGGAGCAGATTGCCGAGAAGGCGATCATGCACGACAACGCCTTCCTGGCCACCGTGCATGACCAATGGATTCGTCGCTACACGGAAATCTTTTCTTCCTGATCGAGTGGCGAACGCAGGTTTTCAGAACACTGCAAAACACTGTGGGAGCGGGCTTGCCCGCGATGACGGCCTCCCTGTCGATAATGATGTGACTGACAGATTGCTATCGCGGGCAAGCCCGCTCCCACAGGGTTAACGGTGGTTTTGAAGGTTGTGCTCGCTCAGCTGCTTTCCATTGACGAGACCCTTGCTATGGAACACCAACCTCTGACCCATCCGGTAAGCGTCGCACCCACGCGCGCTAATCGGGGTGTCTCACCGACAGTGCGTGCGTGGTTTTTTCTCTCGCCGTCGATGCTGTTTCTCGGCGTGCTGATTGCCGCGAGCCTCCTGGTGCTGCGCATGAGCGTCGGCACCAAAGGCGCGGAGTGGTCCGGCTTCAGCCTGGCCAGTTACGCGCAATTGCTGGAACCGTACTACCTCAAATCCTTGCTGCTGACTCTGCGCCTGGCGCTGATCAGTGCGGTGATCGCGGTGCTGCTGGCGATCCCGGTGGCCTACACCATGTCGCGGCTGACCTCACCGTTCGTGCGGCGGATTTTCCTGGCGGCGGTGTTGCTGCCATTGCTGGTCAACCTGTTGCTGCAAAGCTATGGCTGGCTGGTGATTCTCGGCCCGGGCGGGATGCTCAATCAGGCGCTGATGGGCCTGGGCCTGATCAAGCGGCCGATCATGCTGCTGTACAACCAGAACGGCGTATTGATGGGCCTGGTGCAAACCGCGTTCCCGCTGGCTGTGCTGCCGATTGCCAGCGCCATGCGCGGTGTCGCCCGCACTTACGAAGAAGCCGCTGCCACCTTGGGCGCCAGTCGCCTGCAGGTGTTTCGCCAAGTGGTGTTGCCGATGAGTTTTCCGGGGATCATCACCGGCGCGACGCTGGTGTTTGCCTACAACGCCAGCAGCTTCGTGGTGCCTTTGTTGCTCGGCGGTCGGCGTGTGCCGATGCTGGCGGTGATGGTCCATGACCAGATCGCCCCGCTGATGAACTGGCCCGCCGCGTCCGCTGCCGGCGTGGTGCTGATCGTTACCACCCTGGCAATCATGACCTTGTCCGAATACATCACTGGCCGTCGTCGGCGCATGCTGGAGGCTTCCCAATGAGCACCTTGATCAAGAAGCGTCAGTCGCTGTTGCCGGGCGATACCGGCAAGTTCGCCGGTATCCTCTCGGGCTTCATTTTGCTGTTGGCGGTGCTGCCGATCCTGACCATGATCGTCATGTCGTTCAGCGGCGCCTCGAACCTCGACTTTCCGCCCAGCAGCTACAGCCTGCAATGGTACAAGGCCGCCTGGCACACCTTCGTCTCGCCGGACGCCAGTGATGTGCTGAGCCTGGGCAAAGCCATGAGCACCAGTTTGCTGGTGGCCTGCCTGACCATGATCTTCGCCACGATCATCGCGGTGCCGGCGGCTTACGCGCTGACCCGTTGCGAGTTCCGTGGCAAGGCCGTGGCGCTGCAATTGATGTCGCTGCCACTGGTGTTCCCGATGGTGGTGTTGGGCCTGGCCTTGTTGTTGGTGTTCGACAGCCTGCCGTTCCAGATCACCACCTCGCGGCTGGTGATCGCCCATGTGATTCTGGCGCTGCCGTTCGTGGTGAAAAACTGCACGGCAGCGATGCTCTCCATCGGCAGCGAGGTCGAAGAGGCCGCGCAAATGCTCGGCGCTTCACCGCTGCGGGCGATTGTCGATGTGGTGGTGCCGTTGATGAAGTCGGGGATTCTGGCGGGCATGCTGCTGGCGTTCATCGTCTCGTTCAACGAATTCACCGTGACCTATTTCCTCTACACCATCGACGTCATGACCGTGCCGATCTGGATGTACAGCCGCACCGTGTCATCGCTCGACCCTACCGTTTTCTCGTTTGCCGTGCTGATCGTGCTGATCGACTTCGTGCTCATTTGGGCGCTGGAAAAGTTGGTTGGCGAAGGCGGCGTTTCGTTCTGATTCTTGAGGTGCAACATGACTGGTCTGATTCTGGAAAACGTCGAGAAACATTACGGCTCGGCCTGCGCGGTAAAGGATGTAAACCTGCATTTGCCCGAGGGCAAATTGGTGTGTTTCCTCGGCCCGTCGGGCTGCGGTAAAACCACTTTGCTGCGGATGATCGCCGGGCTCGAAACCCTGACCGGCGGCGAGATTCGCCTGGACGGTGAAGACATCGGCCACACGCCGGCGCATCAGCGCAATTTCGGCATGGTGTTTCAATCCCTGGCGCTGTTCCCGCACATGACGGTGGGGGAGAACATTGCCTATCCGCTGAAACTGCGTGGGGTCAGCAAGGCTGATCAACAGGCGCGGGTGGTGGAGTTGCTTGAGCTGATTCAACTGCAGGAAATGATTGATCGCCCGGTGGCAAAACTCTCCGGCGGCCAGCGTCAGCGGGTGGCGATTGCCCGGGCGATTGCCAGCCACCCGAAAATCCTCCTGCTCGACGAACCGCTGTCGGCGCTGGACGCCAAGTTACGCGAGTCGATGCAGGTGGAAATCCGTCAGCTGCAACAGCGTTTGAACATCACCACCATCATGGTTACCCACGACCAGCGCGAAGCCATGACCATGGCCGACATCGTGGTGGTGCTCGGTGAGCATCGGGTGCAGCAGGTGGGCACGCCGATTGAGATTTATCGGCACCCGGCCAATGAATTCGTCGCGGACTTTATCGGCTCGGGCAATATTTTTCCGGCCACGGCGTTGGGCAACGGCAAGGTCAGCTTGCCCGGCGGTGATGCGCTGCAAGTGCCGATCTGCAGCAGCATTGCGGTGGGGGAGAAGGTCAAGATGCTGATCCGCCCCGAAGACCTGCAACTGTCGCAACCCCTGGCCACGGCGGGGAATCGCTTGCTGGGCAAGGTGACGTTTGTGCGGGATATCGGCGCGACCATCGAAACCACTGTCGAGTGTTCCGGAGTGTCGTTTACTGCGTTGAGTACGCCGTGTCAGGGGGTTGGGTTGGGTATTGGCCATCCGGTGTCGGTGACCTTGCCGGCTGAGGCTTGCCGAGTACTAAGCGCCTGAACAAACACCCCCATCCTCGTAGGAGCGAGGCTTGCCCGCGAAGGCTATTTCATACTCAGCATTGATGCTGGCTGATACGACGCCTTCGCGGGCAAGCCTCGCTCCTACAGGGTGTGAATCTGATTACACGGACAACCGCAACCGCGCCAAATCCCGCAACGGCGGTGCCCCGAACAATCGGCTGTACTCGCGGCTGAACTGCGAAGGGCTTTCATACCCCACCCGATAACCCGCCGCCGACGCTTCCAGCCCTTCGGCCAGCATCAACCGTCGCGCTTCTTGCAGGCGCAGCTGTTTCTGATACTGCAGCGGGCTCATCGCCGTCATCGCCTTGAAGCGGTGATGCAGCGTCGACACGCTCAGGTTCACTTCTCGCGCCAGATCATCGATGCGCAGCGGCTGTTCATAATTGCCGTTGAGCCATTTGATCGCTTGGCTGATGCGATGGCTCTGGCTGTTGGCGATGGCAATCTCATACAGCCGATGTCCCTGCTGGCTGCGCAACAACCGATACAGGATCTCCCGGCGAATCAGCGGCGCGAGCATGGCGATGTCTTTCGGTGTGTCCAGCAAACGCGCCAGACGCAGTACGGCGTCGAGCATCGCCGCGTCGATCCGCTCGACATACAGGCCGCGCCCCGTGGGTCGTGTGGGCACGCCGATGGGGCCGGCGTCGGCAATCAGTGCGGTGATTTCCGCCGGATCGATGTCCAGCCGCACGGCGAGGATCGGTTCGTCAGGCGAGACATTCACCACCCGCCCACTCAAAGGCATCGAGACCGATACCACCAGGTAATTCAGCGGGTCGTAATTGAAGTATTCATCCGCCAGCCGCACTTCCTTGCGCCCCTGGGCCATGATGCACAGCGCAGGTTGGGCCAGCACCGGGGCAAAATTATGGTTCTGGCTGTGGCGCGACATAAACAGCGAATCGACGGCGGTGGCATAGGAGCCATCCTCCAGCGTGTTGCGACGGATGAGGTCGGCCAGTTCCGCGCGCTGTTTTTCCATGTCGGCGGGAAGCGGAGCCTGAAAGTGATCGAGCGACGACATGCAGGGAATCCTCCGTGAAGTGTTGGTCATGGGCCGAGCTTAAATTTGTGCAAGGGACAGCGGTAGACACATCCTGTCAAAAGCTTGCCTGATTCTGCGCGGGGTGAATACACGAGGCTGCCATAGCAGGGCAATGTGGATGAAACTTGCTTAAAAGTGGTGTGACAGCGGTGTGACAGTACTTTGCGCGCTGTTACAGAGGCTTTTTGCAGTTGCGCAGGATTGTGCAATAAGCCGGCAGAAATCGACTAACGGTGACTGTGATGCGCCGCCTAATCTTGGATCCTGTCGCAGCCCGTCCCACGGCTGCCACTCGACTCCCTGGGAGGGTTGAACATGTCTACGCAGATCCCCGTCAGTCATATGGCCTTCGTTCGCGCCCGCGCCGGGCGTTCGGCAGAACTCGGTGCGCGCCTGAGCGCCCTGATCGAACCGTCGCGCAACGCGCCGGGTTGCCTGAGCTTCGCCCTGCAGCACTCGCAATGTGATCCCGAGCTGTGGCTGGTGTCCGGTTTCTGGGCCAGCCAACAGGCGATGACCGCTTACTTCGGCAGCCCGGCGATGCAGATTTTTGCCGAACTGGTGCAGGAAATGGTGGTCAACAGCCTGGATTTCCATACTTTCAAGGATGTCTCGGCGACCCAGGCCCTCGGCCAGTCCCAGGCAGCGGTACACAAACTGGCCGGTTGAGGGTTTAATGGCGCAACTCTCCATTAGCCAGGATCCGCGACATGGCACGCAAAGCCTTTGAACACTTCGAAGCCGTTTCAGCAGTAGTACCGAGCGAGGGCGGTTACCACGCCGCGATTGCCGTCAAAGCCCTCGGTGGTTCCGGTGCTCCGGTCTTTCACAAAGTGCTGGAAAGCCAGACGTTCAAGACCGCTCATGAAGCCGACGAGGCTGCGGCCAAAGAGCTGACCCACCTCAAAGACGTCAAACAAGACGCTGACCTGCTCTGGTAATCACTTGACCGCTCCCGGGCGGAACATCTTGAACAGTGCCTCTGGCCCCAGCTGAAAATAATCGGCTGGCCCGCCGCCGCGCAGAATCGGTTCTGCCGCGGCGGTGTCGTACACCCCATCCTTCAACAGCCATTTGGCAATGTGCACGGCGACTACTTCGCCGAGAATCAGCCAGCTCGGCACCACTTCCTTGTTGGCACGCTGCAACTGAATGATCTGCGTGACCTTGCACTCGAAGGACACCGGGCTTTCGGCGACCCGTGGCACCTGAATGATTTTCGACGCGGCAGTGGTCAGCCCGGACAGTTCGAACTCGTTGACCTCGGGCCCAACCATCGCGCAACTCTGGTTCATCTGCTCGGCCAGTGGGCGCGTCGCCAGGTTCCAGGCGAACTCGCCGGTCTGCTCGATGTTGTTCAAGCTGTCTTTGCGCCCGACACTGGAGAACCCGATGATCGGCGGAATGTAGTTGAAGGCATTGAAGAAGCTGTAGGGCGCCAGGTTCAGGCGACCGTTGGCGTCCTGGGAGGAAATCCAGCCGATGGGGCGCGGGCCGACGATGGCGTTGAACGGGTCATGGGGAAGGCCGTGGCCGTTGGCGGGTTCGTAGAAATGGATATCGTCGGGCATGGAGTGAATTCCTGAGGGCGTCCGGGAGGTGAGCATGGTGCAAGGGCCAGCGGCAGATTTCAATCAGTGGGAGTGGGGCTTCTGTGGCGATCACCGGGTTTTGCTTCCCCCAAAAATGACTAAGCCCGGCCAAAGCCGGGCTGTGTGGTGCGTTCAGGGATCAGTTGGTGCGAGCTGCATCGGTGCGATCGACGCTGTCGGTAGCGACTGTGGCTGCGTCGGTGCGGCTGTCGCCAGCGACGTTGCTTTGTGCAGTGAAGACGGCGGAACCGGTGCGGTCGTAACCATCGGCGGCGAAGGTGTTGGCGGCCAGCACAGAGAGGGCCAGAACGAGCATCAGTTTGGTTTTCATGGGTAACTCCAGTTTGCACAGCGCAATGAATTGATCAGACGGGGGGCAGGATGCGTACTGGGCATTAACCAGCGATTAATCGGGCTCTCTTGTCTGCGTGACAGAATTTTCATCCTGCACTTACCTATTTTTCACCGCTCCACCGCCAGTCTGCGCACCGGTCAATAACCCGAAGAAACGACCGTCACGAACTGGAGCTTGCCTTGAATGAATAAACTTCCTCAGATCACCCTGGCGTTCTGGGTCATGAAAATCTGCGCGACGACCCTGGGTGAAACCGCGGGGGATTTGTTGTCGATGACCCTCAATGTCGGTTACGCCATCAGCTCGCTGATTCTGATCAGCGTCTTTGTGCTGACGCTGGTCACGCAGTTGATGTCCAAAACCTACAAGCCGGTGCTGTACTGGATCGTGATTCTGTCGACCAGCACCGCCGGCACCACCATGTCCGACTTCATGGACCGCACCCTCGAACTGGGCTACGCCACCGGTTCGATGATCCTGATTGCGATTCTGCTGGGGATTTTCGCGGCCTGGCGCTTGAGCGGCGATTCGCTGAACGTCACCAAGGTCCAGACCTTCCGGGGCGAGATGTTCTATTGGATGGCGATTCTGTTTTCCAACACCTTGGGCACGGCGCTTGGCGATTACCTGGCCGACGACTCGGGCCTGGGTTTTGCCGGCGGCGCACTGTTGATCGGTTCGACCATTGCGCTGGTGGTGCTGTTGAAATACTTCACGAAGATTTCGTCGGTGCTGCTGTTCTGGGTGGCGTTCGTGTTGACGCGGCCATTCGGCGCAACCTTGGGCGACTTCCTGACCAAACCCCATGCAAAGGGTGGCCTGGATTTCGGCACCATCGGCTCGTCGCTGGTGTTGGCGGGGATTCTGGTGGTGATGATTGCAGGGGCATCTTACGTGCAGGGCAAGTACGCGAAGCAGACGGCGGCTGAGTTGACCTGATACCGAGGTGTCCCGTTCGCGGGCAAGCCTCGCTCCTACAGATGATCGCGTACCCCTGTAGGAGCGAGGCTTGCCCGCGAAGAGGCCGGTACAGCCTCCATCAATGTTGCTGTCAGTCGGTCTCGATCCGCGAATGCTTGCGGGTGTCTTTCATGGTCACGTACACCAGCAACGACACCGCGATGCACGCTGTGACATACCAGTAGTAACCGGTTTCCATGCCGATGCTCTTGAACCACAGGGCGATGTATTCAGCGGTGCCGCCGAAGATCGACACGGTCAGTGCGTATGGCAGGCCGACGCCCAGGGCACGGATTTCGGTGGGGAACAATTCAGCTTTGACCACCGCGTTGATCGAGGTGTAGCCGCTGACGATGATCAGCGCCGCCATGATCAGGAAGAACGCACCCCACCAGCTCTGGATGGTGTGCAGGGCGGTCAGGATCGGCACGGTGAACAGTGTCCCGAGAATGCCGAAGGCGATCAGGATCGGTCGACGACCGACTTTATCCGACAGCCCGCCGATGATCGGTTGCAGGCACATGAACAGGAACAGCGTCGCCGCGGAAATCGTGGTGGAGTCGGAAATGCTCATGCCGACGGTGTTCACCAGGTATTTCTGCATGTACGTGGTGTAGGTGTAGAACGCCAGCGTACCGCCCATGGTCAGGCCGACCACGGTCATCAGTTCCTTGGGATGGCGCAGCAAGGTGCGCATCGCGCTTTCCTTGGCCTTCTCTTTCTTGGTGAACGACTCGGTTTCTTCCATGCCACGACGCAGGTACAGCGCGACCACGGCACACAGCGCGCCGATGGCGAATGGAATGCGCCAGCCCCAGGCGTACAGCTCTTCGGTGGTCAGGAAATTTTGCAGCACGATCAGCACACCCAGGGCGATGAGCTGGCCGGAGATCAGCGTCACGTACTGGAAGCTGGAGTAGAAACCACGACGTTCCTTGGTCGCCATCTCGCTGAGGTACGTCGCCGAGGTGCCGTACTCACCCCCCACCGACAAACCTTGCAGCAGGCGGGCGAAAACCAGCAGGATCGGTGCGCCGATACCGATGGTTTCATAGCCTGGGCTCAGGGCGATCAGCAGCGAGCCGAAGCACATCAGGTAGACCGAGGCCATGAGCGCGGCTTTACGGCCGGCCTTGTCAGCGTAGAGGCCCATCAGCCAGCCACCGATCGGGCGCATCAAAAAGCCCACGGCGAAGATTGCGGCGGTGTTGAGCAGTTGGGCGGTGGTGTCGCCTTTGGGGAAGAAGACTTTGGCGAAGTACAGGGAGAAGGCGGCGTAGACGTACCAGTCGTACCACTCGACCATATTGCCGACAGAGCCGCTGAAGATCGATTTGATCCGGCTGGCGGTGCTTCTTTCTTTAGCCGGCACGGCAGCCGACCCAAGGGGCAGGGCGTTGGAGTTATCCATTGAAGGATCCTTCGTTTAATTGTTTTTGTGGAGCGCGTTGAAACGCAGCCTGCAGGGGCTATAGCAGGAGCTGTGCCAAGGGGAGGAGGGCCGGTTTAGAGGGGGTGACGGGTTTTGCTGAGCGGAAATCCGCTTATTGCGTACAAGGTAACAAGCGGATTTCCGCGCACGACCAACCCCTGTAGGAGCGAGGCTTGCCCGCGAAGAGGCCATCAAGACCGCTAAAAAGCTTCGCGGGCAAGCCTCGCTCCTACAGGTCCAGGGCATTCCGGGTGTTCGAGGGCGTTCCTGTCAGATGAACATCTCGCGACTCAACCCATGGCGCTGCATCTTTTCATTGAAGGTACGGCGCGGCAGTTGCAGTTCTTCAAGCACCGCTTTCACATCGCCCTTATGCCGGGTCAGCGCCGCGCGCAAGCAATGCGCTTCGAAAGCTTCCTGCTGCGCCGCCAGTGACTGGCCGGGATCGATCCCCACCGGTTCCGGTTCGCCGAGGCCCAGCACCTGGCGCTCGGCGACGTTCGCCAGCTCGCGCACATTGCCCGGCCAGTCGTGGCTCAGCAGATGGCTCAATTGCGGCCCGCTCAACGGTGGAAAGGTACGGCCAAGACGTTCGGCGGCACTCTGTGCGAAGAACTCGAACAACAGTGGAATGTCTTCACGCCGATCACGCAACGGCGGCAGCCGCAGCTCGGCGACGTTCAAGCGATACGCCAGATCCTCGCGAAAACGCCCAGCCCGGGCTTCATCCAGCAAGTCGGGTTTGGTCGCGGCGATGATTCGCAAATCCACGCGGATGCTCTGATTGGAGCCCAAGCGTTCAAGCTTCTGCTCCTGCAACACCCGCAGCAGTTTCACCTGCTGCGCCAGCGGCATGCTTTCGATTTCATCGAGAAACAGCGTGCCGCCGTCGGCGTATTCGAGCTTGCCGATGCGCTTGCCCTGGGCGCCGGTGAACGCGCCACTCTCATGACCGAACAGTTCGGCCTCGAACAACTGCTCGGGAATCGCTGCGCAGTTCAAGGCGACGAAGGGCTTGTCGGCACGGGGACCGAAGTCGTGCAGGCAGCGGGCAACCAGTTCCTTGCCGCTGCCTGTTTCGCCACGGATCAGCACATTGACCGGCAGCGTCGCCAGATCCAGCACCTGCCGACGCAATGTCTGCAAACCACGGGACACTCCCAGCAGGGTGGCATCGAGTTTGGCGCGATTGTCGGCCTGTTCGTGCAGGGCACGGTTTTCCAGCACCAGCCGGCGCTTGTCCAGCGCCCGACGCAGGCTGCTCAGCAGGGTTTCCGGGCTGAAGGGTTTTTCGAGGAAATCGTAGGCGCCATCGCGCATCGCTTCGACGGCCATCGGCACATCGCCGTGACCGGTCAGCAAGATCACCGGCAAATCGGCGTCGCGGCGCTGCACTTCGGCCAGCAGCTCCAACCCGCTCATGCCTGGCATGCGCACATCGCTGAGAATCACCCCGGGGAAGTGTTTCGGCAGTTGCGCCAGGCATTCATCGGCGCGGCTGAACAGTTGCACCTCGAACCCCGACAGGCTCAGCCACTGTTCGACGGCGCTACGGATGCTGCTTTCGTCATCGACCACCATCACCGAATTGAGCATCAGGCAAATACCTCCAGATCAACGGGCAACGTCAGGGTGAATACCGCGCCTTTTTCGCCATTATCGGCGCTCAGGCGTCCGCCTGCTTCGTGGACGATGGCAAAGGACACGGCCAGCCCCAGGCCCAGGCCGTCACCCACCGGTTTGGTGGTGAAGAACGGATCGAACACCTGGCTCAAATGTTCTTCGGCAATGCCGCCGCCATTGTCGATGACACTCAGGCGCCACAGCTGTTCATCGGCCTCGAGGCGAATCTCCAGACGCTTGCAGGGTTTGCCCTGCATGGCGTCCAGGGCGTTGCGCAGCAGGTTGATCAGCACTTGTTCCAGACGGATCGCATCACCACGCACCCAGGCCGGACGGGTCAGGTGCAGCACCAGGCTGACCTGCTCATCGCGCAGGCGCGCATCGAGCAATTGCAGGGCCTGATCCACCACCGCCGCCAGATCCAGCCGTTCGCGCAAACCGCTGGGGCTTTTGCGTGCGAAGGTTTTCAGGTGGCCGGTGAGGGCGGCCATGCGCGTGAGCATGTCGTCCACCGGTTTGAGCGCCTTGTAGGCGTCGTCGACCCGGCCGTGATCGAGTAGCAACCTCAGCGTAGCAAGCTGCATGCGCTGGGCGGTCAGGGGCTGATTGATTTCATGGGCCAGCGCTGCGGACATCTGCCCCAGCGCCGCGAGTTTGGCCGACTGCACCAGCCCGTCCTGGGCGGTGCGCAAGTCGCGTGTGCGTTCTTCCACCAGTTGCTCGAGTTCTTCACGGCTGCGCTGACGCAATTTCGCCAGGCGCCAACGCTGATTGAGGAACAACAACAGAAACACCAGCGTCAACCACGCGCCGGCAGCGGCGAGCCCGGCGTTGCGGCTGTCTTCCAGGGCTATCTGCGGGCGGCGCAACAGGTGCAGCGTCCAGTCTTCGGCAGCCAGCGGCAGTGATTCCCAGAGGTAATCCGTCATTCCGTCGGGACCGTCGACCCTCGTCAATGCACTGTTGTCATCGAAGCGCCGCACCGGTTGAAACTCAAGCGGAGTCAGCGGTTGCTTGTCGTATTGGCGGGTGGCCTTTAGTTCGGCGCGGTCGCTGTCGCTCAGCGGTTTCAACAGGCGATAGCGCCAGCCCGGCTGGTTGGCAATGAAGATGATTCCGCGCGCATCGCTGACCAGCAATGTGTCGCTGCCCTGACGCCATTCGCGCTCAAGCTCGGGGAATTCGAGTTTCACCACCATCGCGCCGATGAACTCGCCGCTGTCGTCGGTCACCGCGCTGGACAGGAAGTAACCGGGAATGCCACTGGTCACGCCCACCGCATAAAAGCGTCCGGTGCCCTGGGTGCGGGTCTGGCTGAAGTAGGGGCGAAAGCCATAGTTGTGGCCGACGTAGCTGCTGGGCAAACGCCAGTTGCTGGCGGCCACGGCCAGGCCGGTGCGGTCGAGCAATTCGAGGGTCGAGGAATGCGCCGCGCCGTTGATTTTCTCCAGTTTGCGGTTCAGGGCAGCCTGCTGTTCGGCGCTGACCGGACCGTTTAATGCCGAACGCAGTTCCGGATCCAGCGCCAAAACGGCGGGCAGCGCGCGGTAGCGGTCGATCAGGGTGTGTAGGGAATTGGCGTACAGCGCCAGTTGCTGGTTGGCGCGGGCGGCGTCTTCTTCCAGAGCCTGGCGTTCGGCGTGGCGGACGGCAAAACCGGCTGCCAGTGCGGCACCGGCAAGGATCAGCAGTGTGTACAACGACAGGCGCAAGGTACGGGAAGTCGGCAGCATGCTGGGGCAAACGGATGGCAGGACGGGCGGGCACCATACCATGCAGGCGATTGGCTCGGCGCGCTGTTCGCGCCCTCACCGATCGTTCGGGCGACCGACAGGCTTGAGAGCTGCCAAAATTGCGCCATTGATTGATTTCAGGCAAACGATTGCCAATCGCGTGGGTGGATAAACGCTATCAAGTTTATGGGCAGACGTAACCTCTCAGATCTGACAAGGGAGAGCGATTTCTTAAGATTAAATCGGCTGCGCGCCAGGTTTTTCTACCGCAAACGGTTTGGACGCTGGATAAAAAAACGGCCGGGTCATCCATAACGATGAACCGGCCGCTTTGGCAATCTGAAGTGCTTACTGCACTTCTACCGCCAGGCTTTCGCTGATCTTCTGCTGCCAGATCGCAGGGCCGGTGATGTGTACCGACTCACCCTTGCTATCAACCGCAACGGTCACTGGCATGTCTTTCACGTCGAACTCGTAGATCGCTTCCATCCCAAGTTCGGCGAACGCCACCACGCGGGACTTCTTGATCGCTTGCGCCACCAGGTAAGCCGCGCCGCCGACCGCCATCAGGTAAACGGCTTTGTGGTCCTTGATCGCTTCGATCGCGGTCGGGCCGCGCTCGGATTTGCCGATCATGCCCAGCAGGCCGGTTTGCTCGAGGATCTGACGGGTGAACTTGTCCATCCGCGTGGCGGTAGTCGGGCCAGCCGGGCCAACCACTTCTTCGCGCACCGGATCAACCGGGCCGACGTAGTAGATGAAGCGACCTTTCAGGTCCACCGGCAGGGTTTCACCCTTGTTCAGCATCTCGACCATGCGCTTGTGCGCCGCATCGCGACCGGTGAGCATTTTGCCGTTGAGCAGGACGGTTTCGCCCGGCTTCCAGCTCTGCACTTCTTCTGGCGTCAGGGTGTCGAGGTTGACGCGACGGGCCGACGGGCCGGCTTCCCAGACGATTTCCGGGTAGGCGTCCAACGGTGGCGCTTCCAGCGAGGCCGGGCCGGAACCGTCGAGCACGAAGTGCGCGTGACGGGTGGCGGCGCAGTTGGGGATCATGCACACCGGCAGGGAGGCGGCGTGGGTCGGGTAATCCATGATCTTCACGTCGAGCACGGTGGTCAGGCCACCCAGGCCCTGGGCGCCGATGCCCAGTTGGTTGACCTTCTCGAACAGCTCCAGGCGCATCTCTTCGATACGGTTCTGCGGGCCGCGTGCTTTGAGCTCGTGAATGTCGATGGATTCCATCAACACTTCCTTGGCCATCACGGCGGCTTTCTCGGCGGTGCCGCCGATGCCGATGCCGAGCATGCCCGGTGGGCACCAGCCGGCGCCCATGGTCGGAACGGTTTTCAGCACCCAGTCGACGATCGAGTCGGACGGGTTGAGCATGGCCATTTTCGACTTGTTCTCGGAGCCGCCGCCCTTGGCTGCCACGTCCACTTCCACGGTGTTACCCGGAACGATGGAGTAGTGGATAACAGCCGGGGTGTTGTCCTTGGTGTTTTTGCGAGCACCCGCCGGGTCGGCGAGGATCGAGGCACGCAGGACGTTTTCCGGCAGGTTGTAAGCCCGGCGCACGCCTTCGTTGATCATGTCGTCCAGGCCCATGGTGGCGCCATCCCAACGTACGTCCATGCCTACGCGTACGAACACGGTCACGATGCCGGTGTCCTGGCAGATCGGGCGGTGGCCGGTGGCGCACATGCGCGAGTTGATCAGGATTTGCGCGATGGAATCGCGGGCTGCCGGCGATTCTTCACGCAGGTAGGCCTCGTGCATCGCCTGGATGAAATCCACGGGGTGGTAGTAGGAAATGAATTGCAGGGCGTCGGCAACGCTCTGAATCAGGTCGTCTTGCTTGATCACGGTCATCGAGTCGCGCTCCTCTAAAAGACGGGAACATTCAATAAGGTGCCTGCGGCTTGGGTGCATCGGTCGGTCGCAGACACCTTTCAAGGCACGCCGGGCATGCTGGCGCGACGCTAAAAAGGCGCGGCAGTATACCGCGCATCAAAGGCGGGTACATCCGTTGACAGCCAAACGTTGGTCGCATACCGCCCACACATGGATAGAAGGGCTTTTGTGACGAAGGAGCTCGCTGTGGTGAAGGGGGCTTGCCTGTGGCGAGGGGGCTTGCCTGTGGCGAGGGGGCTTGCCCCCGTTGGAGCGCGAAGCGCTCCCCTTGCTTCCCCTCCCACACACCGCATTGGCAGATTTTACAACTGCTTCGCAGCCGAGCGGGGGCGGTGCAGCGTTCCGACAAGCCCCCTCGCCACAGGTTATCCGTAGCCCAAGTCATGGGTTTGACGCCAAATTTTCGCCCCAAAAATTGAATGGTCATTTATCAGACTCGCCACTAAAGTGGCATCCGGCCTGTAGAGTAGGACACTCTGACAGCCTCCTATCCCAGGTGAATCAACGATTGACCCATAACGCCATCCAGCGGCTTTTGCTCAAACGCTTCGCCCTTGCGGCCGGCACTTATGCCCTGGCCTTGCTGCTGCTGTGGCTGGCGTTTTTCACCGGCCATTACCACGATTCCATCGTTGGCATGGTGGTCGGCAGTGCATTGGTGTTGCTCAGCCAGGCGGTGCTGTTCGCGGTGTTTTACAGCGGCACCAACCTGCGTTTTTCCGACCCCAGCCTGACCGAAGCGCAAGTGTTGTTAGGGCTGGGATGGCAAACGTGGCTGATCGCCCATCTGGACGAGGCGCGCGGTGCGTTTCTGGTGTTTTACCTGCTGATTCTGCTGTTCGGCTTGTTTCATTTACCGCGCACGGCATTCTTGCGATGTGCGCTTTTTGTGTTTTTCAGTTTCAGCGCCATCACGTTGTGGGAGGGCTACCACTTTCAGCTGTCCGACCCGACGCTGGCGCTGTTGCAGGTGTGCGTGCTGTTTGTGGTGCTCGGCTGGTTAGTGCTTTACGCCCGCTACGTGCAGATGTCGCGCCAGCGTATGCGTCAGCGGCGGTTCGCCTTGCAGGCGCATCAAGACACCCTGCGCGGAATGATGCGCCAGCTCGAAGGCCTGGTGGCGACCGACGAACTCACCGGGCTGTTCAACCGTCGGCATTTCCTGCGCCTGGCCTCCCGCGAGCTGAACGCCTTGGAAGTCGGTGTGTTGCATGGCCTGGCGCTGATCGACCTCGACCACTTCAAGCGCATCAACGACGTTCATGGTCACGCCGCCGGCGATCAGGTGCTGCAAGCGTTCGCCGGAGTGGCCACGGCCTGCCTGCGCGATGGCGATATTCTGGCCCGTTATGGCGGTGAAGAATTCGTGGTGCTGTTGCCCGATTGCGATGCCGAGCGCCTGACGGCCTGTTGCGAGCGCTTGCGCATAGCCTTCATGGATGTCGAATTGGTCGGCCTGGAGATCGCTCACCTCAGTCTGTCGGCGGGCATGACCTTGTTGGAACTGGGCGACGATCTGGATTACGCCTTGCATTGCGCCGATCAGGCGCTGTACCGCGCCAAGCGTGACGGCCGTAACCGTTGCGCGGCCGCCTGGGAGAATGTCGATGCCTGAGTTACGGGTCGGCGAACGCCATTGGACGGTGGCGGCGGGGAGCAATCTGCTCGATGCCCTCAATCAAAACGGCGTGCCGGTGCCCTATAGCTGCCGCGCCGGCAGTTGCCACGCGTGCCTGGTCAAATGTGTCGTGGGCCTGCCCAGCGACAGCCGTCCCGATGCCTTGAGCAATGAGCAGCGCCAGCAGGGTTGGCGGTTGGCCTGTCAGTGCCAGGTGGTTGACGATCTGCACGTCGAAACCTTTGACCCGCTGCGCGATGGTCTTGCCGCGCAAGTGGTCGCCAGCGATTGGCTGAGCGCCAGCGTGTTGCGCTTGCGCCTGACCAGCGAGCGCCCGTTGCGCTATCAGGCGGGGCAGCATCTGGTGTTGTGGGCGGGGCAGGTGGCGCGGCCATATTCCCTTGCCAGCCTGCCGGAAGAGGACCGCTTCCTGGAGTTCCACCTCGATTGCCGCCAGCCGGGGGAATTCAGTGACGCGGCGCGTCGCTTGAAAATCGGCGATTCGATCCGCCTCGGCGAGTTGCGCGGCGGGGCGCTGCATTACGATCCTGACTGGCACACCCGACCGCTGTGGTTGCTGGCGGCTGGCACCGGTCTGGGGCCGTTGTTCGGCATCTTGCGTGAAGCGTTGCGTCAGCATCACCAGGGCGCCATCCGCGTCATTCACCTGGCCCATGATGCCAGTGAGCATTATCTGGCCAAACCCCTGCAAGCCATGGCCGAGGGCCGTGAAAACCTTAATGTCGAGCTGTGGACGGCGGCCGAGTTGCCCGCCGCTTTGGCGCAACTGCGCCTTGTTTCCCGGCAAACCCTGGCCTTAGTCTGCGGAGCACCCGACAGCGTCGACGCCTTTGCCCGGCGCTTGTACCTGGCGGGTTTGCCGCGCAATCAACTGCTGGCGGATGTCTTTGTACCCCATGGTTGAGCGCTGATTTTTGTGGCGAGGGAGCTTGCTGTGGCGAGGGGGCGAGCTCCCTCGCCACAGTGGATCCTCTCAGATCAGGACTCGCCATGCCCGATGCCATCCAGTTTGAACGTGAGCGCGGTTTACTGACCCTGCGCCTCAACCGTCCCGAAAAGAAAAACGCCCTGACCCGCGCCATGTACAGCCAACTGGCAGAGGGTTTGCGGCTCGCCGACAGCGACCCCGAGATCAATGCGGTACTGATCACCGGCAGCGCCGAATGCTTCACGGCTGGCAACGACATCGCCGACTTCATCCAGCAACCGCCGAGCAACCTCGACAGCCCGGTGTTTCACTTCATGCTCAATTTGCTGGAGTGCCGTAAACCAGTGGTCGCTGGGGTGGCCGGTGCGGCGGTGGGGATTGGCACGACGATGCTGCTGCATTGCGATCTGGTTTATGTCAGTGCGGACGCGCGGTTGCGCATGCCGTTCGTCAATCTCGGGTTATGCCCGGAGTTCGGTTCCAGCCTGATCCTGCCGCGTTTGCTCGGGCAGGCCAGAGCGGCGCAGTTGCTGTTGCTCGGCGAAGGTTTCAGCGGTGAACAGGCTGTCGCGTGGGGGATCGCGACTGAGGCCTTGGGCAGTGGCGAAGCGGCATTGGCCAAGGCGCGGGAGATGGCGTTGCGCTTTGATGAGTTGCCGCCGGAGGCAGTGCGCATCAGCAAGCAATTGATGAAGGCACCGGATCGCGAGTTGATCCGTAAAGTGATCGAGGAGGAGGGCGCGTTGTTCACCCAACGGCTGCGTTCGCCGGAAGCGATTGCGGCGTTGACGGGGTTTATCAGCAGGCATTGAATCTTCGGTGATCGTGCGGGCCTCTTCGCGGGCAAGCCTCGCTCCCACAGGTTTTGTGTTGAGCTCTGACTTGGTTGGCAGCGGCTTGCCCGCGAAGAGGCCCGCCTGGGCAACACAACTTGTGGATCAAAAACCAAAAAGCCCCGCCATTCACATGGCGGGGCTTTTGTTTTTCAGCAACCGGTCACTCAGACCTGCGGGTCGCCCACGTGCAGGATCTTCATGCCGTTGGTGCCGCCGGTGGTGTGGTAGCTGTCGCCCTTGGTCAGGATCACCCAGTCGCCTTTCTGCACAACGCCGCGCTTGACCAGCTCGTCGATGGCTTTCTGGCTGACTTCGTTCGGTGCCAGTGAGGCCGGGTCGAACGGAACGGTGTACACGCCACGGAACATCGCTGCGCGGGCCTGGGCTTCGCGGTGCGGGGTGAACGCGTAAATCGGCACCGACGAACGGATACGCGACATGATCAGCGGGGTGTAGCCGCTTTCGGTCAGCGCGATGATCGCTTTCACACCCGGGAAGTGGTTGGCGGTGTACATGGTTGCCAGCGCGATGCTCTCGTCGCAGCGCTCGAATTCCTTGCCGATGCGGTGGCTGGAGGTCTTGCTGGTCGGGTGCTTTTCAGCGCCGACGCAGATGCGCGCCATGGCTTGCACCGCTTCCAGCGGGTACAGGCCGGCGGCACTTTCGGCCGAGAGCATCACGGCGTCGGTGTAGTCGAGCACGGCGTTGGCTACGTCGGACACTTCGGCGCGGGTCGGCATCGGGTTCTGGATCATCGACTCCATCATCTGGGTCGCGACGATCACAGCCTTGTTGTGGCGGCGTGCGTGCAGAATGATTTTCTTCTGAATGCCTACCAGCTCGGCATCGCCGATTTCCACACCCAGGTCACCACGGGCAACCATCACCGCGTCGGAAGCCTTGATCAGGCCGTCGAGGGTTTCGTCGTCGGCCACGGCTTCGGCGCGTTCGATCTTCGCCACCAGCCAGGCGGTACCGCCGGCTTCGTCGCGCAGTTGACGGGCGTATTCCATGTCGGCGGCGTCACGTGGGAAGGACACCGCGAGGTAGTCGACTTCCATTTCGGCAGCGAGCTTGATGTCGGCCTTGTCTTTCTCGGTCAGGGCCGGCGCCGTCAGGCCACCACCACGACGGTTGATGCCTTTGTGGTCCGACAGCGGGCCGCCGATGGTCACGGTGCAATGCAGTTCGGTAGCGGTGGCGGTATCGACGCGCATCACTACGCGGCCGTCGTCGAGCAGCAGCTCGTCGCCCACGCCGCAGTCTTTTACCAGGTCCGGGTAGTCGATGCCGACCACTTGCTGGTTGCCTTCGGTCAGTGGATGGCTGGTGGAGAAGGTGAACTGATCACCGATCTTCAGCTCGATCCGCTTGTTGGCGAATTTGGCGATACGAATTTTCGGGCCTTGCAGGTCACCCAGCAGGGCGACGAAGCGGCCGTGCTTGGCAGCGAGGTCACGCACCAGCTTCGCGCGAGCCTTGTGCTCGTCGGGGGTGCCGTGGGAGAAGTTCAGACGGGCGACGTCCAGGCCAGCCAGAATCAGCTGTTCGAGAACTTCCGGCGAGTTACTGGCCGGGCCAAGGGTAGCGACGATTTTGGTACGACGGACGGACATGCAAAGACTCCTGAGTTCAAGCGCAAGCAGAGGCTACTATGGTCCCGGGGTGTAGTCATTGTTCGTTTGCACTACTTTTTTCTTTCTTTATTGAACCCCGCAACTTTGCAGCACGCCATCCTGAAGATTTCCGACAGCGGGTCGATACAGAGCACAAGACAGGAGATCCCCCTATGCGATTCGTGCTCATTGCCGTCCTTGCCCTCAGTGCTGCGGGCTGCACCCGTTGGTCGATGGACCATCATTTGAACAATGCCTACAGCGCCTACGAACGCGGCAACTGCGAGCAGGTGATGCTCGAACTGTCCAAGGTCGATCGCGAAAGCCGTTCCCGTCGTTACGTGCAGCCGGAAGTGACGATGATGCGCGGCCAGTGCCTGGAGCGGCAGAAGCTGTTTATCGATGCGGCCCAGACTTACCAGTTCATCATCGCGGCCTACCCGCAAAGCGAATATGCCTACCGCGCCCGTGCCCGGCTGGAAACCCTGGAGAGCCTGGGGCATTACCCGACCCGCAGCGCGACGCAGGTACGCCCGACCCGGTTCTGATTGAGGTTGTCCTACAAAGGCTGGCTGACTGGCGGTGGTGAGCTATAGTCGAATAGATCGATTAGAGCCTTGCCTCTAACCGAGGTTACACCTGTGATCGGCAGCGGAAGGTTGGACTGTCGCAACAGGATCGGGGAGAGCGCGCCCATGCCTCTATCAATAGAAGCAGGCCCGTTCCGAAGCATTAGTGCGGCCCTGCTTAAGGGCCTTGCATGGCGAATGACCCATGTTCACCGACCGCCGGATCGAGCGGCATCAACTGCCGTATTTTCTGAGAGTATTCAACAGCGTCACCGATAAACCCATCGGTTTTCTGGGCAATGTGTCTGCCGACGGGCTGATGCTCATCAGCCAGTTACCGATGATGGTGGGCGCCGACTTTGACCTTCGATTAAAAATCCCCGCCAGCGACGGCTGCCAGCAGGTTATTGACCTGGCGGCCTGTTGTCTGTGGTGCCACGAAGACGCTACACCGCACCATTACGACGCCGGGTTCAGCCTGCAACGGGCACCGCCGGAATATGGGCAGCTGATGGAGGCGTTGACGCAGTACTTCAGCTTTCAGCCGTTGCCTGCTTCTGCCTGAAGTCTGCGGCGTCTAAGCAATCGCCATCGCGAGCAGGCTCGCTCCCACAAGGTTATCTGGTGCCCACAAATGCTGTGTCCACCGAAGATTACCTGTGGGAGCGAGCCTGCTCTCGATGGCATCAGTTTATACACCAAAGAATAACGGGATAAAGACTAGGTCGTTTTGATCGCCTTCTCGTTATCCAGCGACCGCTCCACCAGCATCAACCCCAACTCACTCATCCGATAAATCGCCATGGCCAGATGCCGCGGCTTGTCGTTCAGGCTTTCAGCCAGGTCGAGCAGCAGAATGCTGACCGTCGAGAAGGTTTCGTAGGTCTCGATGGTCAAGGCTTCAGGATTGGCATTGGGGATAACGGTGAACATTTTCATGGATCGTTCCTCGGTGGGGCGTCTGTTGGCAAAACACGGTTCAGTGTTTTCCCGTTTGAGATAGTGATCTAGAGCCCTGTCGGCAGCTTTGTGGAGTTTTCTTGAGTCGAGGGTTCCGTAGGGGGGATGGGGGATGGTTTTGAATAGATTGGGTCGAGGCATTAACACGGTTAACTCCTTGTTGGAGCTACCGCCGATTCGGAGGTAGACGAATGGGCGGTAGCGAGGGAAGGAGAACCTTATGTCGGGACGGACACCACCCACAATCAGACTGGGTCGCTGACACTTGTAGGCAGATGCGCTTCATTTTGTAGCCGTTAGCGCTGCTATTCGAGAAGTCGGGAGGAGGGCAACAAGCAGATTACTGACCATGAACGTCAGTTGTTACCCGATGAGGGGCATCGGGTAATAGCTGAGGAGAATTACGATTCTTGATGGTTAGCTAGACATTAGGGTCATGCTTCTTTGGAGTCTGTGATTCTTTAAAGTCGGTGGAGACAGAAATAAGTGCCAAAGAGATGAATTCTTGGTTTCGATCTATCGTTTGTAATGCACATCGGATGTTATCCGCTACTTCGGTAGCCCCTCGTTGCGCCACCCAATTCGATAGTTCTTCTATAGCAGCACACAAAGCCAGTTGGTTCTCATTGATCTGCGTTAGTACTGATGCAAATAGGCTTGTCTCGTCCATGATTGATTCCTTGCGATAGAGCTTTCAGGTTGTTGAGTAGGATTGGTTTTCGTAAGCACCCGGATTGAGGGTTTGTCGTACGTGCTCGCACGTCATATTCATGTAGATGTCGTGTCATGACGATTTTATATACGATTCGACGTTACATCGTCCCAGCTTTTTTCCACCCCAAATACGCCGTCACCAACTCGGCCCCCAACTCTGTGGGCCGGGCATCCACCACCGGCACTCCATGAGCACTCAAACGCTCATGGAGCTGCGCCCGGTCATTCAAATAATCCACCGTCCCACAATAGGCCAGCGCCTCTGGCAAGGTTTGCACCGGCGTTTGCCGCAGGCTGTCGAGCAAGTCTTCGCGCAGGCTCGCCACCAGCACCCGATGCAGTTTGCTCAGGCGTTTGACGGCGGTCAGCAGTTCTTCGTCGTCTTCATCCCTCAAGTTGGTGACCAGCACCACCAGCGCCCGGCGTTTTTGTCGGGCCAGCAGTTGCGTGACGGCAGCCTGGTAGTCGGCCGGGCGTTGGGTGCTGTCGAGGTCGTAGACGGTGTTGAGCAACACGTTGAGCTGGCCTGTGCCCTTGACCGGGGCAAGGTAGTGCGGATGGTTGCTGGCGAAGGTGCTCAAGCCCACCGCGTCGCCCTGGCGCAACGCGATGTAGCTGAGCAACAGGCAGGCATTGAGGGC
Source organism: Pseudomonas sp. DF5 (assembly GCF_058148225.1). Classification (NCBI taxonomy): domain Bacteria; kingdom Pseudomonadati; phylum Pseudomonadota; class Gammaproteobacteria; order Pseudomonadales; family Pseudomonadaceae; genus Pseudomonas; species Pseudomonas sp. DF5. The sequence goes on from NZ_JBYVYM010000004.1 coordinate 262,114, forward strand.
GTGATCGAAATGCGCAAGCTCGCCGTCCTGGCTGCGCATGCGGCGGCCGCAGTCGAGCATGAAGATGATTTGCTGGTCGCGCTCGTCCTGGTACTCGCGGGCGATGGGGGTGCGTTGGCGGGCGGTGGCTTTCCAGTCGATCTGGCGCAGGCTGTCGCCTTCGCGGAATTCGCGCAGTTGATGGAACTCCAGGCCCAGGCCGCGACGTTGGCGCTGGCGTACGCCGAGTTGGCTGAGCCAGTTGTCCACCGCCAGCAACTGGCCGCCGTAGAGGCGGGCGAAGTCGGGGTAGACGCGGGTAGTGTCGGATATGTGGAGCAGGCGTTTGTCGGACCACAAGCCCATGGGGCTCGGCAGGTTGATTTCGCAGTATTCGAAGCTGAAATGGCCGCGCATGAGCGGGCGCAGGCGGTAGCTGATCTGGCTCTGTTGGCCAGGTTGTAGTTCGACCGACAGGGGCAGGTTTTCGAAGCTCAGGCCGTCGGGTACGTGGTCGAAGATCTGAATGTTCAGTGGCTGGGTAAAATTATGCTCGACCTCCAGTCGCACTTCGCTCCATCGACCGAGCGCCAGGCTGCCGGGCATTTGTCGCTGGAGGCGCGGTGAGGGCAAACGCTTGAGGCGAATGGCGTCGAGTATCGCCAGGGCCAGCAGGGCTAGCAGTAATCCCCAGTTGATCGATAAAAGGCTTGATGGAACGGCGATGTCCAGCGTCCGTAAGGCGCCCAGCACGATGCCGATGGCCAGCAAGGCCGCAAGCCAGGCCAGTAGAAGCCGGGATGGTTTCATCGGCACACAGTTCCTGTGGCCATGTTCACAGGCGTGGCGCCGGCACTTGGTCGAGCAGTTGCTTGAGCACCTGATCGACTTCCAGCCCTTCGATGTCCAGCTCCGGGGCAATCCGCACCCGGTGACGCAGTACCGCCAGAGCGCAACCTTTGATGTCGTCGGGAATCACGAACTCGCCGCCGCGCAACAAAGCACGGGCGCGGGCGCAGCGCACCAGGGCGATGGAGGCGCGAGGTCCGGCGCCGAGGGTCAGGCCTGGCCAGGTGCGGGTGGTGCGGGCCAGGCGCACGGCGTAATCAAGTACCTGATCGTCCAGCGGCAGATCGCTGGCAATGCGCTGCAAGGCCAGCACGTCCTTGGCTTGCAACACCGTGCGCAGCGGTTGCACGTCGAGCATGTCGGCGCGGGTCGAGCGGCTGACCTGGCGCACCATGTCCAGTTCCTGATCGGTCTCGGGGTAGTCCATGCGTACCTTGAGCATGAAGCGGTCGAGCTCGGCTTCGGGCAGCGGGTAGGTGCCTTCCTGTTCGATGGGGTTTTGCGTGGCCAACACCATAAACGGTTGCGCGATGGGCAGGGCGCGGCCTTCGAGGGTGACCTGGCGTTCCTGCATGGCTTCGAGCAGCGCGGCCTGGGTTTTTGCCGGGGCGCGGTTGATCTCGTCGGCTAATAACAGGTTGGTGAACAACGGGCCTTTGCGCAGTTTGAATTGCTCGGTCTGCAGGTCGTACACCGCGTGCCCGGTAACGTCGCTGGGCATCAGGTCCGGGGTGAACTGGATGCGGGCGTATTCGCCACCGAAGCAACGGGCGAGGGCGCGCACCAGCAACGTCTTGCCCAATCCCGGTACGCCTTCGAGCAGCACATGACCGCCGGCGATCAGGGCGGTGAGTACATCGTCGATCACGCCGTTCTGGCCGATCACCGCTTTTTGCAACTCCGATCTTACCGCCTGGGCCAATTGGCTGGCGCGCTGGCGCTGCTGGGTGGCGTGGGTCTGGGTGCCGGGCTCGATCTGTTCACTCATAAGGCGTTCCTCAAAATTTGCAGGTGGGCGACCTGACGGCTGAATTCAGCGCTGGACAGCCGCTGTTTCGGTCGCGGGCTCATGGCCTGGCTGATGGCGCGTGTGGGTTGGCCAGTCAGGCGTGCGAGCACCAGCCATTGTTCGGCGACGCCGAGTTGTTCAAAACCGGGATGACGGTGGCGGACACGGCGCAGGATGTCTTGTTGCAAGGCGTGTAGCAGACTGTGCTGACCGCTGCGACGCAGCATGAAATCGGCGCTTGCGCGCAGGTGTTCCTGAAGATGCCGACGCGCCCTTGGGGCCGGTTCCAGCAACGGGCCGCTGCGCACGCTAACGTGCCAGAAGCCCAAAGCGATCAAGGCGACCAGGGCCACCAGGGCTTGTGGAAAGTAACGCCACAACAAGGTTAGCAGACTGTCGTGCTCGGTATTGAACAGCAGGGTCACGTCCGTGTCGGCTGTCAGATACCACAGCAGCCAGGCGTTGTCGTACTGGTCGATGGCCGAGGTTTTCCAGAGGTCGGCGTCGGTGACCACGGTGATCGAACCCAGCCCGTGGCTCAGCTGCATCATGTGCGTGGCCTTGCCGCTATTGGCCCAGGCCTGGGCGAGGTTTTTCGGGTCGTCGAGGTGGAACGCGGTATCGAAGCTGAAGTAGGCCGGCGCCTCTTCGTTTTCCAGATAGAGCTTGGTCAGTTTGGGGTAGGGATCATCGCGCAGATCGGGAGGCGAGTCCTTGAGGTCTTTGCTCAGGAACTGGTGCAACTGCACCCGGTCGAGCAGCAGGTCATTGCTCTGACCGGTCTTTTCATCCCACAGGGCTTCGGCGACGAATAGCAGGCGCCCACCGGCCCGGGTCCAGTTCAATACCTGATCCACCTGGCGCGGCGACATGTTCGACCGGTCGCCGAGCAACAACAGGCTGTGCTGACGCGGTTCGAGGGTCGGCAGGATGTCGAGGCTGTTGGCGTGGCTGACGGTCAGGCCTTGCTTGCGCAGAAAATGCTCGGCGGCTAGATACGGATTGGCCTGGGCTTCGGGAGACGGGCCGTGTTCGATTTGTACCTGATAGGGCGTGGTCTTGAAGTACAGGTAAACACTCAGCGCGCCCAGAAGCGCGACGATGAACACGCCGAGCGCCAGCCATGCCCTGCGATTCAACGGACCGCTCCCGGGCCGAACAACGCGCGCCAGCCGTCACACAGTTCCTGTTGCATATGCGCTGGCGGCAGGCGATGCCCGTAGGCCATGTTTTGCCAGTGCCCGGTGAGGTTTTTACTGAAGGCCAGCAACGCCGGTTGCTTCAATTGTTCAACGCGCTGAAGCACCTCGCCTTCGGTGTCGGCGGGTTTGAGCGTCATGTTGAAGTCGTTCAGCAAGTGGCTGAGCAAGGCGCGATAGAGCAAGCCAAGGGCTTCACGCGGGTGGGTCTGCCAGAGGCTTTCGGCGCTGGCCGCGATATCGGCGGGCAGGGTTTCGCGGTTGAGGTCCAGGCCGAACGCCTGCTGCGGCAACGGTCGCGTCACTTTTCGGTTGAGCGCTGGCCGGCGGTTGACGAACGCCTGCAACCAGTCGCGGTAACGCCAGATCAACAGGCCGATGGCGCCGATCACCGTGCCCCACAGCAACACCTCGATCAGGTTGGCCAAAGCGCCGAAACGCTGGCTGTCGAGCAAACGGAATAGCGCCTTCAACCAGGCGGGCGCTTGACCATCGTGCGCAGTGTCGGTGGCGGGCTTGTCTTCGCCAAACCGATAGCGGGTCACCGTTTCCTTGTTCTTGAACGGTGGCTGATCGAGGATGGCCTTGATGCTGTCTCGGGATGCCTGACTGGTCAGCGGTTGCTCCAGCAGACGCGGGCTGTCCGGTGACATGTCCGGTTCGGCGGCCCAGACGCTTTGCCCCGTCGGCACCAGCACAAACGCCGCCAGCAGCAACGTGATGACTGCGCTGCTCAGGCGTTGGCGCAAGCGGCGGAACACCAGTTCGATGTCCCAGGCTTCCAGTCGTGTGCGCCGGTTCAGGTAAAGGCTGAAACCACAGGCGACATAAATCGGTTCCCAGACCACCAGCACCAGGGCGTAAAAAGCATTGGTCAGGTGTTCCAGCCAGCGCCAGTCTTGTGTGGCGGCGGCAATCAAGGTTTGCCAGCCCCAGTCGAGTTCGACCTGCAGCGGCAAGAGCATGTAGAACAGCACCATCAGGCCGATCCACAACGCGCTTTCCAGGTGCACGCCGATGATCGTCAGCCATTGCGCGGCACCGGCATTGCGTTGCAACAGCACGCGCAAACGTTGTTGCCGTGCTTCGCCTTCCAGGCCTTCGAGTTGCACCACAGGCATCAGAAAGCTGCGGCTCAGGCTCAGGCGACGCCAGGTCAGACTGGCCAGCAGTTGCGGCGGGAGCAGGCGCGGCCATTGGCGCAGGGCCTGTTTTAGCGTGGGTGTTTCGCCGAACATGGCTTTGGACAGGATGTACAGTGGCAGCCGGTCGAACGCCGGTTTAAGCCACCAGAACAGGAAGAGGGCAAGGGAGGGCGATTCCCACAGCATCAGGGTGAGCAGGGTAAAGATCGGCAAGGTCACGATCGCCCAACTGGTCATTAACAGGCGTCGATGGCGCTGACTCAGCAGCACCCCGAGGTCCATGGCTTCCCAGTTTGTGCGCGGGCGAATCACCGCACTGGCATCACTCAGGCGCATGGCGAGTCCGTCCGGCAAACAGCAGATAAGTCGCGACCAGTACCCAGAGCGCTGCGCCAACCAGGTATTTGGTCAGCGGCGTGATTCCGGTCCGCGACGACCAGTAGGCTTCGATAAACGCCGCAATCAGCAAAAACAGCATGACCCCGCAAATCAGCAACACACTCTTGCTCGCCGCCAGTCGCAGGGCTTCGGCACGGGGCAGACGCCCTGGCGCGATCAATGCCCAGCCCAGTTGCAGGCCGGCGGCACCGGCAAGAGCTATGGCGCTCAGTTCGAAGGCGCCATGGCCGATAACGAACGACCAGAAGGTTTGGCCGTAGCCGATGTATGTCAGGTGCCCGGCCACCGCACCGATGATCAGGCCGTTGAAGAACAGGAAAAACGCGCTGCCCAGGCCAAACAGCAAACCGCTGGCAAAGGTCTGAAACGCGATGCCGATGTTGTGCATGATGTAGTAACCGAACATCACCCAGTCTTCGCTGGCCGCCCGTTCTGCCACGCGCCCCAGATGACCGGCGACAGGGTCGTACATGCTTTGCATCTCACTGACCTGCTCGGCCGGGATCAGGTTGTAGACCAGTTCCGGGAACAGATACACCAGCAGTGCGATGCCAATCAGGCTGCCAAAAAATATCAGGCTGGCGGCAAGCACGAAGCGCCACTGTTCGCGCACCAGTCGCGGGAAGTCGGCAAGGATGAAACCCAGCACAGTGGCACCCAGCCAGCTGCGATGCCGATAAAGTTGTTGATGCCCGCGCAACACCTGTTGCTGTAGCGAATCGACCAAAAAGCTGCTGTAACCGCGTTCCTGAGCCAGGGCCAGGTGTTGGCAGATCCGTCGATAATCGCTGGGGAAGCTGGCGACCCGCGAGGTTTCCTTGCCTCGTTCCAGCCGTTCGAGCGAGAGTGCAAACTGCTCCCATTCGGCCTTGTGGCGGCTTTCGAAAAGGCTTTGCTTCATGTCGGGCCCAGCAGTCCGCGGGCGATACCGTTGAGTTCGGCCACGGCCTGCGGCGCTGAAACGTGCAGCGGTTGCGCGAGTATCGAGGCGAGTTCGCCTGCCCGCGCCTCGGAGAGTTCACCCTGGCGCTCGGCAAACCCGAGGATGGCGCGTTGCTCGGTCAGCGTCAGCGCGAAAGCGGCGCGGCGCGGCGGGGCATCGGGTAACTGCGGTCGGGTGAGCGGTTGTTCGCGGTAGATCACCAGCGTGCCGGCAGCCAGGTCGCCGAGGCGTTTGAAGGTGGGATGTTGCAGGCAACTGATAGCCCCGAGGAAGTAGCCGAACGGCAACATGTCGACAAATCGCAACAGGTTGCGCAGCAAGGACGCGGACCAGCCGATCGGCGTGCCATCGTCGTGCACCACGCGCAACCCCATCCATTGTTTGCCCGGTGAGCGCCCCTGATTGAGCACTTCGAACAGCACCATGTACCACCAACTCACCACGAACAGCAGAATCGAGCCAAGCCCCGCGCCGAGTTTGCCGAGGAACGCCAGCACCATGAACAGCAGGCCCAGGATCAACCCGCGCAGGCCCAGGTCGATGGCGAATGCCAGCGCACGGACCATCATCCCGGCCGGGCGCAGTGGCAAGTCGATGCCTTCGGGCGTTTCGACGTGATACCGCGTATCCAGTGGCGGGGCCAGCGTTGCTTTCCGTGGCAGTGCTGTGGTCTCGAGCATGGGCAACCTTGGTGTGGCTGGTTTGCGAATCGATGTCCGTCCGATGCTAGCAGCCTCTCGGGGGAAAACGACATAACTATGTATTGCACGGTGCGTGGCCAGAGGTGATTGAATAACAAGAATTCTGGTCGGGGCAGCCTGTGTGCGCCTAGACTTCGCCGGTCTTCAGTTCAGGAACAACCCGTGACCTCGATCTTCTGGTACGACTACGAAACCACTGGCATCAACCCCCGTTGCGACCGTCCGTTGCAAGTGGCGGGGATTCGCACCGACTTCGATCTCAATGAAATAGACGAGCCAGTCAATCTCTACTGCCAGCCCAGTGACGACATCCTGCCGCATCCGGCGGCTTGCGCAATCACTGGTATTACGCCTGGCCTTCTGGCCGAGCAAGGTTTGAGCGAAGCCGACTTCATGACCCGGGTGCATGCCCAGCTCGCTCTGCCCGGTACTTGTGGGGCGGGGTATAACACGCTGCGTTTCGACGACGAGATGACCCGTTACAGCCTGTATCGAAACTTTTTCGACCCCTACGCACGGGAGTGGCAGGGCGGCAATAGCCGCTGGGACCTGATCGACATCGTGCGCGCGGCTTATGCGTTGCGTCCCGATGGCTTTGTCTGGCCCACGGATGACGAAGGGCGGGTGACGCTCAAGCTCGAACGCCTGACCGCCGCCAATGGCATCGATCACGGAAATGCCCACGAGGCGCTATCGGATGTTCGCGCCACCATCGCCCTGGCGCGTCTGATACGCGAAAAACAGCCGAAGTTGTATGACTGGCTGTTTCAGTTGCGCAGCAAACAAAAGGTGATGGACCAGATTCGGCTGTTGCAGCCGATGGTGCACATTTCCGGACGCTTTTCGGCGGCTCGCCATTATGTAGGCGTGGTACTGCCATTGGCCTGGCATCCACGTAATCGCAACGCGCTGATTGTCTGTGACCTGCACCTGGACCCTCTGGGGCTACTCGATCTGGATACGGAAACCTTGCGTCAGCGGCTTTATACCCGCCGTGACGATCTGGCCGAAGGCGAACTGCCGGTGCCGCTCAAGCTCATCCACATCAACAAGTGCCCGGTCGTGGCGCCGCTATCGGTACTTCGCCCTGAAGATCAGCAACGTTTGGGGCTGGACATGGCGCTCTATCAGGAACGGGCGCTGCGGCTAAGTGCCGCACAACAACTTTGGCAAGATAAAGTCTCGGGAATTTATGCCCGCGAGGATTTCGCCGCGAGCCTGGACCCCGAGCAACAGTTATACGACGGTTTTATCGGTGATCGGGATAGGCGACTATGTGAGCAAGTCAGAGCCGCTGACCCTGCGCAATTAGCACAAGAGCAGTGGCCTTTCGATGATGAACGTTTGCCCGAATTATTGTTTCGTTATCGCGCACGCAACTTTCCCGATACGTTGAGCCCGGAAGAGCAAGAACGCTGGCGAATATTTTGTCAGCAACGTTTGTCCGTACCGGAGTGGGGCGCTCCCAATACGCTGGAAAGTTTTCTGACAGCTGCCGCCCAATTGGCGATTAGTCCTACATCGTTTCAGCAAGAGGTTCTGGATGAATGGCAGATTCATGTCCAGGCATTACGCAAACGTTTGAATCTTTGAAAACGAAAACGACTTTCGCTTAAATTCCGGGCATAAAAAAACGCCAGCATTTGCTGGCGTTCTTTTGGTCGCGGATCAGTCTGCGACTGGCTTGCGGCTTAGCCCAGCAGGGTAGCCCAGCCTTCAACCACGTCACCGCCCCACTTGGCTTTCCACTCTTTCAGAGTTTTGTGGTTGCCACCTTTGGTTTCGATGACTTCGCCGTTGTGCGGGTTTTTGTATTGTTTAACTTTGCGAGCACGCTTGGTGCCGGTAGTTTTTACTGCGCCGCCACGTGGAGCCTTGGTTTTGGACTCTGGATCCAACAGGGCAATGATGTCACGCAGGGATTTGGAGTATTCGCCCATCAGGGTGCGCAGTTTGCCTTCGAATTCCAGCTCGGTTTGCAGTTTGTCGTCTTGGGACAGGTTCTTCAAACGGGCTTGCAGCTCTTTGATAGCTTCTTCGGTGGCGCGATATTCGTTGATCAAGGACATGAGGACTACCTTATGTTGGCGCTGGATGACAGGGTGACAGTGCGACAATAATAGTCAGGGTGTTTCACCAAGTAAACATTTAACCGGAGTTTTATTTAAATTAGTTGCGGTGAATAGGACGCACATTGGAGAGACAGTTAAATAGCGTCACAAATATTCACAGTTGACCTCTTGAAGACTGGCTACAAGAGCACCATGCACTGGCGTATGGCGTTCCTGAACCTGTGCCGCTGACCGCCATGCGCGGCCCGCGCGTCATCAATACTGCAGTTTTGCTGCGCAATCGCTAGAATGGCGGCCTTTGCGAAGTTCTGGAGTTTCCCCCTCATGCGCACTTTTCGGCTGGTGATTGCTTGCCCGGACCGCGTCGGCATCGTTGCTAAAGTCAGTAACTTTCTGGCGTCACATAACGGCTGGATCACTGAAGCGAGCCATCACTCGGACAATCTCAGTGGCTGGTTCTTCATGCGTCACGAAATTCGTGCCGATTCGCTGCCTTTCGGTATCGAAGCCTTTCGCGAAGCGTTTGCACCGATTGCCCAAGAGTTCTCGATGGACTGGCGCATCACCGACACCGAGCAGAAGAAGCGCGTGGTGTTGATGGCCAGCCGTGAGTCCCATTGCCTGGCCGACTTGTTGCACCGCTGGCACAGCGACGAACTGGACTGCGAAATCGCTTGCGTGATTTCCAACCATGACGATTTGCGCAGCATGGTCGAGTGGCACGGTATTCCTTACTACCATGTACCGGTCAACCCGCAGGACAAGGAGCCGGCCTTCGCCGAAGTCTCGCGCCTGGTCAAACAGCACGACGCCGAAGTGGTGGTACTTGCCCGTTACATGCAGATTCTGCCGCCCGACTTGTGCAGCGAATATGCCCACAAAGTCATCAACATTCACCACAGCTTCCTGCCGTCGTTCGTTGGCGCCAAGCCGTATCATCAGGCTTCGATGCGCGGTGTGAAGTTGATCGGTGCCACTTGCCACTATGTCACCGAAGAGCTGGACGCCGGTCCGATCATCGAGCAAGACGTGGTGCGTGTCAGCCACAGCGACAGTATTGAAGACATGGTGCGCTTCGGTCGTGACGTCGAGAAAATGGTGCTGGCCCGTGGTCTGCGTTATCACCTGGAAGACCGGGTGCTGGTGCACGGAAACAAAACCGTCGTGTTCTGACAACCATACGGTTGAAATCCGAAGGGCCTGGGCGTTCAATCGCTTCAGGCCCTTCGCCGTTTCTGCACCGAGGACATGACCATGGCTGATCCGCTGGACAAAGCCGTTTCCAAGGCGCCCGCCACATTGGGTGAGGGCTGTTTGAGCCGCTACGACCCGGATGACCTGAGCCCCGAAGACGGCACGGAGTTTCCCGGCGCCGCCGAGTTGTGGGAGCAGTTGCGGGATGATTCCGACGATACCGCCGAAGGTGTCTGAAAAGATCCTGTGGCGATCTTTAAGCTTGCTTGAACTTCATCAATTTCTTCAGCAATGGCCGCCCGAGCATCAGCAGAAACACCGGGCCACCGACCACCAGATAGAAGTAATAAGTCACTGTCCGCCAGATCAGAATCGCCGCCGCCGCGGTGGATTTCCCCACCATGGACGCCAGCAGCGCCGCCGACGTCAGTTCCGCCGCCCCGGCACCGCCCGGCAACAGACTGAATTGCCCCGCACTCAATGACAGCATCTGGATCAGAAAGCACCAGGCCCATTGCAAGTCCACGCCCAGCCCGCGTAACGCCAGATACAGCACGCTATACCGCAAGACCCAATGCAGGCAGGTCAGGGCGAACACCGTGATCAATGTCTGAAAGGGTAACTTCAGTGTGTCAGTGAACGCCGCCAGGAAGTGCAGGAGCTTTCGTGCCCAACGAAGCCGGGTCGCCTCTTTGACATTGAGCCGGGCGAGCAAACGACCGCTCAGGCGAATCAGTGAACGGTGGCAGCGAGCCATCAACACACAACTGAACAGCCCGCCGAACAACGAGATGGCGCTGACGGTCAGCATCCATTCCAGGCGCTGACTGAGGTGCTGGAACAGTGCATAAATCAGAATCGCGCTCAGCGCGCAGAGAAAAAACAGCAGATCGCTCAATTGGTCCATGGCGAACACGGCGCTGCCCCTGGCCGGCCGCACGCCGTGGCGCGCCAACAAGGCCATGATGGTCAGCGGGCCGCCACTACCACCGGGGGTGGCGCAATAGGCGAACTCGGCGGACATCACCACCCCGAGGCTCTTGAGGCGGCTCACCTTGATGCACTGATCACCCATCAACAGGCGCAAGCGCAAGGTGTTTATCACCCAGCACAGCAGGATCATGCCGAACATGATCAGCAGCCATTCCAACGGAAAACTTTGCAGCCGCGACCATGTCTCGCCGCCGCCCAGCAACGACGGGATAAGCACTGCAGCGAGCAGCGCGATGACCAGCAGAATTCCCCGGCTCATGCTGCGCGACCGATAGGGTCGCGTTGCAGTTTCAGCCAACCGGCCTTGGTCATCGGCACACGGCCCTGCTCGAGCAAGCGCTTGAGAGTTTGCAGCCAATACTGACGCGAGAACTCATGGCGCATATCCACCGGGTGCAGGCCAAGACGAATCACCGGTGCCTGGCGCCAGTGCTGTTCGCGCTGGTCGCTGACGATTTTCGACAGGCCACGGCGCCAGGCGCTGCGCGCGCTCCAGACCAGACCGGGGGCATCGATTACGGTGAAATCCGGCAACCGATACAGGTGCTGCGAATCGCTGGTGTAGTGCAGCGGTAACTGACGCAATGCCTGGCGGGTGCCTTCGCTCATCAGCCAGGCGGGGGCGACGAAGCCTTCGAGCGGCCAGTTGTAGCGATGGAACATCTCTATTCCGGCGCGCAGGCGGGCGAGGGCGGCGTCCAGAGGCAGGTCATAGAACTCGCCTTCATGGGTGTAGATCCGGCGCATGAACCAGTCCCGGGGAGTGGTGGGAATCGGCCCTTCATCGCAATGGTAGTAACCGTGCAGTGCCAGTTCGTCGCCGCGAGCGACACGATGGCTCAGCAACCGTCGAAATGCCGGATAGGCGTCCAGGCCGTTATGTTTATGGAAGTTCGGTACTACCAGCCAGGTCATTGGCACTGTACCCAGTGCGTCGACGGCTTCGACGAACGCCTGGTAGTCGGGCCAGGTTTGCGGCGCAACGTCGTGCAGCACCAACAACAGACTGGGCGTGTTCATGGGCTCAGCCATTGGCGATCAACGGCCATTGCGTGCCGAGTACGGCGTGATAGTGCCCCAGCAGACTGTGGACCACCGTGTCCCAGGCGTAATGTTGCTCGACATGCCGGCGGGCCTGCTTGCCCAGCGCGGCGCTGCCTTGGCTGAACAGTTCGCGAACGGTGTTGGCCATCGCTACTGGATTGTTCGGCGCGCAGAGCAGGCCGCATTGATCGGTGACAATTTCCTGAAAAGCCCCGGCCGCCACGGCCACCACGGGAATGCCACTGGCCATGGCTTCGAGCACCACCAGGCCAAAGGTTTCCTGATCCCCGGCATGCACCAGTGCGTCGGCACTGGCCATCAGGCGCGCCACTTGCGCTGCCGGGCAGAATTCGTCGACGACGGTGACATTGCGCGGCACCAGGGTCGGCATCGACGAGCCCACCAGCAGCAAGTGGTAGCGACGACCCAGGCGTTTCATGCAGTTGAGCAGCACCGGCAGGTTTTTTTCCTTGGAGCCACGGCCGGCGAAGATCAGCAGGTGAGTGTTTTCATCGATGCCCAACTCGGCCCGCAGGCCTGGATCCCGAACGCTGGGGTTGAACGTTTGCAGGTCGACGCCCAGGGGCTGTACGAAAACGTTCTTCACCCCCAACCCGATCAGTTTGTCGGCCATGACCCGGCTTGGCGCCAGAACCCGGTCGAAGTTGCCGTAGAGCTTGCTGACATAAGCCTCGACATTGGGTGTAACCCAGTTGCCCATGCGATTACTGACCAGCATCGGCAGGTCGGAGTGATAAAAGCCGATCACTGGCACATCGAGTTGTCGCTTGGCGTCCAAGGCAGCCCAGGCGGTCAGGTAAGGGTCGCCGACTTCAATCAGATCGGGTTGTAAATCTCGCAGAACATTGCGCCACGGCCCGAGACGGAGGGGGAAGCGATAACCCTTGCCGAAGGGCAGGGCGGGGGCCGGAACCGTATAGACACCATCCTGTTCACTCAAATGCGCCCCTGGGATCAGCAGGCTATGGCAAATGCCGGGTTTGATGCCCAAACGACGGTGCTTGGCATCCAGATACGTGCGCACGCCACCGCTGGCAGGGGCGTAGAACATGGTTATGTCAGCGATATGCACGATGAACATCCCTCCGGGTTCGATGTGCTCCCTTTGGTTGACCTATATGAAGGATAGATGTTCGGTTGGGTTTTGCGGTGGGGGGGCGCAGCGGGATTTGCGGTGTCTGGATGGACGCCTTCGCGGGCAAGCCTCGCTCCTACGCATATACCTGTGTAGGAGCGAGGCTTGCCCGCGAAGAGGCCAGTTCAGACGCTAGATACGGAAACTGCCCACCAACTGTTTCAGTCGCGAAGCCTGTTGCTCAAGGTCCGAGCACGCCCGCAAGGTCGATTGCAGGTTTTCCACGCCTTCCTGGTTCAGTGTGTTGATCTCGGTGATGTCCACGTTGATCGACTCCACCACCGCCGTCTGTTCCTCGGTCGCCGTGGCTACCGATTGGTTCATGCCGTCGATTTCGCCGATGCGCAATGTCACGCTGTTCAGGCGCTCGCCGGCCAGGTTGGCGATTTCCACGCTGTCCTGGCTGTGGCGCTGGCTGTCGCTCATGGTGCTGACGGATTCGCGGGCGCCGACTTGCAGTTCCTCGATCATGGTCTGCACCTGTTGCGCCGATTCCTGCGTGCGGTGCGCCAGGTTGCGCACCTCGTCGGCCACCACGGCAAAACCGCGCCCGGCTTCGCCTGCCCGCGCCGCTTCGATGGCGGCGTTGAGTGCCAGCAGGTTGGTTTGCTGGGAGATGCTGGTGATTACTTCTAGAATCTGCCCGATGTTCACGGTTTTGCTGTTCAGCGATTCGATATTGGTGCTCGAAGCGCTGAGCATGCTCGACAGCTGATTCATCGCGGCAATGCTGCGGTCCACCACTTGCTGGCCGTCTTCGGCCAGGCTGCGGGCATCGCTGGCCTGATTCGACGCCTGGGCGGCGTTACGGGCGATCTCCTGGGCGGCGGCGCCGAGTTGGTTGATCGCTGCGGCCACGCTGCTGGTGCGCGACGCTTGCTGGTCGGAATTGAACATCGACGAGTTCGAGGCCGCCACTACCCGCAAGGCCACTTCGTTGACTTGGCCGGTGGCCGAGGACACTTCGCGGATCGAGGTATGAATCCGCTCCACGAAACGGTTGAACGCCGTGCCGAGGATGCCGAATTCGTCCTGATTCTGGATGGTCAGGCGTTTGGTCAGGTCGCCTTCACCGTCGGCGATGTCTTCCATGGCGCGGGTCATCACGTGCAGCGGCTGGATCAGCAGGCGGATCAGCATGCCCAGCAAGCCAATGATGATGGCCACGGCAATCAGAGTCGCGATGATCGCCGAGGCGCGGAACTCGCTGAGCCTGGAGAACGCTTTGTCTTTATCTACCGACAGGCCGATGTACCAGTTGACCGAGGACAGCCCCTTGATCGGGGTGAAGGTCACGATGCGGGTTTTGCCGTCGACTTCGATCTCGCTCGGCTTATTACCGATAACGGGTGTGTCTTTTGGGTAGACATCCTTGAGGTTTTTCATCGCCAGCGCTTTGTCCGGGTGAACCAGGATCTTGCCGTCGGCGCTGACCAGGAATGCATAGCCCATGCCGTCGAAATCCAGCGCATTGAGGCTGTCGGTGATCACTTGCAGGCTCAGGTCGCCACCGACCACGCCGATGTTCTGACCGTCCTTGAGGACGCTGTCGACGATGGAAATCACCAACTGGCCAGACGCCAGATCGATGTAAGGTTCGGTCAAGGCAGAACCGCTGGTGCTCTGCGCGCTCTTGTACCAGGGGCGGACGCGAGGGTCATAGCCGTCGGGCATCTTGCTGTCCGGGCGGATAATGAAGGTGCCATCCTTATTGCCCAGGTAGGCACCCATGAAGGTCGATGTGACAGCCTTCTGTTCCAGCAGTTTGGCGACGTTATCTGTCTCGGCGTTCAGGGCAACGGTCTGTGACAGGTTTTCGATCAACAGGCTGCGGCCAGCCAGCCAGGTCTGAATATTCTTGGCGGTGACGTTACCCATTTCTTGCAGGTAGTTGTCCAGGTCGCGGCGTATCGCATTGCGCTGCAAATAGTCGTTGTACAGTGTGAACGAAGCGAATGCGGCGATAACGATCAGGGCGGCGGCAAGCAGTATTTTATGGCTGAAGCGCAGGTTTTTGTTCATGGCTTGGGGGTCCGCTAGGTCTTAATGTCCAGGGCGTGCTTTTATAAAGGCGCGCAGAATGGGCAGTGTTGAAAGTAAGCTGATATTTCCGCCTCTCCTTAGGGAATTACCGACGCTATTTTCAGTCTGGTCTCTCGGTTCTTATCGGCCATGAAGGATCAAAGATTAACCATGGGTGACAAAATGCCTGACTCATCGCAACTCGTTATCGGCGCTGACCTCGCGGGCCAGCCAATCGCCCAGGCCATGCGCCTGGCGAACCGTCACGGTTTGGTAGCGGGCGCTACCGGTACCGGTAAAACCGTCACGTTGCAGCGTCTGGCCGAAGCGTTCAGCGATGCAGGCGTGGCGGTGTTCGCGGCGGACATCAAAGGCGATTTGTGCGGCCTGGGCGCCGCCGGCAACCCGCAAGGCAAGGTCGCGGAGCGAATAGCCGGCATGCCCTGGCTGAACCATAAGCCTCAGGCATATCCGGTAACCCTGTGGGACATTCAGGGTCAGTCCGGTCATCCATTGCGCACCACCTTGAGCGAAATGGGGCCGTTGCTGCTCGGTAGCCTGCTGGAGCTGACCGACAGTCAGCAGTCCGCACTTTATGCGGCGTTCAAGGTGGCCGACCGCGAAGGGCTGTTGCTGCTGGATTTGAAAGATTTGAAGGCATTGCTCAATCACCTGCGTGATAACCCCGAATTGCTGGGGGATGACGCGGCGCTGATGACCACCGGTTCCAGCCAGGCGCTGTTGCGCCGTTTGGCGACGCTGGAGCAGCAGGGCGCCGAAGCGTTGTTCGGCGAGCCGGCGCTGCAACTGGAAGACATGTTGCAACCGGCCGTGGATGGTCGCGGGCGCATTCATTTGCTCGACGCCAGCCGTCTGGTGCACGAAGCGCCGAAGGTCTATGCGACGTTCCTGTTGTGGTTGCTGGCCGAACTGTTCGAGCAACTGCCGGAACGCGGCGATGCCGATAAACCGCTGCTGGCGCTGTTTTTCGACGAGGCGCACTTGTTGTTCGCCGGTACGCCCAAGGCGTTGCAGGATCGTCTGGAACAAGTGGTGCGGCTGATCCGTTCGAAAGGCGTGGGCGTGTATTTCGTCACCCAATCGCCGGGGGACTTGCCGGATGATGTGCTGGCTCAGTTGGGCCTGCGTGTTCAGCATGGCTTGCGCGCGTTCACCGCCAAGGAGCAGAAATCCCTGCGGGCAGTGGCCGAGGGCTTTCGGCCGAACCCGGCATTTGATGCCTTGTCGGTGTTGACTGAGCTGGGCATCGGCGAGGCGTTGGTCGGCACCTTGCAGGACAAGGGCACGCCGGAGATGGTCCAGCGTGTACTGGTCGCACCGCCGCAATCGCGGATCGGGCCGCTGACCGAGACTGAGCGCACGGTGCTGATTGCCGGTTCGCCGTTTAAAGGGCGATATGACAAACCGGTCGATCGCGAATCGGCCTATGAAGTGCTGATGGGGCGCAAGGGGCTGGCGCCGGAGCCTGAAGCCGCGCCGGGCAAACCTGCCCCCGAAGAGCCGAGCTTCACCGAACAGGCCGGGGAATTCCTCGGTACGGCGGCAGGACAGGCGCTTAAATCGGCGATGCGACAGGCGGCCAATCAATTGGGCCGACAACTGGTACGCGGGTTGATGGGGTCATTGCTCGGCGGTAGCAAACGCCGCTGAATGAATTGGAATGCAATCACCTGTAGGCGCGAGGCTTGCCCGCGAAGCTTTTGGCGCCCTCGGGGGGCCTCTTCTCGGGCAAGCCTCGCTCCTACAGGGGTTCAGGATTTAGGTTTTGCGTGCGCCGCAAGGCGCTCCAGCGCCGCCCTTAAATTCGGGTCGGTAATCCCGTCAGCCGTCGCCTGAATGGTCGCCGCGGCATCCGTCGACAAATCCATGGTATGCCCAGCCGCTCCTTGCTGAACGGTCGGTGGTTGCACCTTGAACAGGATCCGCGTCAGGCTGGCGAACTCGTCGAACAGCTGTAACTGGCGTTGCAGACGTTTTTGTTGATAACGCAGGCGGGTGGCCCAGTGACCGTCGGTGACGATCAGCAATAGACTGCCTTCGCGCCACGACGCCACATGACAATGCTCGCGGGCAGCCGGTTGCAGCTGGCTTTCCACCAGACGCTGCAAATGACCCAGGCGTTGAGCGTGGCCAAAGATGGCTTTCAGCGGTTTGGCTTCGCGAAGCAGAACGGCGGGTGCTCTGGCCGTGAGAGGGCGAAATGCCATGATCGAACACCTGAAGTAACAGAGCGGCCATGGTAACAGAAAGCACTGGTTGCTCCCGCCCCATTGCTTTGTGAGCGCTTTACTCATTAAATCAACGGATAACTTGTACCCGGAACGGGTTGAAGTTCAGTAAAAAGCCCTTATTTTAAGTGAGCCCCGTTACAGCGCAGTGCATGCATCGTGGAACAACGCCACTTTCCTCACCATCGTTTCCGGGTAGAATGCTCGTTCGCATGCGGCCATGAGGGCTGCTCGGGCGACTCACGGGGCCGCCCTCCATCCCTTTAGTGTGGAAGATCCTGCCGATATGTTTGCGCCTTTGTTAAAGAAACTTTTTGGAAGCAAGAACGAGCGTGAAGTCAAACGCATGCTCAAGACGGTGCAGCTCGTCAATGCCTTCGAAGAGCAAATGGTAGCCCTTTCGGACGATCAATTGCGTGCCAAGACAGGCGAGTTCAAGGCCCGCCTCGCCAAAGGGGAAACCCTGGACAAACTGCTGCCAGAAGCCTTTGCGGTCGCCCGCGAAGCCGGCAAGCGCGTCATGGGTATGCGCCACTTCGATGTCCAGCTGATCGGCGGCATGACCTTGCATGAAGGCATGATCGCGGAAATGCGCACCGGTGAAGGCAAGACCCTGGTGGCAACACTGGGCGTTTACCTCAACGCGCTGTCCGGCAAGGGCGTGCACGTTGTGACGGTGAACGACTACCTGGCTCGCCGTGATGCCAACTGGATGCGTCCGCTCTACGAATTCCTCGGCATGACGGTCGGCGTGGTCACGCCATTCCAGCCGCCGGAAGAGAAGCGCGCCGCTTACGCCGCCGACATCACCTACGGCACCAACAACGAATTCGGTTTCGACTACCTGCGCGACAACATGGCGTTCAGCATGGAAGAAAAATTCCAGCGCGAACTCAATTTTGCCGTGATCGACGAAGTCGACTCCATCCTCATCGACGAAGCCCGTACCCCGCTGATCATCTCCGGTCAGGCCGAGGACAGCTCCAAGCTGTATATCGAGATCAACAAACTGATCCCGCAGCTTGAATTGCATGTCGAAGAAGTCGAAGGCGAAGTCACCAAGGCCGGCCACTACACCGTGGACGAGAAAACCCGTCAGGTCGAGCTCAACGAAGCCGGTCACCAGTTCATCGAAGAAATGCTCACCCGAGTCGGCCTGCTGGCTGAAGGCGAGAGCCTGTACTCGGCGCATAACCTGGGCTTGCTGACTCACGTCTATGCCGGTCTGCGTGCGCACAAACTGTTCCATCGCAATGTCGAGTACATCGTGCAGGACGGTCAGGTCGTACTGGTCGACGAACACACCGGTCGTACCATGCCGGGTCGCCGTTTGTCCGAAGGCCTTCACCAGGCCATCGAAGCCAAGGAAAACCTGAACATCCAGGCCGAGAGCCAGACCCTGGCGTCGACCACGTTCCAGAACTACTTCCGTCTGTACAACAAGCTGTCCGGCATGACCGGTACCGCAGACACCGAAGCGTTCGAATTCCATCAGATCTATGGCCTGCAGGTCATGGTCATCCCGCCGAACAAGCCGTTGGCGCGTAAAGACTACAACGACCTGGTGTTCCTGACCGCCGAAGAGAAATACGCGGCGATCATCACTGACATCAAGGAGTGCATGGCTCAGGGCCGTCCGGTGCTGGTGGGTACCGCCACCATCGAAACGTCCGAGCACATGTCCGGCCTGCTTCAGAAGGAAGGCATCGAACACAAGGTTCTGAACGCCAAGTTCCACGAAAAAGAAGCCGAAATCATCGCTCAGGCCGGTCGTCCGGGTGCACTGACCATCGCCACCAACATGGCCGGTCGTGGTACCGACATCCTGTTGGGCGGTAACTGGGAAGTGGAAGTGGCGTCCTTGGAAGACCCGACTCCTGAGCAGATTGCCCAGATCAAGGCCGACTGGCAGAAACGTCACCAGCAAGTGCTGGAGTCGGGCGGCTTGCAGGTGATCGCTTCCGAGCGTCACGAATCGCGTCGTATCGATAACCAGTTGCGCGGTCGTGCCGGTCGTCAGGGCGACGCCGGTTCCAGCCGTTTCTACCTGTCGCTGGAAGACAGCCTGATGCGCATCTTCGCCTCTGACCGGGTGAAGAACTTCATGAAGGCGCTGGGCATGCAGTCCGGTGAAGCGATTGAACACCGCATGGTGACCAACGCCATCGAGAAGGCTCAGCGCAAGGTTGAAGGCCGCAACTTCGACATCCGTAAGCAGCTGCTTGAGTTCGACGACGTCAACAACGAACAACGTAAAGTGATCTATCACATGCGTAACAGTTTGTTGGCCGCTGACAACATTGGCGAAACCATTGCCGATTTCCGTCAGGACGTGCTCAACGCAACCGTCAGCGCACACATTCCGCCACAATCGCTGCCTGAGCAGTGGGACGTGTCCGGTCTGGAAGCGGCGTTGCAGAGCGACTTCGGTGTGGCGCTGCCGATCCAGCAATGGCTCGACGAAGACGACCACCTGTACGAAGAAACCCTGCGTGAGAAGCTGCTCAACGAACTGATCGCCGCGTACAACGAGAAAGAAGACCAGGCCGGTGCCGAAGCACTGCGCTCCTTCGAGAAGCAAATCGTACTGCGAGTGCTCGACGACCTGTGGAAAGACCACCTGTCGACCATGGATCACCTGCGTCACGGCATCCACTTGCGTGGTTATGCGCAGAAGAACCCGAAGCAAGAGTACAAGCGCGAGTCCTTCACCTTGTTCTCCGAGCTGCTGGATTCGATCAAGCGCGACTCGATCCGTGTGCTGTCGCACGTTCAGGTGCGCCGCGAAGATCCGGAAGCCGAAGAGCAACGCCTGCGTCAGGAAGCCGAGGCGCTGGCTGCGCGCATGCAGTTCCAGCACGACGAAGCGCCTGGCCTGGAGCAACCGGAAGTGTTGGGTGAAGAGATCGATGTAGCTCTCGCCACCGCACCGGTACGCAACGAGCAGAAACTGGGCCGCAACGAGCTGTGCTACTGCGGCTCGGGCAAGAAGTTCAAGCATTGCCACGGGCAGATCCAGTAAAACCCGTTTCAAACGCTGAAATACCCGCGCCGCGACCGGCTTATGCCGTCGCGGCGTTTTGCCATTCAAACCACCGTCTATCGCAATGACGGTGCAGACAACATTTTTTAAGGAGCGCATTCATGGCTGTTGGTCTTGGTCCTTTGCCAACGTTGCACCCGGTTGCCGGTTTTGAACTCGGTATCGCCTCGGCCGGTATCAAGCGCCCGGGGCGCAAGGATGTCGTGGTCATGCGCTGTGCCGAAGGTTCCACCGTGGCGGGCGTGTTCACCCTGAACGCCTTTTGCGCCGCTCCCGTGATCCTGGCCAAGCAACGCGTGCAAGGCCCGGTACGTTACCTGCTGACCAACACCGGCAATGCCAACGCCGGCACCGGCGAACCAGGCCTGGCCGCCGCCGAGCGCACCTGCGCCAAGCTGGCCGAGCTGACCGGCGTCGATGCCAGCCTGGTGCTGCCGTATTCCACCGGCGTGATCGGCGAACCGCTGCCGGTCGAGAAAATCGAAGGCGCGTTGCAAGCCGCCCTTGATGACTTGTCGGAAAACAACTGGGAAGCTGCCGCCACCGGCATCATGACCACCGACACCCTGCCCAAGGGCGCCAGCCGTCAGTTCCAGCATGACGGCGTGACCATCACCGTCACCGGCATCAGCAAAGGCGCGGGCATGATTCGCCCGAACATGGCGACCATGCTCGGTTACATCGCCACCGACGCCAAAGTCTCCCGCGAAGTGCTGCAAAACCTGCTGCTGGACGGCGCCAACAAGTCGTTCAACCGCATCACCATCGACGGCGACACCTCGACCAACGACTGCTGCATGCTGATCGCCACCGGCAAGGCTGCACTGCCGGAAATCAGCCGTGCCGAAGGCGAGCTGTTCGCCAAGTTGAAACAAGCGGTATTCGAAGTGTGCATGGACGTGGCCCAGGCTATCGTGCGTGACGGCGAAGGCGCGACCAAGTTCGTCACTGTTGAAGTCAACGGCGGCGGCAATCACCAGGAATGCCTGGACGTCGGTTACACCGTGGCCCACTCGCCGCTGATCAAGACTGCGCTGTTCGCCTCCGATCCGAACTGGGGCCGCATCCTGGCCGCTGTAGGCCGTGCCGGTGTACCGAACCTGGACGTGAGCAAGATCGACGTATTCCTTGGCGAGGTGTGCATCGCCAGCCGTGGCGCGCGTTCTGCCACCTACACCGAAGCCCAGGGCGCGGCGGTGATGCAGCAGGAAGAAATCACCATCCGCATCGAGCTGGGTCGCGGCGATTGCAGCGAAACCATCTGGACCACCGACCTGTCCCACGAATACGTGAAGATCAACGCCGAGTACCGCACGTAAGAAAGATCGCTTTCGCGGGCAAGCCTTGCGCCTACAGGTGGTGTGACCTGTAGGAGCGAGGCTTGCCCGCGAAGACCGACCACCAGACGCTAAAAATTCTGGCTTGTACTCTTACCAAAAGGCGCCCGAACATGAGCCTCCACCTGATCATCGGCGACAAACTGTATTCTTCCTGGTCCCTGCGCGCCGCGCTGGCCCTCGACCTGACCGGCGCGTCCTACACCGAAGAACTGATCAAGCTGAACCAGCCGGATACCCGCGCACGCGTGCTCAAGCATTCGCCGACCGGGAAAGTCCCACTGCTGAAAAGCGAACACGGCACCATCGCCGATTCTCTGGCGATTGCCGAGTACCTGGCCGAGCAATTCCCCGACGCCGGC
This sequence comes from Pseudomonas sp. DF5, assembly GCF_058148225.1. Lineage (NCBI taxonomy): Bacteria > Pseudomonadati > Pseudomonadota > Gammaproteobacteria > Pseudomonadales > Pseudomonadaceae > Pseudomonas > Pseudomonas sp. DF5. The sequence goes on from NZ_JBYVYM010000004.1 coordinate 283,810, forward strand.
CTTTGGCCCAAAGACACCGCCGCCCGTGCCCAGGCGCGTTCGGCGTGCGCGCAGATGCACAGCGGTTTCTTCGCCATGCGCGGCAACATGCCGTTCGACCTGAGCCACAATGCGCCGTTGTCGCCGACCCCGCCTGACGTTCAGGCCGAAATCGAGCGCATGCTGGCGTTGTGGGCTGAATGTCGGGCTGCCGCTACTGATACCGGCCCGTTCCTGTTCGGTGGCGCGACCCTGGTAGATGCGTTTTTCGCACCGATCGCCGTGCGCCTGCGCACCTATCAAGTGAAGCTGCCCGAGGTCGACGCAGCTTATGTCGAAACCATTTACCAATGGCCAGCCTTCAAGGCCTGGCAGAAGGCGGGTCTGGAGGAGGTCGGGCAGTGAAACGAGTACACGTGGCCGCGGCGGTTATCCGCGATAGCAACGGCAAGATCCTCATCGCCCGGCGTGCCGACACCCAGCATCAGGGCGGCTTGTGGGAGTTCCCCGGTGGCAAGGTCGAGGATAACGAATCCGTCGAAACCGCCCTGGCCCGCGAGCTTCACGAAGAGTTGGGCATTGTGGTCAATACCGCGCGACCGTTGATCAAGGTTCGCCACGACTACCCGGACAAGCAGGTGTTGCTGGATGTCTGGGAAGTCTCGGCGTTTACCGGCGAACCCCATGGCGCCGAAGGTCAACCTTTGGCCTGGGTGACCGCTCGGGAGCTGTTGGACTACGAGTTCCCGGCCGCCAACCAGCCGATCGTCGCCGCTGCACGCTTACCTGGCGAATATCTGATCACCCCGGACGGCCTGGAAACCCCGGCCTTGCTGCGCGGTATCCAGAAAGCCATTGCTGGCGGTATCAAGCTGATTCAGTTGCGCGCGCCCAACGGCTACGACCCGCAGTACCGCGATCTGGCGGTAGACGCGGCGGGGTTGTGTGCCGGCAAGGCGCAGTTGATGATCAAGGGGCCGTTTGAATGGCTGGGGGATTTCCCGTCAGCCGGTTGGCACATCACGGCCGCGCAGTTGCGCAAGTACGCGGAGGCCGGGCGACCGCTGCCGGCGTCGCGCTGGTTGGCGGCGTCCTGTCACAACGCTGAAGAACTGGCGCTGGCCGAGCAGATGGGCGTGGACTTTGTGACCCTGTCGCCGGTACAGCCGACGCAGACGCACCCGGATGCGCTGCCATTGGGTTGGGAGCAGGCTTCGACTTTGATCGAAGGCTTCAGCAAACCGGTGTTCTTGTTGGGTGGGGTTGGCCCGGTAGAGCGGCAGAAAGCCTGGGAAGCGGGCGCGCAAGGTGTGGCGGGGATTCGGGCGTTCTGGCCTGAGGCTTGATTCTGCGTTGAGGCTACTGGCCTCTTCGCGGGCAAGCCTCGCTCCTACAGATCACTCCACTTGTAGGAGCGAGGCTTGCCCGCGAAGGCGTCCTCAAGTACGCCGACTAAACCCCGGGTTTGGTTGCCGGCTGCCACAAAATCTCGGCAACCCCCTGGCGCTTGGCAATCAACCGTGCCGCCACGAACAACAAATCCGATAACCGATTGATATACGCCAGGCCAACCCCGGCCAGCGGCTCGATCGCATTCAAATGCTGGCAGCGCCGCTCGGCACTGCGCGCCAGGCTGCGGCATACGTGGGCCTGGGCAATCAGCGCCGAGCCGCCGGGCAGAATGAAATTCTCCAGTGGCCCCAACTCTTCATTCCACACATCGATCGCCGCTTCCAGGCGTTCGATTTCTGCTGCGTTCAGCGCCTGATACGCCGGCATCGCCAGTTCGCCACCGAGGTCGAACAACCGATGCTGGCAGGGCGCCAATACCTCGATCACTTCGCCAAGCCCGGGAAACTCGCCACTTTGCGCCGCCAACCCGGCCAACAGCACGCCCACCTGGCTGTTCAGCGTATCGACTTCGCCGATGGCCTCGATCCGTGGATGGTCCTTGGGCACCCGGCGACCGTCGCCAAGCCCGGTTTCGCCTTTGTCGCCAGTACGGGTGTAAATCTTCGACAAGCGAAAGCCCATGGTTACCTCGACACCTGATTGAGTTCTTGAGCGGCCACCGGAGTGCCCGACAAAGGCAGGCGCAAGGTGAAGCAAGTGCCTTGGCCCGGCGTCGATTGCACTTCCATCTGGCCCTTGTGGTTGTTGGTGATGATGAAATACGAGACCGAGAGCCCAAGACCGGTGCCCTGACCGATTTCCTTAGTGGTGAAGAACGGCTCGAACGTGCGCTTGCGCACACTCTCGGTCATACCGATACCGTTGTCTTCGACCTGGATTTCCGCCCACGGCGGATTCAGTTTCGTACGCAGGATGATCCGCCCCGGCTCGCGGTCGTCCGTGCGCTGGTGAATGGCTTGCGCGGCGTTTTTCAGCAGGTTGAGCAACACCTGTTCCAGTTCGTTGGCGGTGCCGGGCACCGGGCCCAGCGCCGGATCGAATTGTCGAATGATCGCCTGGCCCTTGAAGTCGAAGCCGATGGCCAGGTCGAAGTCGTTGCCGGCGATTTCCACCGCTTGATCGATCAGCGCCGGCAGGTCGCATGGCGCCATTTGTCGAGTGCTGCGGCGGCTGAAGCTGAGCATGTGGGTCACGATCTTCGCCGCCCGTGCCCCGGCCTGTTGAATGCCGTCGAGCAGCTGCGGCACTTCGCGGGCTTTCAGGTACTTATTGACCGTTTCCAGTTCGATGCCCATTTGCTCGGCCTGCTCGAGGTTCTTCGGCAGGTCGGGGGACAGGCGTCGACGAATGTTCTGCACGTTGTGCAGGATCGCGCCCAGCGGGTTATTGATCTCGTGGGCCATGCCGGCGGCGAGGCCGCCGACCGAGAGCATTTTTTCCGACTGCACCATCATTTCTTCCAGGGACAGGCGCTGGGTGATGTCGTCGATCCGGATCACCACGCCGCGTCCGGCACCGCCCATCAACGGATAGAACGTCAGGGCGTAATGCCGGGGTTCGTCGTCCTTGAGCCAGGTGACGCGTTCGATCTTGGCCACCGTGTGCTGCTCGACAGTTTGCTTGAGCTGCGGCAGGAATGGCTTGAGCGGTTCGAAGGCGAGGAAGATCGGCTGGTTCAAGGCTTCGTCCAGAGGGGTTCCGGACAGGGCGCTGGCCTCCTGATTCCATTGGGTCACGTAGAGCTGTTCATCAAGGGCGATCAGGGCTGATGGCATCGAGTCGATGATGCTGTTGAGGTAGTTCTGGAAACCGGTGAGTTTTTTCTCGATCTTGCTCCGCACCTGAACTTCCAGCTCCAGCTTGCGGTTGGTGTGACGGGTTTCTTCGGCCAGCCCCTGGGCCTGGTCGTAAGCCGCCTGGGAATCGTCGCGGGCACGTTTGAGTTGCTGTTCGCGGGCCTCAATGCGAGAAAGCATGGTGTTGAACGCTTCGGCGAGGCTGCCGATTTCATCGTGGTTGCCGCGAGAGGCGCGCAGGGCGTAGTTCTCTTCCCGAGTGACTTGCCGGGACAGCTCTTCGAGCTGGTGGATCGGTTGGGTAATCAGGCGTTTGATCTGCCGGGCGATCACCAGCCACAACAGCACGCTGAAGATCAGAATCCCCAGGCTGGCGGTCAGGGTGCCCGTGTAGAACGCCATCGGCAATTCGCTGCTGGCCACCAGTAGCAGATGCCCGGGTGCGGTGCCGGGGCGGGGCAGGGTGATCACTTGATTGCTGCGAAACTCCGTGGCTTGCCAGGCTTCGAGGTGCCGGTAGTGTTCTGGCAGGTTCAGCGTGTCGCCGTGTTGCAGCTGCGCCAGACGCGTACCCGTGCCGTCGTAAAGGGCTGCCGCACGCAGTGGTGAATAACTGTTGAGTTCGTTGAGCAGGCGTTCGGCATTTTGTGGTGACTTCAGGGCGTCGGACACCAGGCTCGGGTTGGACACCAGTCGGCCGATGGTCTGCAGGGCCTGGGGGGCCATGCTTTCCTGGGAGATGTAATACGCGGCACTGATAAAGGTCAGGTTGGCGACCAGCAAAACGGTGGTCAACAGCACCAGCAGGGCGGCCAGCAATTTCTGGCCGACTGGAAGGTTTTCAAGGCGCTGGCGCAATGGCATCAGGTTTATCGCTGAAAAGGAACAAGTGGCCAGCGTAGCCGCTGCTCAGTCGCTGGGCAATCCAAGGCTGTGCAGATGAGCGATCAAGCGCTGCTGCAATTGATTGAGGTGAGGCAGGTTCAACTGATGTCGCGACGCAACTTTGCAGGCATGGCCCAGCAGGTAGCTGATTTCGGTGCGGCGCTGATTGGCGACATCCTGATACATCGAGGAGTAATTGGTCGCGGTGGCCTTGATCACCCGTTCGACTTCCTCCTGGAGGTTTTCAGCCGCTGCCGGCTGGCCGCAGCGCTCCAGCAGTTCGGTGAGTTCGGCGCACAGGGTGGCCACTTCGCACTGATGTTGCTGCAAACCGCCGTTGCGGCATTCGTGCAGGACGGTCAACGGGTTGATCGCACAATTGAGCGCCAGTTTGCGCCACAGCCTGGTGAGGATATCTGTGCTCCACTCGTGGGGAATGTCAGCGTCGCTCAAGTCCTCCAGCCAGAAGGGGGCCACTGGATGACCGACATCACCCAGCCAGGTGTAACCATGGCCGGCAAACACCACTCGCCAGTCGCCATCGCGAAACGCGCCTTCGGTGCTGGAGGCGAAGATGCAGCGGGCATGCGGGACTTGCGCGGCAACGGCGTCCTGGCTGCCGAGGCCGTTTTGCAACAGGATCAGTTCGGCGTCCGGGGTCAGGCGGTGGGCAAGTCGGGCCACAGCCGTTACAGCGTCGTAGGCTTTGCAGGCCACCAGCAGGCGGCTGATCGGCTCGTCGCTGTCGGCTGTTTCGCCGGGTATCGGGTACAGCTGCGTTTCGCCGTGTTCGACCAGCGTCAGCCCGCCCGCCGCCTGATAGGCCTGCAGGCGTGCCGCGTCTCGTACGATCAGCCTGACCGGCACTGAGGCCCGTGCCAGACGGGTGGCCCACAACGTGCCGAGGCTGCCGGCGCCCAGAACATGCCAAGGGGTAGACATCAGCTTTTTGCTCGGTTTGAGGCTGGCATGTGAGGCTCGCAGTATCGGTTGGAAAAGACCCGTTATAATGAGCCCGATTTTAACCGCAAGCCAAGCGCGCTCCATCGTTATCGAGCGCGCCTTTTTATTGGAGAAATTACATGCCGTCGTTCGACGTGGTATCCGAACTGGACAAACACGAAGTCACCAACGCGGTCGAGAACGCCGTCAAGGAACTCGATCGTCGTTATGACTTGAAAGGCAAGGGCAGCTTCGAGTTCAAGGAAAAAGACCTGACCGTCAACCTGACCGCTGAAGCCGATTTCCAGCTCGAAGCGATGATCGAGATCCTCAAGCTGGCCCTGGTCAAGCGCAAGATCGACGTGCAATGCCTTGAAGTCAAGGATGCCTATGCGTCGGGCAAGCTGATGAAGCAGGAAGCGGTCCTCAAAGAAGGCATCGACAAAGAGCTGGCGAAGAAAATCGTCGCCCACGTCAAAGATGCCAAGCTCAAGGTCCAGGCTGCCATTCAAGGCGAGCAGGTGCGTATTACCGGTAAAAAGCGTGACGATCTGCAGGAAGCCATCGCCGCCCTGCGCGCCAAAACTTTCGACATGCCGCTGCAGTTCAACAACTTCCGCGACTGATCTTTCAAGCGGGAACCTTGTGGGAGCGGGCTTGCTCGCGAAGAGGGCGTATCAGTCGACATCACTGTTGAATGACACACCTCTTTCGCGAGCAAGCCCGCTCCCACCTCGATTGTGTTTAACCCGGCGGGTCTTTCTGCCGCTCATTTTTGCGTGCCGGGTAGCCGGAAATCAGGAGAAAAAAGATGGATTTGAATGCTGAAGTGGACAACCTGGTCAAGGCGTCTCAAGCCTGGATTCCGATGATCATGGAATACGGCAGCCGCGTGTTGCTGGCGGTGATCACCCTGGCCATTGGCTGGTGGCTGATCAACAAAGTCACGCAAAAACTGGGCGGCCTGTTGGCATTGCGCAACGCCGACCTGGCGCTGCAAGGTTTCATCAGCAGCCTGGCGAACATCATCCTCAAGGTGCTGCTGATCGTCAGCGTGGCGTCGATGATCGGTGTGGAAACCACCTCCTTCGTCGCGGCCATCGGTGCGGCTGGCCTTGCCATCGGTCTGGCGTTGCAGGGCAGCCTGGCGAACTTCGCCGGCGGCGTGCTGATTCTGTTGTTCCGTCCGTTCCGTATCGGTGACTGGATCGAAGCCCAAGGTGTTGCCGGTACTGTCGACAGCATCCAGATCTTCCACACCGTACTGCGCACTGGCGATAACAAAACCATCATCGTGCCTAACGGTAATCTGTCGAACGGCATTATCACCAACACTAACCGTCAGCCGACCCGCAAGGTTGTGTTTGATGTAGGTGTGGCTTACGAAGCGGACTTGCAAAAGGCCCGTGAAGTGTTGCTGGAACTGGCCAAGGATCCGCGAGTATTGGCTGATCCGGCACCGGAAGCGGTGATTTCCTTGCTGGGTGACAGTTCGATCACTGTTTCTCTGCGGGTGTGGGTGAAGACTGCCGACTATTGGAATGTGATGTTCATGTTTAACGAGCAATCGCGTGATCGTTTGAAGAATGCCGGTATCGATATTCCATTTCCGCAGCGGGTTATTCGCGTGGTGCAGGAATCGGCAACGGTTTAATGATCTGTCTTTCAACTAATGTCTGACCGTTTGGTCAGGCATCTTGCAAGACCATAAGTACTGTAGCCAATAAAAAAGGCCCATCTGAAGATGGGCCTTTTTTTGATTACCGCGAACTGGCTTTCGGCAATTACAGAACCGAAATCGGGTAGTCGACGATCAGGCGGAACTCGTCGATATTACCTTCAAACGAGTCGTCATGGTTGGCGCGATGCCATGCTTGACGAATACGGAAGGACAGATCCTTGGCCGGGCCGGATTGAACGACGTACTTGGCTTCGACGTTGGTTTCGTGGTGTTTGCCATCTTCACCGTAGAAGCCGGTGTAGGCACTGCCCGCCGGAGTGTTGGTACCGTCGATGTCCCAACCTTTCACGTAACGGGTCATGAAGCTCAGACCAGGTACGCCGTATTCGGCCATTTTCAGGTCATAACGGACTTGTACCGATTTCTCGCCAGGGGCGTTGAAGTCAGAGTACTGGATGGAGTTGGCGAGGAAGATCGAGTCGCCACCGCGGTTGTTTTTACCCACGCCGACATAGTCGAACGGAGTATCGCCATTCACTTTCTGGAAGCCCACGGTGACGGTGTGCGCTTTCAGGAACGAGTAAGCAGCGGCCAGCGAGTAGGCGGTGTTATTGATTTCGCCTGCTTTAGCGCTACCGGTGTCCCTGGTGTTGTAGATGTTACCGTCGAAGTTGATCGAGTTGTCGCCACCCAATGCGAGGGTGTAGTTCGCGTTGGCGTAGTATTGGTTCCAGATGTCTTCGAGCTTGGCACCGTAGAGCGACACGCTCAGGTCTGGGGTAATGCCGTACTTGCCACCGAGGTAGTCGATGGAGTTGGCTTTCACGCCAGCGTAGTTAGCCCACAGGTCACCGTCACGGGCGTTGCTGTCCTGGCTGGTCGCCGAGTAGAAGTGACCGCCTTCGAGGTCAAGGTCTTTGACTTCGCTGCTCTGCAGTTGGATACCGCTGGCAGTTTGGTGAAGGATGCGGGAGCCGCCAACAGCGAACACCGGGGCAGTGCTTGGCTGCATGTCGCCGATTTTCAGCTCGGTCTTGGAGATGCGGAACTTGGCGGCAGCGCCGGCTTTGCCCTGGTTGTTTTCGACCTCGCCATCACTGCCCACGGGCATGTTGCCGGTACCACCATATTTGTCGGAACCGTCCAGCTTAATGGCCAGTTGGCCCCAAGCTTCAACGCCAACACCGATCAGACCTTGGGTGTAGCCCGAGCTGTACATGCCCTGGATGCCCTGGGTCCAGTCTTTGTCATCGTCGGCGCCGTCTTTCTTGTTACGGTTGTAGTAGTAGTTGCGAACCAGCAAGTCGAGCTTGCTATCTTCAACAAAACCTTTGGCGTCAGCCTGGTCACTTACGAAAGGTGCGGCCGTAGCCAATTGAGTACTGGCTGCTGCTGCAACTGCCAGTGCGATCATGCTCCACTTCATCACGCGCATCGTGATTTGCTCCTTTGGTTTTTAGAAGAGTACTGCCGTCCCACCTGTTTTATTATCTGGGCGGCTCTTTCTTTTTGTGTCGGCGCAAACTTATATCACGCCGACCCTATTGGCGATACTTGCGCATCTAACCTTTCAGCTTCTTTACGACCCTGTCGCAAATGGCTTGATCAATGTCGCAAATTCACAATCCCGACACAATCGGACTGACAACTTCAGCGCTGTTTTCCAGGGCTTGAGCATCGGTAAAAAAGAGTCCCTTGTCCTGCACTTGAATCTCCATCGGGCAATCCTGCCACTGTTTTTATTGGTCTTCAGGCTTCCACTTCCAGCGGAGCGCTTATAGACGATACGGGTGTTGATGCAACAAGCGTGCACAAATCGGAATTCTGTTGCTGTTTTTTTCCAAAAGCCTGCCTATTGCCGTAAAAACCTCATAAAACCGGGGGGTTCAAGCTCATTTTATGTGGGCTTGACGCCATGCTTTGCATCGTGGTTACCACATCGAAGCTGCGGGGGTGACAACCAAAAGCGTTACCGGTTCACCCCGCCAGTGAGTAATTGGCGGATGCTGACGCACTGAGCGTAGACGCGTTGTACGGTTTTGGTGCAAAAAATTTTATTTCTTGTACTGAATTCACACATTTTGCCTTCGCCGTGGGTTCGAACAGTGCGTTGTTTATGAGGTGTTCGATGTTTTTTTTGTGACGACCGGTTCTGTCATGGTGCGTCCCGAATCAAAGTGGCGCATCTCGGAGCGCCCGCAGGACGGTGCCGGCGGCGGTTCATCGTGAAGCGCGTGGCGTTCGCAGGTATGCTGCCGTCCTGTCGCTTGGTGCGCCGTCTTTCGGTGGGGGCGCTAAGCTGAAAAAAGATGACCAGAGGGGAGTGTGCGCTGTGTTCGCTTTAGATCCACGACTTCAACAAGACACGTTGCCAATCGGCGATTTCCCGCTCTGCCGGTTACTGCTGTCCAATGATTCGAATTACCCCTGGTTCATCCTCGTGCCACGCCGCGAGGATATCAGTGAAATATTTCAGCTGGATGGCGCAGATCAACAGCAGCTGTGGCGGGAAACGACTGAGCTGGCGGAAATCCTCAAGGATTCGTTCGACGCGGACAAGTTGAACGTCGCGGCCTTGGGTAACGTCGTCAGTCAGTTGCACATGCATGTGATTGTGCGCAAGCGTGAGGATGCCGCCTGGCCAGCCCCGGTTTGGGGAAAACAGGAGGCCAAACCATACAGCCCAGAACAGATCGCGACGATTCGCGAGCGACTGCGTCTGGTGTTGACCGATGATTTCAAGTTTCTGGAGGGCTGAATTATGAGCCTGGGCGAACGCGTTACCGATCTGGAAAGCCGACTGGCATTTCAGGATGACACCATCCAGGCATTGAATGATGTGCTGGTGGCGCAGCAGCGGATGGTCGAGCGTCTGCAATTGCAAATATCGGCGTTGCTCAAGCGGCAGGAGGAAATGGCCGGCCAGTTTGCGACGCTTGAAGAAGAAGAGGCGCCACCGCCTCATTACTAAGAAACAGGCAATAAAAAACCGCGAACAGCCAAGCTGTTCGCGGTTTTTTTTAGCCTTGAATCAGCGGCGCGGCAGTGCGGCGATCACATCTTCGGCTTGCAGGCCTTTGTCACGATTCATGACGGAGAACTCCACGCGCTGGCCTTCCACCAGAACGCGGTGGCCTTCACCGCGAATCGCCCGGAAATGCACGAAAATATCATCGCCGGAGTCGCGGGAAATAAAGCCGAAGCCTTTGGAGGTGTTGAACCATTTGACGGTGCCAGTATCGCGGTTGCTCATGTCATAGCTTGGCGCGGCGGCGGCCGGTGAAGATTTGTAGAAACTGATGGCCAAGTGCAGGAATACGGCGATCAGGGCAGCGACCAGGCTGAACAGAACGGCAGGTTGACCGGCGATGACAGGCATCGGGGCGATCAGCGTCAGGGTTTGCAGTACGACAGCCAGAACCAGCAAGGCGCTGACCAGGTTTTGCAATTGATGACGCGGCCCTTTGTTCCAGTAAGGGATAACAGGAGCGAGGGTGAGGTTGAGCAGGCCGAAAAAGGCCAGGTACAGCGCATCGGGTTGTTGCAGGTAAGGTACCGCTTCGGATCGCAGGCTAGGGATGAAGGACAGCAGCAGGGCTGCTGCGCCCATTAGCAGGTGGACGATTTTCAACATTTTGATTAACTCACGTTAAGACGGATCACAAGGAAGAGCTGATAGAGCACGGTTCGCTTCAGAACAATAAGAGGCGTTGGGCACGTACCTGATATCAGCCTATGCGCAGCCCCCGGAAAATAGGCGGTAGCGACACACTGCCTATTTAACAGCAAAGCCTGCGGCTACTCAAATCAGGCGGTCCGGCGGCGCTTCCATTGGCATGCTGTGCGGATGGCGCCGCTGAGTGTTTTTCGCGCGCTGTGTTTCTCGGATCTTTCGCCTTTTCGTTGAGTGACGTTGCGTCAGTTCTCGTAGGAGATCATCCGGCCTAGGACGAGCTCCATGATCGCTCCTCCGTTGTTGGCTTATCCTACGTTGATGGTCATAAAGTCATCTGGATATACCGGTGCGCCTGCGCTTTTATAAGGAAACGGAATATGGCCTTTACAGGCAGCAAGGATGACAAAGGAGTGTCAACGGTATGGTTCATGAAGACAGACAAGGCGAGGGGAGGAACGGTCCGCTCAAGGATATAAGGATTGATTCACTTGTCAGCGAATTCGATATGGGGCTGGCCCAGCCCTTGTCCCGGTCAGTGCGTTTGAATGGCTTTGCCACCTGTTTGCGGCTTGAGCAGGTCTATTGGGATATTTTGGGCGACATGGCCAAGGTTAATTGCTGCTCGGTCAGTGCGCTGCTGTCCCATGTGGATCGCGAGGTGCACTTGCGCCATGGCGGGGTGAAAAACTTCACCGGGCTGGTGCGGGTTGTCTGCGTCGTGCACAGCCTGAAGGAGGGCAATTGCGCCGTCATGGCTTAGCGAGAGCAGTTGAATGAGTCGAGTGTCGGTCTGTGCAGTCTTACGGCTGCACAGGCTGCATTTAATGGATATAATCCCGCTCTTTGCCGCAAAGCCCTGCATGCGCGGTAGCAATCTGATCGCCGAGACAACCCCCATGCCGATGTACGATTACCAATGTGCTTCCTGTGGTCATCAGTTGGAAGCCATTCAAAAGATCAGCGCAGCACCGCTGGTCGACTGCCCTGCCTGCCAGGCGCCAGAGCTTAAAAAGATGCTGTCCATGCCCGGTTTCCGCCTCAGTGGCACCGGCTGGTACGAAACCGACTTCAAGACCGGTTCCAAGAAAAATCTGGCCGGTGGCGACAAAGCTGACTAGGGTCTAGCGCCCGGGTTGAACGACACGCGTGAGCTCTTGCATCATCTGGCACCTTATTCAAGTGCGGTGGTGCGGCAAGACCTCCACCCGAATTTCGAATTACGAGAAGTGAAACCACTACCATGATGCGCAGCCATTATTGCGGCCAACTGAACGAAAGCCTGGAAGGCCAGGAAATTACCCTTTGCGGATGGGTTCACCGTCGCCGTGACCATGGCGGGGTGATTTTCCTCGATATCCGTGATCGTGACGGTCTGGCCCAAGTGGTGTTCGATCCGGACCGTGCCGAGAGCTTCGCCGCCGCCGATCGCGTGCGCAGCGAGTACGTCGTGAAGATCACCGGCAAGGTTCGCCTGCGTCCGGCCGGTGCAACCAACGCCAACATGGCGTCGGGCATGATCGAGGTCCTGGGCTACGAACTGGAAGTGCTGAACGAATCGGAAACCCCGCCGTTCCCGCTGAACGAGTTCTCCGACGTTGGCGAAGAAACCCGCCTGCGTTATCGCTTCCTTGATCTGCGTCGCCCTGAAATGGCCGAGAAGCTGCGTCTGCGTTCGCGCATGACCACCAGCATCCGCCGTTATCTGGACGAGAACGGTTTCCTCGACGTCGAGACGCCGATCCTGACCCGTGCGACGCCGGAAGGCGCGCGTGACTATCTGGTGCCGAGCCGTACTCACGCCGGTTCGTTTTTCGCCTTGCCGCAATCGCCGCAGCTGTTCAAGCAACTGCTGATGGTGGCCGGCTTCGATCGCTACTACCAGATCGCCAAGTGTTTCCGCGACGAAGACCTGCGGGCTGATCGCCAGCCGGAATTCACTCAGATCGACATCGAGACCAGCTTCCTCGATGAAAAAGACATCATGGGCCTGACCGAAGGCATGATCCGCAACCTGTTCAAGGAAGTGCTGGGTCTGGAATTCGGCGAATTCCCGCACATGACCTTCGAAGAGGCCATGCGCCGCTACGGTTCCGACAAGCCAGACCTGCGCAACCCGCTGGAACTGGTGGACGTTGCCGATCAGCTCAAGGAAGTCGATTTCAAGGTGTTCAGCGGCCCGGCCAACGACCCTAAATGCCGTATCGCCGCCTTGCGCGTTCCAGGCGGGGCGAGCATGCCGCGCAAGCAGATCGACGATTACACCAAGTTCGTCGGCATCTACGGTGCCAAGGGCCTGGCGTACATCAAGGTCAACGAGCGTGCTGCCGGTGTTGAAGGTCTGCAGTCGCCGATCGTGAAAAACATCCCGGAAGCCAACCTGAACGTGATCCTCGATCGCGTCGGTGCAGTCGATGGCGACATCGTGTTCTTCGGCGCCGACAAAGCCAAGATCGTCAGCGAAGCCCTGGGCGCGCTGCGGATCAAGCTGGGCCATGACCTCGAGCTGCTGACCTGCAAGTGGGCACCAATGTGGGTCGTCGACTTCCCGATGTTCGAAGAGAATGACGACGGCAGCTTCAGCGCCTTGCACCACCCGTTCACCGCGCCGAAGTGCACTCCTGAAGAGCTGGAAGCCAACCCGGCCGGCGCTTTGTCCCGTGCCTACGACATGGTTCTGAACGGCACCGAGCTGGGTGGCGGTTCGATCCGTATCCACCGCAAGGAAATGCAACAGTCGGTGTTCCGTCTGTTGGGTATCAACGAAGCGGAACAGGAAGAGAAATTCGGCTTCCTGCTCGACGCCCTGAAGTACGGCGCACCGCCGCACGGTGGTCTGGCCTTCGGTCTGGACCGTCTGGTGATGCTGATGACTGGCGCCCAGTCGATTCGTGAAGTGATCGCCTTCCCGAAAACCCAGAGTGCTGCGGACGTGATGACGCAGGCTCCGGGTGTGGTAGATGCCAAGGCGTTGCGTGAGCTGCACATTCGTCTGCGCGAAACGCCAAAGGCAGAGTAAGGCTGACCGCAAAGGCGCATCCTGTGGGATGCGCCTTTTCTTTAGGTCGAGATTTTTTTGTTGCTGGCCGACACTTCCTGTGTGGCGGGCGATGTTTCAAAGAGAAATTCGGAGCGAGTTATGGCGGGTCATTCCAAGTGGGCGAACATCAAGCACCGCAAAGAACGTCAGGATGCCAAGAAGGGCAAGATTTTCACCAAGTGGATTCGTGAACTGACGGTCGCTGCCCGTCAGGGCGGCGCTGATCCGGGCTCCAACCCGCGTCTGCGCCTGGCGCTGGATAAAGCGCTGGGTGCGAACATGAGCCGTGACATCATCGACCGCGCGGTGGCCCGAGGTGCCGGCGCTGCCGATACCGATGACATGGTCGAGCTGACCTACGAAGGCTATGGCCCGGGCGGCGTGGCGGTGATGGTCGAATGCATGACCGACAACCGCAACCGCACCGCAGCCGCTGTTCGCCATGCGTTCAGCAAGTGCGGCGGCAACCTCGGTACCGACGGTTCGGTGGCTTATCTGTTCGAACGCAAAGGGCAGATTTCCTTCGCGCCAGGGGTTGATGAAGACGCGCTGATGGAAGCCGCCATGGAAGCCGACGCCGATGACGTGGTGACCAACGAAGACGGTTCCATCGACGTGTTCACCTCGTTCGCCGGCTTCTATTCCGTGCGCAACGCCTTGGAGGCCGCAGGCTTCAAGGGCAGCGATGCGGAAATCGTCATGTTGCCGACCACCAGTGCCGAACTGGATCTGGAAGGCGCCGAGAAGGTTCTCAAGCTGATCGACATGCTCGAAGACCTGGATGACGTGCAGAACGTGTATTCCAACGCGGACATTCCGGAGGCGGTGGCCGCACAGCTCGGTTGATGCCTTTATAAAGATCGCAGCCTTCATCAGCCCTGCAGGTGCTGGCGAAGCCTGCGATCTTTTGATTTTCAGCTATTTATTTTAAAGATCGTCCGAACGCGGCCCGAGCCTTCGGCAGCTCCTACGGTTACTCTCAGATATTCGCACTAGCTTCGCAGGCGTTATGACTTTAATTCTTGGTATCGACCCCGGCTCGCGTATCACCGGTTACGGCATTGTTCGCGATACTGGCCGTGGTTGTGTTTACGTGGCATCGGGCTGTATCCGCACCGGTGCCGGCGAGTTGCATGAGCGTTTGCAGATCGTCTATCGCGGCGTGCGTGAAATCATTCAGACATATGGCCCGGTCACCATGGGCATCGAAAAGGTGTTCATGGCGCGTAATGCCGACTCTGCGCTGAAACTGGGGCAGGCCCGTGGCGCGGCGATTGTCGCCGGCGCCGAAGAGAGCCTGGAAATTGCCGAGTACACCGCAACTCAGGTCAAGCAGGCCGTGGTCGGCACCGGCGCCGCCAATAAAGAACAAGTGCAAATGATGGTCATGCACATGCTGAAACTGACCAGCAAGCCGCAAATCGATGCCTCGGATGCCCTGGCCATCGCCATTTGCCACGCTCACACCCGTTCCAGTCTGTTGCCCCATGGCCTGGGCGCGGCACGCAGTCGTGGCGGGCGCCTGCGTCTCTGATAGCATCAGCAATCATTTTTTGTGGAATGAGGGTTTTGCGCCTGTGTTGTCGGCGCAAAACCCTTGTTCTGTCAGTCGCCAGCACTGATCTGGCCAACGCTCAAGGATCTGAAACGTGATTGGACGCTTGCGCGGCACTTTGGCTGAGAAACAGCCGCCGCACCTGATTCTGGATGTAAACGGTCTGGGGTATGAGCTGGAAGTGCCCATGACCACGCTTTATCGCTTGCCGTCGGTCGGTGAACCGCTGACCCTGCACACCCATTTGGTCGTACGCGAAGACGCGCAGTTACTCTATGGCTTCTTCGGCAAGCGTGAGCGAGACTTTTTTCGCGAACTGATCCGTCTCAATGGGGTAGGGCCGAAACTGGCGCTGGCCCTGATGTCGAGCCTGGAAGTCGACGAGTTGATCCGTTGCGTGCAGTCCCAGGACACCTCGGCACTGACCAAGGTGCCGGGTGTTGGCAAGAAGACTGCCGAGCGTTTGCTGGTGGAACTCAAGGATCGCTTCAAAGCCTGGGAAACCGTACCGAGCATGTTTGCGTTGGTGCCGAACCAGCCGGATGCGCCAGCGCAACAAGTCGCTGCCGCCGAAAATGACGCGGTCAGCGCGCTGATTTCCCTGGGCTACAAGCCGCAGGAAGCCAGCAAGGCGATTTCCGCGATCAAGGAGAAAGGTTTGAGCAGTGAAGACATGATTCGTCGTGCCCTGAAGGGAATGATCTAAGTGATTGAAGCTGATCGTCTGATCGCCGCTACGGGTGGCCCCCGTGAGCGCGAAGAAGTCCAGGACCGGGCGATTCGTCCCGTCAGCCTGGCCGAATACATTGGCCAGCCGACCGTTCGCGAGCAAATGGAGTTGTTCATCCAGGCCGCGCGCGGGCGCAATGAATCGCTGGATCACACCCTGATTTTCGGCCCGCCGGGTCTGGGTAAAACCACCCTGGCCAACATCATTGCCCAGGAAATGGGCGTGTCGATCAAAAGCACCTCGGGGCCGGTCCTCGAGCGTCCTGGTGATCTGGCTGCATTGCTGACCAACCTTGAGCCCCATGACGTGCTGTTCATCGACGAGATCCATCGGTTGTCGCCGATCGTCGAAGAAGTGCTGTACCCGGCCATGGAAGATTTCCAGCTCGACATCATGATCGGCGAAGGGCCGGCGGCGCGCTCGATCAAGCTCGATCTGCCACCGTTTACCCTGGTTGGCGCGACGACCCGTGCCGGTATGCTGACCAACCCGTTGCGCGACCGTTTCGGGATCGTCCAGCGCCTGGAGTTCTACAGCACCGCTGACCTGGCGACGATTGTCAGTCGTTCGGCGAACATTCTCGGTTTGCCGCTGGACCCGGAAGGCGCCTTTGAAATCGCCCGGCGTGCCCGTGGCACACCGCGAATCGCCAACCGCTTGCTGCGCCGGGTCCGGGATTTTGCCGAGGTTCGTGCCAAGGGCCACATCACCAAACCAATCGCCGATCTGGCCTTGAACCTGCTGGATGTCGATGAGCGTGGTTTCGATCATCAGGACCGACGCCTGCTGTTGACCATGATCGAGAAGTTCGACGGTGGGCCGGTAGGGGTGGACAGTCTGGCCGCTGCGATCAGCGAAGAACGCCACACCATTGAAGACGTGCTGGAACCGTACCTGATCCAGCAGGGCTACATCATGCGCACACCGCGGGGGCGGGTGGTGACCCGGCATGCGTATTTGCACTTTGGCTTAAACATCCCGTCACGATTGGGCGAGATGCCCGTGGTAGACGAGTTCCTCGATGCCGTGGACGATTAATCACCTTTGCGCGCTGATTTATTCGGGGTTTGTGCTGTCCCAGGACGGTACTTTCGCCAGAAAGCCGCGAATCAATGAAAAACAGTTGCCTGGCCGGATTGGCAACCTGAGGAGTAAGCACTAGAGTATGCGCGCGCAAAACGGGCTTGAGCCGTTCGCACATCGTTGTCGCGTTTATTACGAGGACACCGATGCCGGCGGCATCGTGTATTACGTCAATTACCTCAAGTTTATGGAACGGGCTCGAACCGAGCGGCTCCGAGAGCTGGGCTTTGCCCAGTCGGCGCTGGCAGGGGAGGATCTGTTGTTCGTCGTGCATTCCAGCGAAGCGCGTTACCACGCGCCGGCGCGACTGGATGACGAACTGCTGGTAAGCGCTGAAGTAATTGAATTGAACCGGGTCAGCCTGCGCTTCAAACAGCAGGTCAGGCGGGCTACGGATAATGCGCTGCTCTGCGAAGGGCAGTTTCTGGTGGCCTGTGTGCGCACTAACAGTTTGAAACCCCGGGCCATTCCCGAAACTCTACGTGCGGCCTTTGCCGACGTGAGCGGCGCGGGTACACACTCAAAGCAGGAGATAAAGCGTGGAAGCTAACGTCGTCGACCATTCCTCCATGTGGAGCCTGGTCAGCAATGCCAGTGTCGTGGTGCAATTGGTAATGCTGACCCTGGTAGCCGCATCGGTGACCTCGTGGATCATGATCTTTCAGCGCAGCAACTTGCTGCGCGCCGGTCGACGTGCCCTGGAGAGCTTTGAAGAGCGCTTCTGGTCCGGTATCGACTTGTCCAAACTCTACCGTCAGGCTGGCAGCAACCCTGATCCGGATTCCGGCGTCGAGCAGATCTTCCGTGCCGGCTTCAAGGAATTCTCCCGTCTGCGTCAGCAAGCGGGCGTTGATCCGGAAGCAGTCATGGAAGGCGTGGCGCGTGCCATGCGCGTCGCCATCTCCCGCGAGGAAGAAAAACTCGAGCAGAGCCTGCCGTTCCTCGCCACCGTCGGTTCCGTCAGCCCGTACATCGGTCTGTTCGGTACTGTCTGGGGCATCATGAACTCCTTCCGTGGTCTGGCGACTGCCCAGCAAGCGACCCTGGCCACTGTGGCCCCAGGTATCGCCGAAGCACTGATTGCTACCGCGATCGGTCTGTTCGCCGCCATCCCGGCCGTTATCGCCTACAACCGTTTTGCTGCCCGCAGCGAAACCCTGCTGGGCCGCTACTACACCTTCGCCGATGAATTCCAGGCGATCCTGCACCGCAAAGTGCACACCAGCGAAGAATAAGCAGGTAATTTCCAATGGCTTTAATCGCTCGAGCTCGCAAAAAGCGCAAGCCGGTTGCCGAGATGAACGTGGTGCCTTACATCGACGTGATGCTGGTACTGCTGGTCATCTTCATGGTGACCGCGCCGATGCTCAATCAGGGCGTGAAAGTTGATTTGCCCAAGGTTTCCAGCGAAGCCTTGCCGCAAGACAACAACACTCAGGTCCTGACCATTTCGATCAAGGCTGACAAGACCTACTACTGGAACCTTGGCAGTGAAGTCGACACCGATAAGCAGCAGGACAAGGCCATGACCTTGCCGCAAATGACCAGCGCCGTGAAAAAGATTATCGACGCCGGCAACGGTAACGGTAAGCGCACTCAGGTGTTCATTCGCGGCGACAAAACCGTCGATTACGGCTCCGTCATGGGCGCGATGGGTGGGTTGCAGAAAGCCGGGGTCGGTAATGTTGGCTTGATTACCGAGGCGCCCTGATGCAGCAACTGCGAGAGCCGTCCGCCTCGGAAAGCTACTTCTGGCCTAGTGTCTGGGCGATTGTCTTGCACGTGCTGGTGTTCGGCATGCTGTTTGTCAGTTTTGCCTTCACACCGGAGCTGCCGCCGGCCAAACCGATTGTCCAGGCAACCCTGTACCAGCTGAAATCGAAAAGTCGGGCGACCACCCAGACCAATCAGAAGATCGCGGGTGAGGCGCAGAAATCTGCTGCGCGTCAGACCGAAGTCGAGCAGATGGAACAGAAGAAGGTCGAGCAGGAAGCGGTGAAGGCTGCGGAACAAAAGAAAGAAGAGGCGGCTCAAAAGGCCGAAGAAGCCAAGAAGGCCGACGAGTCGAAGAAAGCGGAAGAGGCGAAAAAGGCTGATGAAGCCAAGAAAGCCGACGAAGCGAAGAAGACCGCCGAAGCCAAAAAGGCCGAAGAGAAACAATTGGCTGATATAGCCAAGAAGAAAGCCGAAGAAGAAGCCAAGAAAGCTGCTGAAGAAGAGGCCAAGAAAGCGGCCGCTGAAGAAGCAAAGAAAAAGATCGTCGAAGACGCGAAGAAGAAAGCCGCGGAAGACGCCAAGAAGAAAGCTGAAGCTGAAGAGGCGAAAAAGAAAATCGCCGAAGACGCGAAGAAGAAAGCGACTGCCGATGCCGCGAAGAAGAAAGCGCAGGATGCGGCACGTAAATCGGTAGAGGACAAGAAGGCTCAGGCTCTGGCTGACTTGCTGTCCGATAAGACCGAGCGTCAGCAGGCTTTGGCGGATGAGCAGGGCGATGAAACCGCGGGTAACTTTGATGATCTGATTCGTTCGCGAGCATCTGAAGGTTGGGCGCAGCCACCGTCGGCCCGCAAGGGCATGAAGGTGATTCTGCAAATCAACATGCTCCCTGACGGAACGATTTCCGGTGTTTCGGTTGCTCATTCCAGCGGTGACGCGCCGTTCGACAGTTCTGCAGTCGCGGCTGTAAAAAATATTGGTCGATTGACCGAAATGCAGGGTCTGAAGCCAGCTGATTTCGCACCCTATCGTTCATTCAAGATGACATTCACACCTGAGGATCTAGCCTTGTGAGAAACCTTCTTCGAGGACTGCTTGTAGTCATGTTCTGCTTTGCAGGACTGGCCACGGCAGATGAAAAAAATATCCTGGTCAGCAGTGGCAGCTCCCAGGCAACTCCAATTGCCGTTGTGCCTTTCGGCTTCCAGGGCGGCAGCGTGCTGCCGGACGACATGGCTGAGATTATCGGTAACGACCTGCGCAATTCGGGTTACTACGCGCCAATTCCAAAGCAGAACATGATCAGCCAGCCAAGCCAGGCCAGCGAAATCATCTACCGTGACTTCAAGGCGGTGGGTGCCCAGTACGTCATGGTCGGCAGTATTGTTCCGGCGGGCGGTCGCCTGCAGGTGCAATACGCACTGTTCAACGTCGCCACCGAGCAGCAAGTGCTGACCGGCAGCGTGTCGGGCGGCGTCGATCAACTGCGCGACATGGCGCACTACATCTCCGACCAGTCGTTCGAAAAACTCACCGGTATCAAAGGTGCGTTCTCGACGCGTCTGCTGTACGTGACGGCCGAGCGTTTCTCCGAGAAGAACACTCGCTACACACTGCAACGTTCGGACTACGACGGTGCCCGTGCCGTGACGCTGCTGCAATCGCGCGAGCCAATCCTGTCGCCGCGTTTCGCACCGGATGGCAAGCGCATTGCCTACGTGTCGTTCGAGCAGAAGCGTCCGCGCATTTTCATGCAGAACATCGACACCGGTCGCCGTGAGCAGATCACCAACTTCGAAGGCCTGAATGGCGCGCCAGCCTGGTCGCCGGATGGCAATCGCCTGGCATTCGTATTGTCGAAAGACGGCAACCCGGACATCTACGTGATGAACCTGGGGTCGCGTCAGATCACTCGAGTCACCAATGGTCCTGGCATCAACACCGAACCGTTCTGGGGTAAGGATGGTTCGACCATCTACTTCACCTCCGACCGTGGCGGCAAGCCTCAGATCTATAAAACCAGCGCAGGCGGTGGTGGAGCGGAGCGTGTGACCTTCATCGGTAACTACAACGCCAACCCTAAACTGTCGGCCGATGAAAAGACCCTGGTAATGATTCACCGCCAGGACGGTTTCACCAACTTCAAGGTGGCGGCCCAGGATTTGCAGCGCGGTAGTGTAAAGATCCTCACTGATAGCACTCTGGACGAGTCTCCTACTGTTGCGCCCAACGGCACCATGGTAATCTACGCCACCCGCCAGCAGGGCCGGGGAGTCTTGATGCTCGTGTCCATTAATGGACGCGTGAGGCTCCCGCTTCCTACCGCACAAGGCGAAGTCAGAGAACCGTCCTGGTCCCCTTACCTGAACTGACGCGGCGCTATACGTTTTACTTAACACACTGGGGTTCATTAGGAGTTTCACGATGGAAATGCTGAAGTTTGGTAAATTTGCTGCGCTGGCTCTGGCCATGGCTGTAGCTGTAGGTTGCTCGTCCAAAGGCGGCGACAACGCCGGTGAAGGCGCTGTTGATCCAAACGCTGGTTACGGCGCTAACACTGGTGCTGTTGACGGCTCCCTGAGCGAAGAAGCTGCTCTGCGCGCAATCACCACCTTCTACTTCGAATACGACAGCTCGGACCTGAAGCCAGAAGCCATGCGCGCTCTGGACGTTCACGCCAAAGACCTGAAAGCAAACGGCGCTCGCGTTGTTCTGGAAGGCAACACCGACGAACGTGGTACTCGTGAGTACAACATGGCACTGGGCGAGCGTCGTGCGAAAGCCGTTCAGCGCTACCTGGTACTGCAAGGTGTTTCCCCAGCTCAGCTGGAACTGGTTTCCTACGGCGAAGAGCGTCCAGTTGCTACCGGCAACGACGAGCAGTCCTGGGCTCAAAACCGTCGCGTCGAACTGCGTAAGTAATTCGTCATGCGAACGTGCCGTCGTGCTGTAACTGTTTTGGCTCTCAGTCTCGCACCGCTTGCGGTGTGGGCTGCGGTTCCTGTGGTCGAGGACAACTCCGGCTATAACAATAGCGGGAGCAGTTATCCGCCTGCGGGTTACGGTACGAACGGCGCCTATGCCGGGGGAGGGGTTTCGGCCCCTGTCTCGGCACAGGGCGAGCTGTTCAACCAACTGCAATCGATGCAGGAGCAGATCTCGCGCCAACAAGGCATCATCGAAGTTCTGCAAAACGATGTAGCGCGCATGAAGCAAGAGAACCTGGAGCGATATCAGGATCTTGATCGGCGCATAGGAACCGGCGTTGCACCAGCCGCGACTCCTGATAATTCTTCCGCCGGTGGCAATTTGAATGCCCCCGGTGCAGCAGCCGGCGCAGGTGCGGGAGCGGCTGCCGCTCAAGCCCCGGCCGCGGGTGGCGAGCCGGCTGATCCGGCGAAGGAAAAACTGTATTACGATGCAGCCTTCGACCTGATCAAAGCCAAGGATTTCGACAAGGCCAGCCAGGCTTTCGCCGCATTCCTGCGCAAATACCCGAATAGCCAATACGCGGGCAACGCCCAGTACTGGTTGGGTGAAGTGAACCTGGCCAAAGGCGATCTGCAAGGTGCAGGTCAGGCATTTGCCAAGGTTTCGCAGTTGTACCCCAAGCACCCCAAAGTGCCTGATTCGCTGTACAAGCTCGCTGATGTAGAGCGTCGTCTCGGTCATACCGACCGGGTCAAAGGCATTCTGCAACAGGTCGTGTCCCAATATCCGGGCACTTCCGCCGCTCAGCTGGCGCAACGGGACTTGCAGCGCATGTAAGCCTGTTTAGCCCGTTTTGAAGAAACCCGCGCTTGTCGCGGGTTTTTTCGTTAGAATTCATGCCCTTTTTATGAAACACGCTTTTTGGGATCTGCGCGTTGGCGGGGTTCCTTGAAGTGCCTGACGGAGGCGGACAGCCTGTTTAGCTGTTACGCCCGTGGCGACTATGCAAGACACATTGAGAATCACCGAAGTTTTCTACTCGTTGCAGGGTGAAACGCGGACTGCCGGGCTGCCCACTGTTTTTGTGCGCCTGACCGGTTGCCCATTGCGTTGCCAATACTGCGACAGCGCCTACGCGTTCACAGGCGGCACCATTCGCACGCTCGACGACATCCTTGAGCAAGTGGCCGGTTTTCGCCCGCGCTACGTTTGTGTCACGGGTGGCGAGCCCCTGGCACAACCCAATGCCATTCCCTTGCTCAAGCAGTTGTGTGACGCCGGTTATGAAGTGTCGCTGGAAACCAGCGGTGCACTGGACATCTCGGCGGTCGATCCACGGGTCAGTCGCGTCGTCGACCTGAAAACCCCGGGTTCGAAAGAAGCCCACCGCAACCGCTACGAGAACATAGAACTGCTCACGCCCAACGATCAGGTGAAGTTTGTCATCTGCTCGCGGGAAGACTATGACTGGGCCGTGTCCAAGCTGATTCAGTACGGTTTGAACGAGCGTGCCGGCGAAGTCCTGTTCTCGCCGAGCCACCATGACCTGAATGCGCGTGACCTGGCGGACTGGGTGGTGGCGGACAATCTGCCTGTGCGTCTGCAACTGCAGCTGCATAAATATCTTTGGAATGACGAGCCGGGGCGCTGAAATGACTGAACAACTGAACACTGCTGAAAAACGTGCGGTCATCCTGCTGTCCGGCGGCCTGGACTCGGCGACGGTCGTGGCCATGGCCCGTGCCGAAGGCTATAGCTGCTACACCATGAGCTTCGATTACGGTCAGCGCCACCGTGCCGAACTGCAGGCCGCCGAGCGTGTTGCCCGCGACTTGGGTGTGATCGAGCACAAGGTGATCGGCCTGAACCTGAACGGTATCGGCGGCTCGGCCCTGACCGACAGTTCCATCGACGTACCGGAGGCGCCGAGCGAAGGCATTCCGGTGACCTATGTGCCGGCGCGCAACACGGTGTTTCTGTCCCTGGCGTTGGGTTGGGCCGAAGTGCTGGGTGCGCGTGACATCTTTATCGGTGTAAACGCGGTGGATTATTCCGGTTACCCGGATTGCCGTCCCGAGTTCATCGAAGCCTTCGAGCGCATGGCTAATCTGGCGACCAAAGCCGGTGTAGAAGGGAATGGCTTCCGTATCCAGGCGCCCCTGCAGAACCTGAGCAAGGCGCAGATCGTTCAGGCGGGCGTGAAGCTTGGCGTCGATTACGGGCTGACCGTTTCCTGCTATCAGGCGGACGATAACGGCCGTGCTTGCGGCAAATGCGACAGCTGCCGTCTGCGTGCAGAAGGCTTTGCAGCGGCCGGAATCAGCGACCCGACACCTTATTTTTGATTTATTTCAAATTAGGTGTTGAATAGTCCTTAAAAATCAGTATTATACGCGCCACCACACAGCGGGTCGTTAGCTCAGTTGGTAGAGCAGTTGGCTTTTAACCAATTGGTCGTAGGTTCGAATCCCACACGACCCACCATTTTAAAAAATCTGGAAGGCCCACGTAAGTGAGGATTTCCGGGTTTTTTTTTGCCCGCGATTTGAGGTTGTCCTCGCCCGGGATCGCTCTGCGTGACGCAGGTCAGAATCATCTTTTGCATCCACCGGATATTCTGTAGCCTTGCGCAGCTTCAACGCTGTCCGTGCCTGATGAATACTCACTCTCCCGGCGGTACCCCGAAGGGTCCGGAGCCGGGTGTATACTCGACTTTCGCGCGAAAGCGCCTGCAGGTCTTGCGAACATGACGCAGATTTCCGAACGCCTTCTGGTTCAAGCCCACCTCGACGCCAAGCAGCCCAAGCCGCTGACGGCCGAGGAAGAGGCTTATTACCGCACAGCCATCGCAGCCGAGCTCAAAGCTCAGGACGCGGTGCTGGTTGCCCACTTCTATTGCGATCCAGTCATTCAGGCCTTGGCCGAAGAAACCGGTGGCTGCGTCTCCGACTCTCTGGAGATGGCCCGCTTCGGCAATGCTCACCCGGCCAAGACCGTAGTGGTCGCCGGTGTGAAATTCATGGGCGAAACCGCCAAGATCCTCAACCCTGAAAAACGTGTGCTGATGCCAACCTTGGAAGCGACCTGCTCGCTGGACCTGGGTTGCCCGGTGGACGAGTTCTCGGCGTTCTGCGATCAGCACCCGGAACGCACGGTGGTGGTATATGCCAACACCTCGGCAGCAGTCAAAGCCCGGGCGGATTGGGTGGTGACTTCCAGTTGCGCGCTGGAAATCGTCGAAAGCCTGATGGATAACGGTGAAACCATTATCTGGGGCCCGGACAAGCACTTGGGCACTTATATCCAGCGCAAGACCGGCGCAGACATGTTGCTGTGGGACGGTGCCTGCATCGTTCACGAAGAGTTCAAGGCCAAGCAGCTCGAAGACATGAAGGCGCTGTACCCGGACGCGGCCATTCTGGTGCACCCGGAGTCGCCGACCGCCGTGATCGAATTGGCCGATGCGGTGGGTTCCACCAGTCAGCTGATCGCTGCTGCGCAAAGCCTGCCGAACAAGACCCTGATCGTTGCCACCGACCGCGGCATCTTCTACAAGATGCAGCAGCTGTGCCCGGACAAGGTCTTTATCGAAGCGCCAACGGCCGGTAACGGCGCGGCTTGCCGCAGTTGCGCGCATTGCCCGTGGATGGCGATGAACACCCTTGAACGCACGCTGAAGAGCTTGAAGGAGGGGACCAACGAGATCTTCGTCGACCCGGCGTTGATTCCGCAGGCGATTCGGCCGTTGAAGCGCATGCTCGATTTCACGCAGGCGGCGCGGATGAAGCTGGCCGGCAACGCCTGACACTTACTGTGGCAAGAGCTGTTGTGGCGAGGGAGCTTGCTCCCGTTCGGTTGCGCAGCAGCCGCATTTGGGGGCGCTTCGCACCCCAGCGGGAGCAAGCTCCCTCGCCACAGTTATTTTGTCTTCTTTGGAATGCGTACCAGCTGGGTGTTGGAGTAGATGTCATGCCAGCCGCGCTTCTGCTTGTCGAACAGCGACCAGAAGAACCCCAGCCCGAGGCAAAGCCAGGACGCGATCGAGACCACAAAGCGCAGCAGCGCCTGCCAGAGGCTGATGGATGAGCCGTCGGCGTTTTGCACACGGATGCACCACACCTGCATGCCCAGGGTCTGGCCCGACCAGGTCCAGAACTTGGCGAAGAAGGCGAACAGGACGAACAGCAGCACCGTCGACAGCAGTGGGTCACCGTCCAGGGCGCCGGCCTCGGTCAGGGTGCGCATTCGGTCTTCGCCGATGATCGCCATCTGGATCATCTTGTAAATGCCGCTGGTGACGATCAGCAGCGCGGTGCACAGCAGGAAGTCGTAGAACATCGCTGCCAGGCGACGACCCAGGCCGACGGCGGGAAAGTCGCCTTGGGGGTTGAGCAGGTGTTTCGACATGGCTGCCTCAGAACGGAAAAAAGAAGCCATTTTACGGATTTGCGCGCACAAAAAAGCCCCTGATGTCAGCATCAGGGGCTTTTTCGTAACAGAAGATTAGCCTTCTGCTTGTACTTCGTCAGCCTGCATGCCTTTCTGGCCTTGCACAGCAACGAACGTCACTTTCTGGCCTTCTTTCAGGCTCTTGAAGCCGTTGCCCTGAATAGCGCGGAAATGCACGAACAGATCCGGACCGCTTTCTGGAGTGATAAAACCAAAACCTTTCTCGTCGTTAAACCACTTGACGGTACCGCTCTGACGTTGGGACATTTCTTATTTCCTTTGACGCAAAAATGAATGACAGTCTCCTTCTCGTGAAAGAGTACTGGGGCTGGTTGCAGGAGAGTAAGAAGACGTCGAACGGGATGTAGCTAACTTGTAGGCTACTGCCCAGGTCACGATTTCCAAGCGACCCATGCAAACACAGTGAACAAACTCTACGCCAACTACGGGAGAAAAAACAAGCCCCGCGAAGGCCCGGATTTCCTCAGGTTGATGGCAATTAGAGTGGTCACTAGTGCGGGCTTATTCGATCGAGTTGTTCATTGCTTTTCGATTGTTATAAGTAACGTTCATAAACGAAACACATGCACTATTTTATGGCGGTTGCGTTACAGATTAGTGCACTGTTAACGCAACCGCGTTACTTATAGAAACAGTCAATCAGCCACGATAGTAGCGTTGTGGAACAAATGGCATTTTGCTTACAAGCAAAGGCACCTTTTTCCCACGCACAATGGCCCAAACTGGCGTTTCCAAAACGGTATAAGCGCTGTCGAGGTAACCCATGGCCAAAGGACCGCCCAAGGTCGGACCGAAGCCGCCGCTGCAAACGCTGCCGATGATTTCGCCAGCTTCGTTGACGATCTCTGCACCTTCACGCACCGGTGTACGTTCCTGCGGCAGCAGGCCAACGCGCTTGCGGCTGACACCGGTTTGCTGTTGGGCGAACACGGTTTCGGCGCCAGGGAAGCCGCCGGCCCGCGCACCATCGGCACGTCGAGGCTTGGAGATGGCCCACAGCAGGCTTGCTTCGATCGGCGTGGTTTCGGTGTTCATGTCGTGGCCGTACAGGCACAGACCGGCTTCCAGGCGCAGGGAATCGCGGGCGCCGAGGCCGATGGCCTCGACTTCCGGTTCGGCCAGCAGGGCGCGAGCCAGCGCTTCGGCGTTGGCCGCCGGCACGGAGATTTCGTAACCGTCTTCGCCGGTGTAGCCCGAACGGCTGACAAAGCAGTCCACGCCCAACAGTTTCACGCGGGTGAACTGCATGAAGGTCATCTTCGCAACTTCCGGCGCCAGGCGCGCGAGCACGGTGACGGCGGCCGGGCCTTGCAACGCCAGCAGGGCACGCTCTTCGAACAGCGGTTCAATGGTGCACTGGTCGCCGATGTGCTTGCGCAGGTGCGCCAGGTCCTGGTCCTTGCAGGCGGCGTTGACCACCAGGAACAGTTCGTCATTACCGAGGTTGGCGACCATCAGGTCGTCGAGGATGCCACCGGCCTCGTTGGTGAACATCGCGTAGCGCTGCATGCCCACCGGCAGGTCGATGATGTCCACCGGTACCAGGGTTTCCAGGGCTTTGGCGGCGTTGGCGCCGGTCAGGCGGATCTGGCCCATGTGCGACACATCGAACAGCCCGGCCTGATCACGGGTGTGCTGGTGTTCTTTCATCACGCCCAACGGGTATTGCACCGGCATGTCATAACCGGCGAACGGCACCATGCGGGCGCCGAGTTCGAGGTGCAGTGCGTGCAACGGGGTCTTCAACAGTTGTTCGGTGGACATATACAGCTCCTGAAAATAGTGCAGATGCGCGCATCAGCACTCGATAATGTTGACCGCCAAACCGCCACGGGCGGTTTCCTTGTATTTGCTTTTCATGTCGGCGCCGGTCTGGCGCATGGTGCGGATGACCTTGTCGAGGGAGACGAAGTGCTGACCGTCGCCACGCAGGGCCATGCGCACCGCATTGATGGCCTTGACCGAACCCATGGCGTTGCGCTCGATGCAAGGCACTTGCACCAGTCCGCCAATCGGGTCGCAGGTCAGGCCGAGGTTGTGTTCCATGCCGATTTCGGCCGCGTTTTCCACCTGCTGCACCGTACCGCCGAGCACTTCGCACAAGGCCCCGGCCGCCATGGAACAGGCAACGCCGACTTCACCCTGACAGCCGACTTCGGCGCCGGAGATCGAGGCGTTTTCCTTGTACAGAATGCCGATTGCAGCGGCCGTCAGTAGAAAACGCACCACGCCGTCTTCGTTGGCTCCGGGGATGAAGCGCATGTAGTAATGCAGCACCGCCGGGATGATGCCGGCTGCACCATTGGTGGGCGCAGTGACCACGCGTCCGCCGTTGGCGTTTTCTTCATTGACCGCCAGGGCGTACAGGTTGACCCAGTCCAGCACCGACAGTGGATCGCGCAGCGACGATTCCGGGTTTTTGCACAGTTGCCGATGCAGCGCCGCCGCCCGCCGTTTGACCTTCAGTCCACCGGGCAGGATGCCTTCGTTGCGGCAACCGGCGGCGACGCAGTCTTGCATCACTTGCCAGATCTTCAGCAGGCCGGCGCGGGTTTCTGCTTCCGGGCGCCAGGCGCTTTCGTTGGTCAGCATCACCTGACTGATCGATAAACCGTAGGTGCTGCAGTGACCAAGCAGGTCTTTGGCGCTTTTGAACGGGAAGGTCAGCGGTGTGGCGTCTTCAACGATGCGATCGGCACCGGCCGCGTCTTCATCGACCACGAACCCGCCACCGACCGAGTAATACTCGCGGCTGCGCACTTGCAGGCCGGCCGCGTCGAACGCGCGAAAGATCATGCCGTTGGGGTGATAGGCCAACGGTTTACGAATCATTGCCAGGTGTTCTTTCTCGTTGAACGCGATGCTGTGTTCACCGAGCAGGTTCAAGCGACCGCTGCTGCGAATCTCTTGCAGGCGGGCGGTGACGGTTTCGGTGTCCACGGTGTCCGGGTGTTCGCCTTCCAAGCCCAGCAATACGGCCTTGTCGCTGCCGTGGCCTTTGCCGGTGGCGCCGAGCGAGCCGTAGAGCTCGACTTTGACGCAGGTGGTTGCCGATAGCAGCCCTTCACGGCGCAGACCTTCGGCGAAGCGCGCAGCGGCACGCATCGGGCCGACGGTGTGGGAGCTGGAGGGGCCGATACCAATTTTGAACAGGTCGAACACGCTTAACGACATGGTTGTTCTCCGGTTTTCTTGTTATAGGCGTTAGATGAAACCGTAGGAGCGAGGCTTGCCCGCGAAGGCGTTGTATCAGCCACCATCAATGCTGAATATGAAATCGCCTTCGCGGGCAAGCCTCGCTCCTACAGAGAGTGCGGTGTTCTTGAGGGGGGCGAGCAACTCGCCCCCCTTAGATCAAGCGTAGCTTTCGATCGACGGGCAGGCGCAGACCAGGTTGCGATCGCCAAACACGTTGTCGACGCGACCGACCGGTGGCCAGTACTTGGCTTCGATCAGCGACGCTACCGGGTAAACGGCTTGCTCGCGGCTGTACGGATGAGTCCACTCGCCGACGATTTCCGCAGCGGTGTGCGGGGCGTTTTTCAGCGGGTTGTCATCCTTGTCCAGCGTGCCGTTTTCCACCGCGCGGATTTCTTCGCGGATGCGGATCATGGCGTCGCAGAAGCGGTCCAGTTCTTCCTTGGATTCGCTCTCGGTCGGCTCGATCATCAACGTGCCGGCCACCGGGAACGACATGGTCGGGGCGTGGAAGCCGAAGTCGATCAGGCGCTTGGCCACGTCATCGACGCTGATGCCGCTGCTGTCTTTCAGCGGACGCAGGTCGAGGATGCATTCGTGCGCCACCAGACCGTTGCTGCCGGTGTACAGCACTGGATAGTGCTCTTCGAGGCGACGGGAAATGTAGTTGGCATTCAGGATCGCCAATTGCGAAGCGCGCTTGAGGCCGGCGCCACCCATCATACGAATGTACATCCAGGTGATCGGCAGAATGCTCGCGCTGCCGAACGGTGCCGCGCAGACCGCGCCTTCCTTGCGTTTCATCTGGGCGTGGCCCGGCAGGAACGGCGTCAGGTGCGACTTGACGCCAATCGGGCCGACGCCCGGGCCGCCACCGCCGTGTGGGATGCAGAAGGTTTTGTGCAGGTTCAGGTGCGATACGTCGCCGCCGAACTTGCCCGGTGCGCAGAGGCCGACCATGGCGTTCATGTTCGCGCCATCGATATACACCTGGCCGCCGTTGTCGTGAATGATGCCGCAGATTTCACGGATGCCTTCTTCGAACACACCGTGGGTCGACGGGTAGGTGATCATCAGCGCGGCGAGGTGTTCGCGGTGCTCGATGGCCTTGGCACGCAGGTCTTCGATGTCGACGTTGCCGCGGGCATCGCACGCGGTCACAACCACACGCATGCCGGCCATGTTGGCGGTGGCCGGGTTGGTGCCGTGGGCGGACGACGGGATCAGGCAGATGTCGCGACGGTCTTCGCCACGGCTCTGGTGGTAGGCACGGATCGCCAACAGACCGGCGTATTCACCCTGGGAACCGGCGTTCGGTTGCAGGGAGATCGAGTCGTAACCGGTGGCGGCGCAGAGCATCGCTTCCAGTTCATCGGTCAGTTGCTGATAACCGGCGCTTTGCTCGGCCGGAGCGAACGGGTGCAGGGCACCGAATTCAGCCCAGGTCACCGGGATCATTTCGCTGGCGGCGTTGAGTTTCATGGTGCAGGAACCCAGCGGGATCATGGTGCGATCCAGGGCCAGGTCCTTGTCCGCCAGTTTGCGCAGGTAGCGCATCAGCTCGGTTTCGGAGTGATAACGGTTGAACACCGGGTGGCTGAGGATTGGCGATTGGCGAACCAGTGCGGCCGGGAGGGTGCTTTGGACCGAAGCGGCCAATGCAGCGAAGTCCGGCAGTGCCTTGCCGTCGGCCAGCAGGTTCCACAGGGTTTCGACGTCAGCCTGGCTGCTGGTTTCGTCGAGGGACAGACCCAGACGCTCAGCATCGACCACGCGCAGGTTGATCTTCTGCGCATGAGCCTTGTCGTGCAGGGCCGCCGTTTGCGCGCCGGTTTTGATCGTCAAGGTGTCGAAGAAGCTGGCTTGCTCGACGCTCAGGCCCAGTGCGCTCAAGCCTTTGGCGAGGATCGCGGTCAGGTGATGAATGCGATTGGCGATCTGCGTCAGGCCTTTCGGGCCGTGGTACACGGCGTACATGCTGGCGATGTTGGCCAACAGAACCTGGGCGGTGCAGATGTTGCTGGTGGCTTTCTCGCGACGGATATGTTGCTCGCGGGTCTGCATGGCCAGGCGCAGGGCCGGCTTGCCGAAACGGTCCACGGAAACGCCGACCAGACGGCCCGGCATGTCGCGCTTGAACGCATCCTTGGTGGAGAAGTACGCTGCGTGCGGGCCACCGAAGCCCAGCGGAACGCCGAAGCGTTGCGCGCTGCCGATGGCCACGTCGGCGCCGAACTCGCCCGGCGGGGTCAGCACGGTCAGGGCCAGCAGGTCAGCAGCGACCGCGACCAGCGCATTCGCCGCGTGGAAGCGCTCGGTCAGTTCGCGGTAGTCGAACACGTCACCGTTGCTGGCCGGGTATTGCAACAAGGCGCCGAAGAACGGCGTCACGTCGGTCAGTTCACGCTCGTCGCCCACCACAACGTCGATGCCCAAAGGCTCGGCACGGGTGCGCAAAACGTCGAGGGTTTGCGGGTGGCAATGAACGGAGGCGAAGAAGGCGTGGCTGCCTTTGTTCTTGCTCAGGCGTTTGCAGAAGGTCATGGCTTCGGCAGCAGCGGTGGCTTCGTCCAGCAGCGAGGCGTTGGCGATCGGCAGGCCGGTCAGGTCGCTGATCAGGGTCTGGAAGTTCAACAGCGCTTCGAGACGGCCCTGGGAAATTTCTGGCTGGTATGGGGTGTAGGCGGTGTACCAGGCCGGATTTTCCAGCAGGTTGCGCAGGATCGGCGACGGCGTGTGAGTGCCGTAGTAGCCCTGACCGATGTAAGTCTTGAACAGCTGGTTTTTACCGGCGATGGATTTGATCAACGCCAGGGCATCGGCTTCGCTCAGGCCGTCTTCAAGGCCGAGGATGCTGGTGCCTTTGATGCTGTCGGGAATCACGCTGGCGCTCAGGGCTTCCAGGGAATCAAAGCCCAGGCTGTTGAGCATGGCTTGCTCATCACCTGCGCGCGGGCCGATGTGGCGGGTGATGAATTCGTTGGCGGTCGTCAGATTGACTTGAGTCATGTCGGCGCTCCTCAGGCTTGGGCAATCAGACGGTCGTAAGCGTCTTGATCCAGCAGTTGGCCGACAGCCGAGGCGTCGGTTGGCTTGAAGCGGAAGAACCAGCCTTCGCCCAGCGGATCTTCGTTGACCAGTTCAGGGCTGCTATCGAGGGCCGGGTTGGTCTCGACCACTTCTCCGTCCAGAGGCATGTACACGCCGCTGGCAGCTTTTACCGACTCCACGGTGGCGGCTTCTGCGCCTTTGTCGTAGGACTGCAGCTCAGGCAGTTGTACGAAAACCACGTCGCCCAGTGCGTTCTGTGCGAAAGCGGTGATGCCGACCGTAACGGTGCCGTCAGCTTCGGTGCGCAGCCATTCGTGATCTTCAGTAAAACGCAACTCGCTCATGGAAACTCCTAAGGGGGCCAGACTCGTCTGGTGGACGCGATGGAATGCAGGGGCAAAAACCCTGCTTTATGGGAGGTTACTAAGCAAAAATGCGGCCAATGTTATTTTATTGTTTAAAAACAATGATTTAGATATTTGTGCGGGTCGTTGCATTTCTGCGACTGTAGCGAAATCGCTACAGCTCAAGCCGAAGAAAAAAGCCTAGGTGGATCAAAGCCTTGCGCAGCGCTGATTAGGACAGGGTGTATCGATATCGTTCCACTGTAGCGCTTTCAGTACAGTTGGAGGTCGCTTTTGAAAACGATTTTGAAAACCCGCGCAGAATCTGTGGGAGCGGGCTTGCCCGCGATGAGGCCGTCGCATTCAACATTTATGTTGAATTTCATATCGCCATCGCGGGCAAGCCCGCTCCCACAGGGTTTTGTGGTGTTGAGGGGATTGTGTTTCAGCCACAAGCCTTACGGCTTATTGGGTATGCCGTACTTACGCAACCGATGAGCAATCGCGGTGTGGGAGGTTTGCAGGCGGCTGGCCAGTTGGCGGGTCGAGGGGTAGTTGACGTAGAGCTTTTCCAGCAGGTCTTTCTCGAACGCTTCCATGGCCTGTTCGAGGCTGTCGACCTCGATGTCGCTCTGGCGTGCCACGGAAGTGCCGGCGATGTCGAGGTCGCCGATGTCCACCAGGCTGCTTTCGCAAATCGCTGCGGCGCGGAAGATCACGTTTTGCAATTGCCGCACGTTGCCTGGCCAGCGGTTGCCCAGCAGCGCCGGGTAGGTGCCGGGAGCCAGGCGACAGACCGGGCGCTGGATCTGCGCGCAGGCCTGCTGCATGAAGTAGCGCGCCAGCAGCAGAATGTCCTGGCCTCGCTCGCGCAGCGGCGGAACTTCGACATTCAACACATTGAGGCGATAGAACAGGTCTTCACGGAAGGCGCCTTCGCTGACCATTTTTTCCAGATCGCGGTGGGTGGCGCTGAGGATTCGCACGTTGACCTTCACTTCGCGATCGCCACCGACCCGACGGAAGCTGCCATCGTTGAGGAATCGCAGCAATTTCGCCTGCAAGTACGGCGACATCTCACCGATTTCGTCGAGAAATACCGTGCCCTGGTTGGCCAGTTCCATCAGCCCCGGTTTACCGCCCCGTTGCGCCCCGGTGAAGGCGCCGGGGGCGTAGCCGAACAGTTCGCTTTCGGCGAGGTTTTCCGGCAGTGCCGCGCAGTTCAAGGCCAGGAACGGCGAACTGTGGCGGGCGCTGATGGCGTGGCAGGCACGGGCCACCAGTTCTTTACCGGTGCCGGTTTCGCCCTGAATCAGCAGCGGCGCATCGAGGGCTGCAACCCGCTGGGCGCGGGCCTTGAGCGTACGAATCGCCGGGGATTCGCCGAGCAGCGCATCGAAGCCTTCAGCATGGTCGTGGTGCAGCGCCGAGAGGCGTTCACCGATGCGGTTCGGTTGATACAGGGTCAGCAGGGCGCCAGCGTCGGTGATCGGCGTGGCGTCCAGCAGCAGGGTTTGGCCGTTGACGGTGATCTCGCGCAGCGGCAGGCGGAAACCGTTTTCCAGCAATGTGTCGAGCAGCGCCGGGTCGGCAAACAGCTCGCTGATGCTTTCACCTGCCGGTTCGCGCCCGTACAGGGCAATCAATGCCGGGTTGGCCAGCAGCACCTTGCCGGCGCTGTCCAGGGCCAGCACCGGGTCGGTCATGGCGGCGAGCAGCGCATCGAGCTGCAAGTGACGGCGCTGGCCGGGAAGGATGTCGACCACCGTCACCGCTTGCACGCCGCGCACGCTGAACAGCGCATCGCGCAGCTCTTCGAGCACGGCCGGGCTCAAGGTCGGGGCGTCGATGTAGACGTTCGGCGGCACCATTTCCACCGCATCCAGATTGAGATTGCGCCCACCGAGCAAGGCCAGGACTTCCTGGGTGATACCGACGCGGTCGATGAAACTGACGTGGATGCGCATGGGGCGGTTTGGTTCTGGAGTGCGGAGGTTGGCAAGTATGCCTTGGGGCGGGTCAATGGTGAAATCTGGCGCAGGACTTCATGACAACGATGATCACCTGTGGGAGCGGGCTTGCTCGCGAAAGCGGAGTGTCAGTCACTGTCGATGTTGGCTGTCAGACCGCTTTCGCGAGCAAGCCCGCTCCCACAGGTTCAGCGTTCACCGTTTTATCCCAGGTGTTCGGGTTTTACCGGGTCGCCGGATTTGACGTCGAGTTGGGCTCGCACGTCTTCAAACATTTCGTCGTAGTACTTGTGCATGGCGCCGATGTTGGCGGTCTTGGGCATGCCGTACTTTTGCGCAATGCGCGTGGCATGGCGGGCGAAGTCGAAGGCCTGGTCCTTGGGCAGAAAAAACGCTTCATTCAGCTCCTTGCCCTCGACCGAACCACGCAGCGTGAAGAGCATGCCTTGGCCTTCCTTGGGATCCTGAGCAATTTTGTATTCGATGTGCAGGTTGTAGCTGTAATCGTCCTTGTTCAGCGCATGCCGCTCGATGTGCAGGTGTCCGGGTTCGAACGTAGCCATTGGCGTCTCTCCTTCAAAGGCATTGAATCAGGGCAGACCTCACGCCTGCCCCCGGAGTTTCTTTTTATTGATAGCTAATGCCAGGCGTCGCTGTACTGATGCGGGTGCCGGCCTTGCCCTGGGTGATCGCTTCGATGTCCGCGAGTGAGCCGATCACCGCGACCTTTCCAGTATGGCGGGCGAACTCGCAAGCCGCCTGGACCTTTGGTCCCATGGAGCCTGCGGCGAAGCCGAGTTTTTCCATTTCATCCGGGTGGGCCTGGGCG